>NZ_JAFCSZ010000041.1:0-23480 GCF_049895765.1 Caulobacter sp. DWR1-3-2b1
CCGCTCGACGGACCGCCGCTGTCGTTGTGGCGCTCCCGTGGTGTACCTGCCCCATAGCGCATCCTTCCAACCATCGGAAAATAGTGCACCATCAAAGTCCGGGACCAAACATCTAGCCGCGCGGAGGCGCCCCCGGGCGCGAAACTGCCTGTTCGGCGGCGTCTAGCGCGCCATCGCCATTTTGGTCGGCCGCCGCGAAGCGGGCCTGCTGCAGCGCCGCCGCCTCTTCCCGCGAGACCTGGCCATCCTTGTCGGCGTCCATCTCTGCGATCGGATCTGCCCGGGCGGCCATGATAGAGGGCGGCACCCCCGCGTTCATCATGCGATCGGCCGCGCGTTTTCGGATGGCCTTGGCCTCGGCCTTGCCGATGACGCCGTCGCCATTCTCGTCCATGCGCGCAAAGCGCTGAACGCCCCAGGCGGCATGTTCCGAGGCGCTTACCTTGCCGTCGCCGTCGGCATCCTGCGAGCGCCCGCCGCCGGGTCCTTGAGCTTGAGCCATCGAAGCGGCGCCGCAGAATGTCGCGATGGCCGCGAGAAACGAGGGAAGACGGTTTATCAGGAGCTCCTTGGCGGATCGGGTCCAAGTCACACAGCTGGGTTGCGCCGCTGTTTCAAGCGTGAAATCAGGGGGCCACGGGGATATGACAGGAGCGTCTCATGGAGACCATCCCGCAGACTGGCCCTATGGCCGACCCGGAGACCCCGCGCGGCGCGGCGTCGCGGATACTCATCGTCGATGACGACCCCGGCATTCGCGATGTCGTGTCCGAATTTCTGGGACGCCACGGCTATGCGGTAGACACCGCCTCCGACGCCCGGACCATGGAACAGGTCCTCGCGCGCGGACCTGTTGATCTGGTGGTGCTCGACATCATGCTGCCCGGCGAAGACGGCCTGGCCATCTGCCGTCGGCTTTCGGCGCAGGACGGCCCGGCCATCATCATGCTGTCGGCCATGGGCGAGGAGACCGACCGCATTGTCGGCCTCGAACTCGGCGCCGACGACTATCTGCCCAAGCCCTGCAATCCGCGCGAGTTGCTAGCCCGTATCCGTGCGGTGCTGCGCCGCCGGCAGGAACCCCGCAACAGCGACGACGGCATGGGCGCGGCCTGCGAGTTCGCCGGCTGGCGGCTCGATCTGGTGCGCCGCGAGCTTCGCTCGCCCCAGTCCGTGGTCGTGAATCTCTCCAGCGGCGAGTTCTCGCTGCTGCGCGCCTTCGTCGAACGTCCCCAGAGGGTGCTAACCCGCGATCAACTTCTTGATCTTGCTCGAGGCCGCGATTCCGACGCCTATGATCGCGCGATCGATGTCCAGATCAGCCGGCTACGACGCAAGCTGGACGATGGCGGCGGCAGTGAGCTGATCCGCACCATTCGCAGCGAAGGCTACATGTTCACCGCCAAGGTCGTTCGCACCCCATGAGCCAGCGTGGTCGCGGCGCGCCGCTGTTCATGCAGGCGTTGGGACTGGTGACGCTGACCCTTGTGGCGGCGCAATTGATCGCCATCGCCGTCATCTTCACCCTGCCGCCGCCGCCGCCCGAGCTCTACCGGTTGTCGGAAATCACGCGGGCCCTGAAGACCGGCCAGCCAGTACAGCCGCGCGACGGCCGCGCCCTGATCGTTCAGACCCGCACGAAGATGCCTTCCGGCGGCCCTGATTCCCCACGCCGGGCCGAATTCAAGGCTGGCATCGGCCGCGCCATCGATGTGGCCCCGGCGCGCATCGAGATCGTCACCGACAACGGCCCCCGGTTCTTCGTTCGGCGCTTCAAGAGTGACAGGATAGACCACCCCGGCGGTTCGGGCGGCCCCGGCGGACGGGGTGGACCGGGCGGTCGGGGTGGCCACAGCGGTCCCGGCGGCCCGCGCGATCAGTTCATCACCCGGGAACTGCCGCCGCCTGGCGAGCGTGGCGCCCGGCCCGGCCCGGCCCGCGACGAGCCGTTCATCTTCGGCGACTTCAAGCTGGGCGTGCGCCAGAGCGACGGCGGCTGGGTCGTGGTCGAGCCCAAGCCCAGCTTCCGCTTCGACAGCTGGCAGCAACGGGTTTTGCTGATCCTGGTGCTGTCCATGCTGGCTGTCGCTCCCTTGGCCTGGCTTTTCGCCCGCCGCCTGGCCGAGCCGATCACCGCCTTCGCCGAGGCCGCCGAGCGCCTGGGCCGCGATCCGCGCGCCGCTCCGCTGGAGCTTTCGGGCTCGACCGAGGTGATGGCCGCCGCCAACGCCTTCAACATGATGCAGGAGCGGTTGCGGCGCTATGTCGAGGATCGGACAGCGATGATCGGGGCCATCGCCCACGACCTGCGCACGCCGCTGACCCGCATGCGCTTCCGTATCGAGGCCACGCCCGACGAGGTGCGCGCCAAGCTGGCCGCCGACATCGACCAGATGGAGGCGATGATCTCGGCCGCCCTGGCCTTCGTGCGCGACACCACCCGCCCCGCCGAACGCACCAAGCTGGAACTGGCCTCCCTGCTGGAAAGCGTCGTCGATGAAGCCGCCGAGACCGGCGGCCTCGCCACAGTCGAACAGGCCGAAAAGATCGTTATTGAAGGCGATCCGATCGCGCTCAAGCGGCTGGTCGTCAATCTGGTCGAGAACGCCCTGAAATATGGCCAGGTCGCGCGCGGCCGGGTGTGCGCCGAGGGTGACATGGCGATCATCGAGATCGACGACGACGGCCCCGGAATTCCCCCCGCCGAACTGGATCGAGTGTTCGAGCCGTTCTTCCGGGGCGAGCCGTCGCGAAACCGCGAAACGGGCGGCATCGGCCTGGGTCTGGCGGTCGTGCGATCCCTGGCGAGAGCCCATGGCGGCGACGTCACCCTGGCCAACCGGCCCGAAGGCGGCCTGCGCGCCTGCGTTCGCCTGCCGATCTAGGCGACAAGGCGGCGCTTTGTTGCGAGCGCGAAAGGCGAGGCTTCGCAACTGACATTCGCAGGCAACCCGGCCGCGCTTGATGTTGGAGGAAGGAGTTGCTCATGACATCTCGTGTTCTGGTCTGCGCGCTGCTCGGGGCCCTGTCGCTTTCCACCGGCGCCTACGCCTCGCCCGATGATCCCAAGCCCGGTCGGGGCTTTGAAGCGCCACCCGGCGACGGCCAACGGGGCCCGGGACGCGCCCGCCATCAACTCTTCATCAGCCCCGCAGGCGAGCCCTTCCGAGCGCAGGATGACGCCCCCTATCCGGTGGCGGCCTGGTTCTCCGGCGCCGACGCCAACCATGACGGCGCGCTGTCGCGTGATGAGTTCGTCGCTGACGCCGGACGCTTCTTCACCGTTCTGGACGCGGACAAGGACAACATCGACGGTTTCGAGGTCTCGGCCTACGAGAAGAACGTCGCCCCCGAAATCCTGCTGGGCGCCAATCCAGCCGCCGGCCCCAGCGGCTCGGGCGGTGGCCCGCCCCGCAAGCGCGGCGGGCTGGTCGGCGGCGGAATGCAAGGCGCCGCGCCCTACGCGCTGCTTGCCGAACCGCAACCGGTCATGGGCGCGGACGCCGACTTTAACCGCCGCATTTCCAGAGACGAGGCCCTCAAGGCCGCAAGGTCGCGCTTCGCGCTGCTCGACGCCGATCAGGATCTGGTCCTGCACTTGGACGATTTGCCCAAGACGCCAGTCCAGGATCGCGGCGCTAACCGCTCACCACGCCGGCGATGATGTTGATCCCCAGCGCCAGGATGGCGGTGTTGTAGGCGAAGGCGGTCGCCGCGTGGGCGGTAACCAGCCGGCGCAGGCGCGAGGTCAGGATGGTGTTGTCCGACACCTGAAACGTGGCCCCCACGCTGAACGCCAGATAGACGAAATCCATGTAGCTGGTAGGCGGCTCGCCCGGAAAACCTATGCCGCCCTTGCTCGTGCCGTCGCCAAAATGGCGGTGGGCATAGTGGGGCACGAAGACCGATTGCAGCACCAGCCATGACAGGATCAGGGTCGCGCCGGCGCTGACGGCAATGAATGCCTTGGCCGCGCCCTGAGCGGTCCGCGCCGCGACCATGGCGTCGACCACCGCGCCCAGACTGGCGACGATAGCGGCTAGCACGATGAGCAACAGCACCGACCGGCCCTCGTCTTCCAGCGCGGCCCGGTCGCGTATCTCGGCCTCCTCGGCGCGCAGGAACATCCGCCAGGTCAGCGCCAGATAGGTAATCGCCGCCACATCCCAGCCCAGCAGCAGGTGCGCGCCTTTCGGAGCCTGCAACCAGAACGCCGCCGCCCAGGCGGCCAGGCCCGCGACGCAACCCGCTCCAAGCCGCCAGTGGGGCGCCGTGATATGGGCGCCAACCTTCGACTTCATGGTCTTTGACAAGCTCTGAATTCCTTGGCCTGACGCCCTTTGCGCCCGTTGCGTGCATTTACTCACGCTTTGGCGTGAACCGAACGCGGCTTCGCCGGTTACGTCACTGAACGCGCAGGACACGACGTAAATGACCGACCCCGACGCACCACCTCCCATCGAGCCCAAGCCTCCGGAATACGACCCGGGATCGACGCCCGATGAAATGCCCTCTCCCGCGTCGCCGGTCGATCCTGGGGACGACCGCCCCTACGACGCCGCGCCCGGTTCGTAGACCATGACCAGTATCGATTAGGAGCATCATATGGACCTCGACAGCGAACGGCCCCGTGGCCGCCGCGGCTTCGCCGCCATGGACCCCGAACGTCGCCGCGAGATCGCGCGCAAGGGCGGGGCCAGCGTTCCCAGTGAGAAGCGAAGCTTCGCCAAGGACCGTGATCTGGCCGCCAATGCTGGCCGCAAGGGTGGATCTTCCTCCCGCAGCCTTCGGCCTGACGACTAGCCTCTAGACCTCGTCAATCGCGCTCGCGCGCTGGATCCCCCGTCCAGCGCGCGTTCGTGCGCCAGACTATCGGGTCAGGGCATAGACCCCAAACCCGGGTTCCACGCTTTCCCACTTGCGCGAAACGCTCCAGCCGGCCCGCCGAGCGATCGCCTCGAAGGCGTATGGACGGTACTTGTACGAGTTCTCGGTGTGGATGGTCTCACCCACTGCAAAGCCGAAGACTTGTCCGCTGATCGTCACGCTCTGGACCTTTCGGCTGACCAGATGCATCTCCACCCGGCTATCCGCTTCATTCCAGACCGCCTGATGCGCGAAGGCCGTCAGGTCGAAATCGCCTCCCAGTTCGCGATCGACCCGCGCCAGGATATTCAGATTGAAGGCCGCCGTTACGCCCTGGGCGTCATCATAGGCGGGGATCAACACCTGGGCCGACTTTGCGACGTCCGCCCCCACCACCATCATCGCGCCTTCTCCCAGCAGGTCGCCCGCCCTGCGCAGGAAGTCCTCTGCCTGCGCAGGCGGGAAATTGCCGATCGTCGATCCCGGGAAGAAGCCTACCGCGACCCGGCCCGCCACAGCCTGGGGCAACCGGAGGGCCTGGGTGAAGTCATCGACCAGTGGCGCCACCGTCAGGGACGGATAGCTGGCCTTGATCGAGACCGCAGCCGCGTCCAGGGCGCTCTGGCTGATATCGATGGGCGCATAGGCCGAGAGCTGCGGCGCGGCGTCCAGAAGGATCCGTGTCTTGACGCTGGCCCCGCTACCAAACTCCACCAATACGGCGCCATCCGGGATGCGCGCGGCGATTTCCGGCGCGATCTCGCGGAGCAGGGCCGTCTCGGTCCGGGTCAGATAATATTCCGGCAGATCGCAGATTGCTTCGAACAGACGCGAGCCCTCTGCGTCGTAGAAATACTTGCTGGGTAGCGTCTTTGGATGAGCCGAGAGACCCGAAAGCACGTCCTGAAGGAACCCGTTGTCGGCCGGAACCTCCTTGGCCTTGCCGTCGTCGGCGAGTCGAACGCCGGCGAAGGCCCAACGCTTTTCCGGATGGAAGAAGTTGCGATAGGTTGCCCGTGTATGGCCAGGCGGCGTCGCAGCGCAACCGCCCCGCAACACCATCTGATTTACCATGAACTTGCCATTGTACTCGCCCAGGGCCCCCGTTCCCGCCCGGAAACCCGGATAGGCAGCGTAACTGCTCGAGGTCCATTGCCAGACATAGCCGTGCAACTGGCGCAGGCCGCCGGCTCCCGGCGCGCGCGCGCCGGCCTCCCACTCGGCCTCGGTCGGCAGGCGTCGCCCCGACCAGGCCGCGTAGGCGGCGGCCTCATAGTAGCTCACATGCGAAACCGGCTCGCCGGGCTCCACGGGTCGGCGCCCACTGGGGGTCATGACTGTCCAGCCATCCTGGGCGCGCCGCCAGTAGAGCGGCGCTTGCCAACCCTCCTCGACCGCGCGAGCCCAGCCGTCGGACAGCCAGAGCTCGGGCTTGGCGTAGCCCCCGGCCTCTATGAAGGCGATCCATTCGCCGTTGGTCACCAGGCGATCGCTGAGTTGATAGGGCGCCAGATAGACCTTGTGTCGCGGGCGCTCGTTGTCGAATGCGAAACCGGCCTCCCCGGCCCCGATCTCGACGACGCCGCCCTCGAACGACACGAAGCGTTCGGGATCCAGAGCCCCTTGGCCGCGCCGCCCGGTTTCGACCTGATAGGCCGGGTCCAGCGGCGACTGAGCGAAGAGATGCAGGATATCCATCAGCAGCAGTTCCTGGTGCTGCTCCTCGTGTGCAAGACCCAGGTTCAGGCGTTCCAGCACCTCGCGAGACCGAAGCGCGCCATGCAGAAGCCGAGCCATCGCCGCATCGACGTGCGCCCGATAGTCGCCGACCTCCGCGCTCGACGGACGGGTCAACATGCCCCGCGCCGGCCTTGGCTGACGGGCTCCAAGGGTCTCGTAATAGGAGTTGAACAGATAGCCGAAGCGAGGATCGAAGACCTCGTAGCCTGCGAGATAGGGGCTCAGCAGGAAGGTTTCGAAGAACCAGGTCGTGTGCGCCCGATGCCACTTGGTGGGACTGGCGTCCGCCATCGACTGCGCGGCCTGATCCTCGGGCGAAAGCGGTGCAGCCAACGCCTCGGTGCGTCGCCGGATCGCTTGATAGCGCTCCAGGTCTTGGGCGGCGGACACCTCGACAGCCTCCGAAGCGTGCAGGTCGTCCGGGCTCATGCGCTCTCCTGGCGGCCAAGGCCGGGTTCAGACCCGGCCGAGGTCAACGTGCCAAAAGGTTGGGTGTTCCGCGCCCGAGTTTCAATAGCAAGACCGAACGGCGTTCTCGCAACCGAGCCGGCGCTGTTCTCCTCGTGGCGGCTTGACGCATCTCGGCCAAGCCGGGCGCCCTGATCGGGAACAAAGCCAAGCGCTTTCTCCCGAGCGCTTAATTTTATACGCCCACGCGAATTGATCATCGCCAGGACGATACGACGAGTATCGCAAGCGATCACCGAGCAGATTTGGCAGGCTAGATTGCCAACGATTTCGGAGCGACAACGTTGTCATGGCGCACGCAGTCTATCGGCGAGGTCTCAGCGCGCTATACTGCCAATCAAGGTGAACAATAGTTTCGCCAAAATGCGCAGGCAGGTGAGCAATGCAGAACGATGGGCCGGGCGCCGTGGCGCCCCCGACCAAACACGCGCGGCTCGTGACATGGGTCAACGAAGTCGCCGTCCTGACCAAACCCAAGGCCATCTACTGGTGCGATGGCTCCGACGCCGAATGGGAACGGTTGACGGGCGAACTGGTCGCCTCCGGGACGCTCAAGCGCCTCAACCCAAATCTGCGCCCCAACTCCTTCTACGCCGCCTCGGACCCGCGCGATGTCGCCCGCGTCGAGAGCCGCACCTTCATCTGCTCGCAGGATCAGGAAGATGCTGGCCCGACGAACAACTGGCGCGATCCCCTGGAAATGCGCGCCGCCCTGAACGGCCTGTTCGACGGCTGCATGCGCGGGCGCACGATGTATGTCGTGCCGTTCTCGATGGGGCCGGTCGGCTCGCCGATCAGTGCGCTCGGGGTCGAGATCACCGACAGCGCCTATGTCGCCGTGTCGATGCGGGTCATGACCCGGATGGGTCAGGCGGCCTTGGACGCCTTGGGCGAAGACGGCTTCTTCGTGCCCGCGCTCCACAGCCTGGGCGCGCCGCTCGAAGAGGGTCAGGCAGATGTCGCCTGGCCGTGCAACGACGACAAGTACATCGCCCACTTCCCGGAAAGCCGCGAGATCTGGTCCTACGGCTCGGGCTATGGCGGCAACGCCCTTCTGGGCAAGAAGTGCTACGCCCTGCGCATTGCTTCAGTGATGGCCCGCGACGAGGGCTGGCTGGCCGAGCACATGCTGATCCTCAAGCTGACCTCGCCGGCTGGCAAGGTTCACTATGTCGCCGCCGCCTTCCCCAGCGCCTGCGGCAAGACCAACATGGCCATGCTGCAACCCACCCTGCCCGGATGGAAGGCCGAGACCATCGGCGACGACATCTGCTGGATGCGGTTCGGCGCCGACGGCCGGCTCTATGCGATCAATCCCGAGGCTGGCTTCTTCGGCGTCGCTCCTGGCACCGGCGTCCTGACCAACCGCAACGCCATAGACACCCTGCACGCCAACTGCATCTACACCAATGTCGCCCTGACCGCCGATGGCGACGTCTGGTGGGAAGGCCTCAGCCCTACCCCGCCCGAAGGGCTGACCGACTGGAAAGGCCGCGCCTGGAGCCCGGCCCTCGGCGAGCCCGCCGCCCATCCCAACGCCCGTTTCGCCGTACCGGCGGGCCAATGCCCGGTTATCGCCGACGAATGGGAAGATCCGGCCGGTGTGCCGATCTCGGCCATTCTGTTTGGCGGCCGCCGCGCCTCGGCGGTGCCGCTGGTCACCGAGGCCTTCGATTGGGAGCACGGCGTGTTCCTGGCCTCGAACGTAGCCTCGGAGGGCACAGCCGCAGCCGAGAACAAGATCGGCGAGCTCCGCCGCGATCCTTTCGCCATGCTGCCCTTCTGTGGCTACAACATGGGGGACTATTTCAGCCATTGGCTGAAGATAGGGGCCAGCGCCGATCCGGCCAAGCTGCCGCGCATCTATTTCGTCAACTGGTTCCGCAAGAACGAGGCCGGCAAGTTCGTCTGGCCGGGCTATGGCGAGAACGCCCGCGTCCTCAAATGGATCGTCGAGCGCCTGGAGGGCGAGGCGGACGCCTCCGACAGCGCGATCGGCCGCCTTCCCGCTCCGGGCGCGCTGGATGTCTCGGGTCTCGACCTCGACGAGGCGGCGTTGAACCTCCTGCTGACCGTCGACAAGTCGATCTGGCTGGAAGAAGCCGCCCTCATACTGGACGCCTACAAGCGTCTCGGCTCGCGCATGCCGCAAGCGCTTTACGCCCAACTGGAAGCACTGACCCAACGGCTCGCACCCGCCGCTGCGGAAACTCGGACCCTGGAAAGCGTCTAGCCTGGCCGCGCGGGTCGCTCGATCTCGAGTCGACCCGCGCGTGCTCGAAATTCGGCATCGCCACCTGCAAGCCGCTAGTGGTGAGATTCAGTCGCTAGGAACCCGCCTAAATCCTTCTCGGGAAAGGGATCGAGCGATTTCCAGAGGGACTCAAGCGTCGCGTTCTATCCACTAGGCCTTGTGAACCTGAGCCGTCACGGTTCATTGCGATGGAGTGGCGGCGGGCACAGATTTCGCCGGCTCAATTTTCATTTCCCTGCGTATTCCGCGAACTAGATGCGCGCCGTATTGTGACACCTCAGGTCCTGATCGTAGCTTTACCATGGCCCAGCCAAGACTTGTCACGACACACGGAATCCAGCCCTTTTCTGTACCTTGCTGTAACATCGACACCTTCCAAGACGCGACGAATATTGAAGAACCACCCGGACAACTACAGATATCGCGACCTGAGCGGACTATTAGCAGGGTGCGACATCATGCCCAATAAACGGTCGGGGTACGTTCAGATTCAGGGAGTTATTGTCTCCTATTGATCGGGAGGATTCGGCAATGTCGCCATCAAGTTACTCGGATGTGTTCGCCATCCGGCACGACAGGGATTGTGACGAAGTCATATCTGTTGGAGACCTCGTGCGCACCGGCTCCAACCTGTTTCCGCACTTCGAAGTCTTGGCCGTCCATGGGGACAGGGCTTGGGTGCGCAACACCGACAATCAGGCCGACCACCTGGCGCTCCCCTCCCGCTGCCGCAAAATCAATACTGAGCCCTTCGCTCACGCAGCGGAATAGAAACGGCGTCTTTGCTTCTCGCCGAAAATGAACCTGCCTCGCTGCCTAGAGCATTTTCCGATAAGTGTGAAACGGTTATCGGATCGAAAAATGCTCTAAACTTCTGATTTAGAGCCCTTTTCGCCCGACCTTGATGAAGCCATCAGGTCGGAAAGGGCTCTAGAACATTGCGGCAGACGACATCCTCCACACCGCTGAGGTCTATCGTCGCAGTCGCATGCTGTCGCATGTCTCCAAACGCCGCGACTGGGTCAAGGACGTGGTGCTTGCGACGCCGATCCGAAATATTGCCGCCGGCAAGGTCGCCTAAGCTGCCGTTTGGACCAGCCGGCCGGTTCGTCTCCGCAGGAATTGGAGCCCGTTCCCACCAGGATCGAGTAGTTCCCGCCGCAGTCTACCGGACCTCAACGGCCCGCCCGTGCGAAGGCGTCCAGACTGACGCTCTGGTATAGACTTGCGCCGCCGAGGGGCTACGAAAGGTCTTTGATTCGCTGGAGTCGTGCGTCGCATGGTCGAGAAAACGCCCGCCGATCCCGAGTTCGAGACGCTGCTTGGCCATATCCAGCAAAGCCGCGGGATGGATTTTCGCGGCTACAAGCGCGCCAGTCTGCGTCGTCGCATCGCGCTGCGCATGGAAGCAGTGAGCGTCCAGACCTTCGCCGCCTACCAGGCTCACCTGGAGGTCCATCCCGGCGAGTTCGAGGACCTGCTCAACACGGTGCTGATCAACGTCACCTCTTTCTTCCGTGACGAAGAGGCTTGGGCGGCGCTGCGCGATCAGGTCATTCCCGAGGTTGTGGCCAACGCCAAGGATGGGCGGCACATCCGAGTCTGGAGCGTCGGCTGCGCCTCGGGAGAAGAACCCTATTCGCTAGCGATGCTGTTCGCCGAAGCCTTGGGCGTGAAGGAAACCTGCGAGCGGGTGAAAATCTACGCCACCGACCTGGATGAGGAGGCGCTGAAGACCGCGCGCGTGGCCACCTACCTGCCACGCGACGTCGAGAGCGTGCCGCCAGAGTATCTGGAGCGCTATTTCGAGCGATCCCACAACCACTACGTCTTTCAGCGCGACCTGCGCAAAAGCGTGATCTTTGGCCGCCACAACGTGGTCTATGACGCGCCGATCTCGCGGATCGACCTGCTGGTCTGCCGCAACCTGCTGATCTATCTGGAGAGCGAAACTCAGGACATCGTCTTGCCGCGCCTGCATTACGCTCTGGCCAGCGACGGCTATATGTTCCTGGGCAAGGCCGAGACCCAGCTGGCGCGTTCGGGCCTGTTCAACCCGCTCGAGATGAAGCATCGCATCTTCACCAAGGTGCCTCAGGAGTGGCGACGCCCCTTAAACCCGGGGTTTGGAGCGACCCTGGGATCTCGACCGGAAGCGTCTTCCAACGATCCGCGACTGTTCGAGCTGGTGTTGAACGAGGCCTCGACGGCCTTTCTGGTCATCGACGAAACAGGCGTGGTGATCCTGGCCAACCTCGCCGCTCACGGGCTGCTGGGCGTGGGCGAGCCGGACGTCGGCCGCCCGTTCCAGGACCTGCCGATCTCGTATCGGCCGGTCGAGCTGCGCGCGCAGATCGACGCGGCGTTCCGTCATCGGCGCTCAGTGCGCCTGAGCGATCAGGAATACCGGCCGACAGGTCTGGAGGCCATCCGCCTGACCATTGACGTGCGGCCGCTCTATCGCCCCGACGGTTCGGTCCATGCGGTGCTGCTGTCCTTCAGCGACGACACCCAGGGCTATGGGCTGCGGCGTGAGCTGGAGGTTCTTCAGGAAAACCTCGAAAACTCCATCGAGGAGCTGCAGTCGGCCAATGAGGAACTGGAAACCACCAACGAGGAGCTCCAGTCGACCAATGAGGAGCTGGAGACCACCAATGAGGAACTCCAGTCGATTAACGAGGAACTGGAGACGCTGAACGAGGAGGCCCGCTCCAGCAACGAGGAGATGGAATCGGTCAATGAGGAGCTGCGCCTTCAGGGCCAGCAGGCGACCAGCTACCGCCTGCATCTGGAATCGGTGCTGAGGGCGATGAACGGCGGAGTGATCGTCATCGATGCGCGCAACAGGGTGCAAGGGTGGAATCGTTGGAACGAGGCCACCTGGGGTCCCCGGACGGAGGAAGCGATCGGCGTCAGCCTCGACGCTCTGGACATCGGCCTGCCCGTGCACCGGCTGCGCGCCGAGGTGGAATTGGTGCAGAGCGGCCGCGCAGAATATGCCGAGCAGGTGCTGGAAGGCCTGGATCGACGCGGGCGGCCGATCATTTGCCGCGTCCGCATTTCGCCGCTGCTCGACGACGCCGGCGACGGTCATGGCGTCGTGATCCTGTTCCAGGACATCACCGAGGAGCGACGCGCGGAGGACTACAGCCAGTATCTTGGCCGGGTGATGGACACCGCCCTAGGTGAGATCTGCTTCCTGACCCCGGACACATTGGCCTTCAGGCAGGTCAATCAGGCCGCCCGGCGGGGGTTGGGCTACAGTCAGGCTCAGCTGACGAAGATGAACCTCCTGGAGCTGATCGAGGCGCCTGACAGACAGGACCTCAAGACGCGGCTCGAGACCCTGGTGGCCGGAGGGGAAGACGAGATCGTTTTTTCGACCAGCTTGCGGACCCAAGACGCCAGCCGGGCCGTCCAGATGGCGTTCCGGTATTTCGCCAAGGAAGTTCCGCCGATGCTAATGGCGACACTGCGCGAACCGGAGTGATCGCAGGAGCGGTTTGGGCGCCACCACAATCTGTGGGCCTTACGCCTCGCCCTCGCTCGGCGGTCTGCGCAGATGCGTCATGGCGTTTTCCAGCACCGCGACGAACTGCTCAGCCTCGGCAAAGGCGGTCGCCCAACGCGCCGTAGCGTGGGGCAGGCCCCGATCGGCGGCGCTGGTCTTCATTTGGGTGAACAGGCGCATTCGATCGCGATGGGTGCGCACCGCCACGCCCAGGGCGCGCTCCAGTTCTTCCGATTGCTTGGTGGCCAGGCCCAGCGGGGAGAAGGCATGGCCCACCTGGCAGCGGAACCGGATCTCCCTGTCGGTCTGGATCTGGTTCAACACCCCTCCGCAATCGGGACATCCCATCTTGCTGGCGCGGCCCGGGGTCTCCACGGCCTTGTTGAGAGAGGCGAAGTCTTGGGCGGCGATGCGGTCCTCGGCTATATAGTCCTCCGGCACGGGAAGGCTTGACCCCGCTTCCTCGCGCGACAGGCGCGACAACAACGCACCCATTTGGTCCAGCACCGCAATATAGTCGACGTGGTCGCGCTTGATGGCGTTACGCGGCATCGACGGCCACTCGGCGTCCTCGGGGTCTTGCACCACCGACGTCCCGCCCACGGCCTTGATGGCGATCAGCCCGTCGGTGCCGTCGTCCAGCAAGCCCGTCAGCACCACGCCGATCACCCGCGAGCCGTAAGCTACGGCCGCCGAGCGAAAGAGCGCATTGATGGCCGGACGCGTGCGATTTTCGTAGGGGCCACGACGTAGCAGCATATGTCCGTCTCTAAGCAGGAGATGGTGGTCAGGCGTTGCCACATAGATCCGCCCGGTTTGCAGCGCTTCGCCGTCCACGGGCGCGGTCGCGGGCAGTGGTCCGACCCTGTCCAGCAGTTGCGGCAACACGCTGCGCCCTGCGGGGGACAAATGCTGGACCACGAAAACAGCAGCGGGTAGGTCGGCCGGGAACTGAGCGCAGAGACGACGCAAGGCCTCGACACCTCCCGCCGAGGCCCCGATGACGATGATGTCCTTGGTCTGCATCTGCAATTTCCTTTGTAGCCAAACGGCTGGCGGACAAAAAAGGTGCTTTGAGCTTCGCGCCGTGTGCGACTTTCGCGCTCTTGCAGCGTTAGGTCGTCAGGGGACCCTTAATGACGCAAAAACCAGGTACTGAGACTGACGCACAGGAGGCTTCACGGCTACGCGACGAGGTCGAGCAGCTACGAACCGCTCTGGAGAGCTCGGTCGAGGACAACACCCGGCTGATCGAGGATCGCAACCGCCTGCTCGAACGCGTCACCAGCCTGGCCCGCGATCTGCGGACGGCGAGCCTGGAATATACCGCAACTTCATCGGTGGCGACGTCCGAAGACGTAAAGTCCGAACGGCTGAGCCAAAGCGAAGAAGAGCTTCGCGTCGCCTTCGAAGAACTGCAAGTGCTGACCGAGGAACTGGAGTCGGCCAATACCAGCCTGCAATTGGCAAATCGCGACCTCGACAGGCGGGTCGACGAGCGCACGCGCCAGATCGCCAATGCCAATGCCGCGCTGCAGGTCAGCGAGACCGCCCTGGGGGCCATTGCCGACGTCGTGCCCGACCTGCTCTGGCGCGCCGAGAACAACGGCGCCGTCACCTGGTACAACACCCGCTGGTACGACTACACCGGACAGACCGCTGAGACGGCCAACGGATCTGGCTGGGCCGAGGTCGTTCATCCCGACGATCGCCAGGGCTCGCACGACGCCTGGACCTCGGCCCTGGACTCGGGGCAGTCCTTCCAGCGCCAGCATCGGATTCGCCACAGGAGCGGCGAGTATCGCTGGTTCCTGGTGCGTGGCGAGCCGCTGCGCAACGCCCACGGGCGCGTCTGCCAGTGGTTTGGGGCCGTCACCGACATTCACGAGCTGATACAGCTGCAGGAGCGCCAGGCCATCCTGATGGCCGAACTGCAACACCGCACGCGCAACCTGATGGCTATCGTGGAAACAGTGGTCCGC
This sequence comes from Caulobacter sp. DWR1-3-2b1, assembly GCF_049895765.1. Lineage (NCBI taxonomy): Bacteria > Pseudomonadati > Pseudomonadota > Alphaproteobacteria > Caulobacterales > Caulobacteraceae > Caulobacter > Caulobacter sp. DWR1-3-2b1. The sequence continues at coordinate 14,822 of NZ_JAFCSZ010000041.1, forward strand.
AAGAGTTTGGCCGGCAGCCGGGACATTGCCGACGCCAGGGACCGCATTAGCGAACGGTTCGGGGCCCTGTCCCGCGTTCAGGGGTTGCTGTCGCGACGTCCCGACGGCGCTCGGGTGACTTTCGACGCCTTGCTCAGCGAGGAGCTGAGCGCTCATGTCCCTCTTTCCGGAGACAGCGAGCCGTTACGCGTCACTTTGGATGGTCCTGCGAACGTGGAGTTGCGCTCGATGCATGTCCAGATCCTGGCGCTTGGCCTGCACGAGCTTACGACCAACGCGATCAAATATGGCGCCCTGACCCATCCGGAAGGGCGGCTCGTCGTTCGCTGGCAAGTGCGCCAGGCGCCGCCCGGGCCGGACCATCTGGTGGTGGACTGGCGCGAGAGCGGCGTGCCGGGGATGCCGGGTCCGGACGAACCAGCGCGCGGCGGCGGCTATGGACGACAGTTGATCGAACGCGCCCTGCCCTATCAGCTCGGCGCCAAGACCGATTTCCGGTTCGAGTCGGACGGCGTCCACTGCGTGATCGACCTTCCTCTACCGGCCGCCAAATCCGGGGGCGACCCGAACCATGACTGACGCGCCCCGCCCTGCTCGCATTCTGGTGGTCGAGGACGAGTACCTGCTGGCGGAAGTCCTGACCGACGCCTTGACCGAGTTGGGCGCGGAGGTCGTCGGACCCGTCGGTCAGCTGGCGCAGGCCTTGGCGCTGATCGAGACCACGCCGATCGATGGCGCCGTGCTGGATATCAACCTGCGTGGCGAGATGGTCTTTCCGCTGGCCGACGTGCTCACGACCCTTGGCGTTCCCTACGTCTTCGCTACAGGGTATGAGCGGGAGAACATTCCCGCCCTGTACAAAGACATCCCGATCCTGTCCAAGCCCGTCGATGTCCGGCTGCTGAAGCCGTATTTCGGCTGGCGCGACTGACCAAGGCGGCGTCGCCGTACAGAGAGCCTCACACGGGATCACGGTCCAGGTGCAGATAGGTCGGATCGAAGCCGGCGATGGCCTCGAGCCGAGGCCAATCCAGGATCATCCCTGAGAACCTACCCATTCTATCGGGCCTTGATGGCGTAGTTCCACCATCACCCTTTCGCATGCACGGGGGTCAGGCCGAGGCTATCGCCCAAATCGACCTGGGTCGGCTGCACGACGAAGTGGGATCGGCGGCTTGCCCGGCAGCCTTGAGTTGCAGTTAAGCTTAGATCAAATGATGGCGGCCACGTTCTCCCGGTCGGATTTCGGGCGTGGCTCATCCACCCGGCTGGGCGCCAACCTGTTGGTCTACCTAGGGCGGACTGACGGATCGGCGCTCAAGCACAAGCTCTACAGTACATGCAATAAAATTGTCGCTTGAACCATCTACCGCTAGGCGAGTTGACTTAAATGGATCGCGTGAAAAATAAACACGACCCTTTTAACCTATATCAAGGTCAATAATCACGCGATCATTTACGGTTATTTTCTATGTGATCCGGGGACCGATCATGATCAATTACGTTTATATTGGAGTCTGCAGAAATCAAACCGCGACTTTTGTCGATATCGATGTCGCCGTCGGCGGTCGCGAACCGACGATGCACGCGGCGAGCCTTCTAGCGGAACATCGCAGTTGCGAGCGGGTCGAGATCTGGCGCAACGATGAACGGGTCGCAGTCGTGGGCCGACCGGCGCGGAGCCGAACGCAATGAACCGGTTGCTCACCGCGAGCATCGACCGCTTCGGGCCGGTTCAGAACGATGTTCGCGACAGCTTGTCCGACTGCTCCCAATCGGTGCTCCAAGTCCCCGCCGGCCAAGCGATCGTCGAGATCGCAGCGCCGTCTCGGTTTAGAGTTCTGGCCCGTGGCATGGCGGTGCGCCAGCATGTGCTCGCCGATGGCGGGCGGCAGATCCTGGGGTTCGCCACCCCCGGCGACCTGCTCGACCTGAGCGGCCTTTTCACGGGCGTCGATCACGAAGTCCGCGCGCTCGGCGATTGCGAGATCCGTCAGACCACGACCCGTGAAGTCTCCACACTGATCAGGCGACACCCCAACCTGCTCGCGGCCCTTTGCCGTGCGGTCATGACCGAGGCCCGGTTGCAGCGCAACTGGATGGTCGGGCTTGGGCGGCGCACCGCCGTGGCGCGAACCGCCAACCTGTTTTGCGAGATCTACGCGCGACAGAAGGTGGTGGCCTTGGCGCATGACGGCCGCTGCCACTTTCCCGCACTGCAATCGGACATCGCTGACGCCCTGGGTCTTTCGGCCGTCCACACCCACCGCATCCTGCGAACCCTCAAGATGACGGGCTTGGCGACCTTGCACGGCGGACAATTGACCATTCTCGATTGGAACGGTCTGGTCGCCTTGGCGGAATTCGACCCGGCGTGCTTTCGCCCGTTATCGGATGCGGCTGCGGTGGCGGCGGCCCGCCTGAAGCCACCGACCCAGGCGCAAGCCTAAGGCCCCGCCACCCTCGTGCACGCCTTCCTCGCATAAGGCCAGATCTCCTCGCGCCGTCCCGCCCGCTGACCTCCGGGCGGCCGCGGAAACTCAAATGCCCGGCGCGCCGGGCTTGCGGCAAGCTCTGACGACCGCGTCGATCAGGGCCCGGGCATCCACCGGCTTTTCCAGCAGCTCCACATCGCCGAAATCGTCTGGCAGAATCTCTCGTCCGTAACCGGTGACGAAAACGAAGGGGATATCGCGCTGCCGCAGCGCGCGAGCGGTGAGGAACGAAGGCCCCTCGCCAAGATTGATGTCGAGAACGCCGCAATCGACGCGGCCTTGAGCGACCCTTGAAAGGCTTTCGGCGACACGCGCATAGGGACCGGCCACATTTGCGCCGGCGGCCGTCAGGACCCGCTTGGTGTCATCGGCCAGATAGTAGTCGTCCTCGACCAGCAGCACATCCAGGCCAGCCAGTTTCTGTGAAATCGTCATGCGTCGTCCCCTGCCGCCTTCGTCACGCCGAACACAGCCGCGGCCTCCGTCGCGTGGGCAGGCGCAAACGGGAAAGCAATCTGGCAAACCAAGCCACCGGGGCGAAACACTATGTCGGCTTCACCATCCAGTTCGTAGGGTAGTCGACGTTTGAGAAGGTTTGTCCCGAAACCTTCCCGGCGTGGAGCCCCTCTGGCGATGGCGACGCCCGTTTCCGTCCAGACCAGTTCGAAACGGCGCCCTGACGAGCCGGTGTCCGTCAGACACCAGGCGATCTCGAGTTTTCCTGAAGCTTGCGACAGCGCGCCGAATTTCGTGGCGTTGGTCGCCAGCTCATGGATCGCCAGCGTCATCAACTCTGCCGCCTTGGGCGGCAGGATGATCTCCGGTCCGCCAAGGTTAAGCCGGTCGTCATCGGCGCTTTGGGTCAGCAGCTCGTCGCGGATCAACCCTTCCAGATCGACCCCCGCCTGGGGATTGCGCAGAAACACGCCATGGACGCGGGCCACAGCGGCGATGCGGCCGTCCAGATGGGCGGCCAGGTCTTCAACCGTGTCGCTGGTTTCGGCGCTGCGCGCGACCAGGGACCTCACCACCGCCAGAAGGTTGCGCATGCGGTGCTGCAACTCGGTAATGTGCGGGCCGGAGTCCGACTTGGCCGGACTGGTGGGGAAGGCCAGCACGAGCATGGCGCTCACCTGCCCGGCCTCGTCTCGCACCGGGGCGCAGGACAGGCTGAATGCAGGCTCGCCGGCCGACGCGCCGATCATCCAGGCCTGGCCTGCCAGCACGACGCTATGTCCGGTGAACACCCTGACGGCGGCCTCGGCCAAGCTCCCGTCTGGATCGTCCCCCTTGAGAGATCGGCCCAGTGCGTAGGACGCAGCGGACCCATCGCGATAGAGGGTGTCGAAGGCGAGGTTGTGCATCTGCACCAGCTGAGAACCAATGAACAGCGCGCCCGGCGCGCCAACGCCGAGCATCAGGTCGACGGCGGCGCGCAGGCTGCCTGGCCAGCGATCGAGCGGTCCGAGGGGCGTCTGTTCCCAAGCCATTGAGAACAAGCGGTCTTCGCCCGGGCGGTTCATCGCTCCCAAAAGCGCTGCCATTGTTCCTCGCTTCCTTCGGCCCAGTATAGCATTCCGTTTCACGGAAAAAAGCAACGCGGCCTTGTCATTCCGACTCGACCCAGCTCTGGCGTCGGAACAAGGTGTATTTGGGACGAGGCCCGCTCAGTGTTGTAGCGAGCATGAGTAGACTAGGTTTCGAAAATTACTGCGTCCGGCGTTGCTGGTTTCGCCGTGACGATCACCAAACGAGTCCGTCATGCTGAGCGCCGAGTCAGGTTTCGTGCCAATCTCTAGAGTGCGAAGCTTCACGCGCCGACTACTGGCCTACGGCGTGCAAGACGTCGAGATCGCGCGTCTGGACACGGCGCTGCACGCTCCCGACAGTTATCAAACCAACGACGTGCTGCATCCGTCACGACCGGGCGCGCCGCCTTTTTTCATGCTGTCTGGATGGGCGTGTCTGGTCCGGGAGCTCGACGACGGGCGCCGCCAGATGGTGGCGTTCCTGCTTCCTGGCGACGCGGTGGGGTTTGATCTGCTCACCCAGTCGCGCGAGAGCACCAGGGTCGTCGCCGTGACTCCCGTGAGGGTCCAGCGGGTCCGACCATCGCTCATCGGCCAGATCACGGGGTCACCCGGCCTCAGTCGCGCCCTGGCCATCGCTTCGGATCAGCAGCAGACGCGGTTGATCAACCAGGTTGTGCGCCTGGGCCGGCAAACCGCGTACGAGCGCTGCGCGCATCTGCTCCTGGAGCTTCATGCGCGCCTGGCTGAGGTCGGCGAGACCTACGGCGACAGCTTTCGTCTGCCCGTAAAGCAGGAAATCCTCGCGGACGCGCTGGGCCTTAGCCTTGTCCACGTCAACCGGACCCTGCAACAGTTGCGGCGTGAAGGGCTGGTCGAGCTGCACGGAGGCTCGGCGATCCTGCAGGATCGCTCGGCCTTGGCGGAGATCTGCGAGTTTCGCGCCGGCTGAACACGACGAGCCCCGCGCCACAGGACCGCTGGCGTGAACCGCATCCGGTTCTTCTCGGGTGTCAGGGCTTGAGCACGACCTTCACGCAACCGTCCTTCTTGTCGCGGAACGTCTTGTACAGTTCAGGCCCGCGTCCGAGCGGCGCGGTATGGGTGACTACGAAGGTCGGATCGATCTGACCCTCCTCGATCCGGCGCAGCAGATCGTCGGCCCAGCGCCGGACATGCGTCTGACCGGTGCGCAGGGTCAGGCCCTTGTTCATCATCGCGCCCATCGGGATCATGTTCGAAAGGCCTACATAGACGCCGGGAACCGAGACCGCGCCGTCCGCCTTGCAGGCCATGATCGCCTCGCGCAACGCCACGGGCCGCTCGGTCTCCAGCTTCAACGCGGTCTGGGCGCGGTCGATCAGCTCGAGCATTGGGGTGGGGCCGTGGGCCTCGGCGCCGACGGCGTCGATGCATTTCTCCGGGCCATGGCCGCCAGTCATGTCCTTCAGGGGGCGCGGCGGGTCTGGCCGCCATGGGGGTGGCCCCGGCGCAGGGGACGCCGGGGCCTTGCTCCGCCGAAGATGGGGACGAGGCTCGCAGGCCGTCGCTTCGGCGGCGGCGCAAGATTAGTGCGGCGGGTCGGTTGAAGTTGCATTTCCCGCTGTTTGAACTGCCTGCGCCCATCAAATGGTCGGTAACGCCGTTCGGCTTTTGCGGCGCATCTGGCGAGCGCCGAGCCGCGATCAGGGCCCGCCAGTTCTTTGCCGGTCGCCTTGGCCGCTACTTTCCCTGACGGTAAAACCACGGACGAACAATCAAATGTCTCTCAAATATTTAGAGACACAATATCTACGAGGAGAAACTCCCTTAAAGAAGATTTCATTGTCTTTTCGCTATTTCACTGTAATTCCCAGAAAGTTTTGACAATATCATTTGGTATTTAGACCGGAGCTGGGGAACCGGCGGACATGGGGGCGGTTGAGGCTGAGCCCCGCCGCATGATCTCGCGCGTGGGCCTTGAGAGATGAGGCGTCGCCCGTGGGCACGATATCGGACACCCCGAGCGCAGAGTTGCTGCGCCTTATCGTGGAAAGCTCGCACGACTTCGCGATCTTCACGATCGATCGGAATCGCCTGGTCACCAGCTGGAACATCGGCGCGGAGCGTCAGTTCGGCTTCAGGCCTGACGAGATGCTCGGCTCGCCCGCCGACGTAATCTTCACGCCTGAAGACCGTGACGTCGGCGCGCCGGAACGCGAGCAAAGCATGGCCGAGCAGAACGGTCGAGCCATCGACGAGCGATGGCATCAGTGCAAGAACGGCTCGGTCTTCTGGGCCTCGGGTTTGATGATGCCGCTCAGCGACGCAAGCGGTTTCGTCAAGATCAGTCGCGATCGCGGCGAGCAGCACGCCGCCGAGGACCAGATCCGTCAAAGCGAGGAGCGCTTCCGGGTGCTGGCGACAAACATTCCTCAACTGGTGTTCAAAACCCGGCCGAACGGCGAGCGCACCTGGCCCAGTCCCCAGTGGATTGAATTCGCCGGCCAGAGCTTCGATGACAGCCTGATTCTGGGTTGGCTGGACGCGCTCCACCCCGAAGATCGCGAGCCCACCCTCGCGGCTTGGGATGAAGCCGAGCGGACGGGCGAATACTATTTCGAGCACCGTGTCCGGCGCGCGTCGGACGGCGAGTATCGCTGGCACCAGACACGCGCACGCCCCATGGAGGCGCCGAGCCCTCCAGGCGACTGGGTGGGCACGATGACCGACATCCACGATCTTCGCGGCCTCAAGGATCGCCAGCAGGTGATGATGGCCGAGTTGCAGCACCGCACGCGCAATCTCCTGGCGGTGGTTCAGGCGATCGCCAGCCAGACCATGCGCAACAGTCCCTCCCTGAAGGCGTTCAAGCCGGAATTCGAAAACAGACTGCGCGCGCTCAGCCGCGTGCAAAGCCTCCTGGCCCGGGTCGATCAGCAGGACATCGAACTGCGCGGGCTGATCGAGGGGGAGTTGGCGGCGCATGCCAATGAGGCCTTGCAAAGTGACCGGATCATTATGGAGGGTCCAGCCGTGGCCCTGCCCGCGATCTCGGCCCAGGCGCTTGGCTTGGGTGTGCATGAACTGGCCACGAACGCCCTGAAGTACGGAGCTCTGGCGCATCCCGAGGGCCGCCTGTCGGTCATCTGGTCCTTGGACGGGGAACCCGAGCGGCCAGAAGTGACGCTGGACTGGCGCGAGACCGGTGTTTCGATGCCGTTCGCGACGCCGACCCGTCAAGGCTATGGACGCGAACTGATCGAGCGCGCCCTGCCCTATCAACTTGGCGCGAAGACAGCGCTGACCTTTACCCCGCAAGGCGTTCACTGCGTTATTGTCGTCCCGGTGAAGGCTGCGCCGGGAGCGCCCAAGCCTTGACCGACGTACAGGAACGCCCGCTCGAGGCCGTATGCGTACTCGTCGTTGAAGACGAATACGCCGTGGCCGCCGACATGACGTGCGGCTGGAGGACGGCGGCGCCGAGGTGATCGGACCCGCGCCGACCGTGCAAGATGCGCTTACCCTGATCCAGGCGCATGGTCCGCGGCTCGACCGCGCTGTGCTCGACATCAACCTGCGCGGCGAGAAGGTTTTTCCTGTGGCCGACGCGCTCCTGGCGCTCGACGTCCCATTCATCTTCCGCACGGGCTACGACAGCGACGTGCTTCCCGCTGCCTACGCTCACGTCGCGCGTCATTCCAAGCCGCTCAATTGCACCGCCGTGCTGGCCGCGTTGGCCGCCACTGCAGCTTGACCTGACGCGAACAGCGGCCAACTGCCTGCGGCTTCCCTGGCCGGTGGCAGGCGCATCAGGATGGCGCCGTCCACGCCGCGCAGCCCGACGGCCCGGCGGAACTGACAAGCAGCGCGCCATGGCGGTAGAGCCCCCAGCCAGCGATCCTAGAGCATTTTCCGATAAGTGTGAAACGGTTATCGGATCGAAAAATGCTCTAAACTCCTGATTTATAGCCATTTTCGCCCGACCCTGATGAAGCCATCAGGTCGGAAAGGGCTCTAGCGAGTAGGGCGGTCCAGGCACGAGGCTGAGCAGATGATGCCATTGCAGGATCTGATCCAGCAGGATGCCGTCGAAGAAGCCGCAGAGAGCGACGGCGAGCACAACGCCGCCCCACCTTTGGACTACGACGCGACCACAGCGGTTGTGGCCAGGGACAGGGTCCGTGCCTAGTGGATGGTCTGCAGCCAGCGGACCTGACGATCCTTATCAAGAGTGACTTCGACCTGACCGGCGATCACGCCGGTTAGGTCATGAATCACCACCCTGGCGCACCAGCCCAGGCTGGTGGGGGCTGTGGCCAGTCGAACGGCGCTGCGCTCGGCCTCACCGCCCGTTTTGAACAGCTGGATTTCCAGAATCCCATCGCACTCAAGGATCCAGACGACCCCGACGGGTTTCACCTCGATCATGATCTGGGCGAAGTTGGCCATGACCCAATACTAATACCAAAAGCCCCTAGCTCTGACTCCGCCAGGATTCCCTGACGGGCCGAACAGTGATTCACTCTCGTGGTTACAAGGGAGATTGTGGATGTCTGCCATCAAGCTTCGAGTCGATTATGACGCCGCGCGGACCCGTCGGCTGGCGGCGCGGGCCAAGGATCCAGATCAGGTGCGGCGCCTGCTGGCGCTGGC
>NZ_JAFCSZ010000042.1:0-23034 GCF_049895765.1 Caulobacter sp. DWR1-3-2b1
ATCACCGACTTCACCGTCGGCGTCGACAAGCTGGACTTCTCCGGCCTGATCGCCGCCAGCGGCTATACGGGCTCCAACCTCGTCGCCGACGGCTACCTCAGCATCGTCTCGGACGGCCACGGCGGCTCCAAGCTGCTCTTCGACATCGACGGCAAAGGCGCGGGCAACCCCTGGGCCGCGACGGTCGTCACCCTCGACGGCGTCTCCCCCCATGGCCTGACAGCGGGTCAGTTGTTTGGATCAAGCCCGGCGCCGACGGTGCCCCCGGTCCAGGCCCCGGTTGCCCCGTCGCTTCCGGTAACGGCGGCGCCGATCATTTCGACCCCGCCCGCAACATTGACGCCGACGGTCGTCAATCTGCAGGGGTCCAATCTGGCCCCTTCGGTTCTGGTAGGCGGCATAGGCGCCGACACGCTTCTCGGAGGGCAGATGGACGACAGCCTCGACGGCCTGGCTGGCGATGATCGTCTCGATGGCAATGATGGCAATGACTTGATCACCGGGGGCGATGGTTTCGATCGGATCAACGGAAACAGCGGCAACGATACCGTCCGTGGCGGGGCGGGGGCAGATTGGGTGCATGGCGGGAAGAGCGCCGACCAGGTGTTTGGCGACGACGGCGACGACTTCGTCTACGGCAATATCGGCAATGACGTCGTCTATGGGGGCGCAGGCGCCGATATCGTCCGCGGCGGGCAGGGCGACGATGTGTTGTCGGGAGACGCCGGCGACGACTGGCTGTCGGGCGACCGCGGCGGCGACAACATCACGGGCGGCGCGGGCAGCGACATCTTCTACAGCTTCGCGGGCGCTGGCCTGGATCTGGTCACCGATTTCAACCGCGCCCAAGGCGACCGCATCCAGTTGGACGTTGGCCAGATCCACAGCGTCTATCAGAGCGGAACAGACGCCATCATCGACCTGGGCGGCGGAGACCAGATCATCTTGGCGGGGGTGAATATCTCCGCCCTGAGCGGAGATTGGTTGATCGGCGGCTAGAGACGTCGAAGCGCCCGATCCCCCAAGATGACCCACTCCATTCGACAGCCTTCGGGGCCGTGTCGCCATCCGGCGCCGCAGGCCAAAGGTGTTGGGCTCGGAGCGCCAACGGCAGCGCTCCTTCACTCGGCCTTCATCGTCGCCTGAGAGGCTTGTCTGCAGGATGCTGATATCGCAGATTCCAGGCTCGGACCCCGCTCAGTCCACAATCGCCTACCCCGGCGGCGTGGCGGCGGCGGCCGCTGCGATGAACGACACGAGCGGCTATGTCGGCCTCGACCAGCAACTTGGCGCCTACCACGCCCTGGCTAACCGTTGGCACGTAGCGGCACACGGCGAGCGCTTGAGCCTGACACAGGCGCTGACAGAGTCACCCTTTGCAAAGACGATCCAGTCTGCGCTCAACACTTTCACCCGCGCGGCCTGGGCGGGGGCGGACGCTGTTCCACCAGCGCCGCAGCGACAGGCCCTCGACGCTTTCGATGGGCTGTCGGAAACAGACCAAGCGATCATAGGCTCGCTGCGGGTCGGCATTCAGGATGGCAGCGGCCCTAGCTCGGTCGCCGACTTTCGCGCCCGGCTTCAGGCCGACCTTGACAAGGTCCAGGCGGCGTCGAGTTCACCTCGCGACACGATCACGCTCTCCGCCGAAGCGCAGGCGCGTCTTGCTGGAAGCTCCGCAGTAGAAGCGCCCGCGACCGTGGAGGCCAGTCCCGAAATGGCGGCCGCGATCAACGCCTATGGCAAGGTTACGCGATAGAGCAGTGCTTTGCGGTTTAATTGACCGCCCGGAAGGGACTCGAACCCCTGACCTTCGCATTAGGAATGAAGCATGTAAGTAATTGAAATAATTGATCTTTTTAGATAATTCTACCGCAATCCTGGCGCTTTCTGGACTATTCCGGGACTTCCAGGGACGGCTTGGCGTCGCATGCGACGCGGTACGCAGTCCGAGGAAAAGCTCGCACCGAAGCGAGCCCTCCCTACTCATACAATGAATAGCGCAGCCAAGGCAGAAGTCACTGACTGAGGAAGCACTTTGGAAAGCATCACTCCTTCAGCCCACCTTCGAACAAAACTCGATTGTGAGTGTTGTGTGAAAAAGCGCTGATGAATTGAGCATCGCGGAAAACCGCGTGTGCTCCTTCCGCCGTTAAGCATCCTTCAATGTTGCATTAACTCTGAGAGTGCGCGACTACCCGCTGACTGTTTTGTCCCGCATCTATTGGGCGGGAGCGCACCTGTGGGGGATTTATGCGCGTAGCGATGATTGGCACGGGTTATGTGGGCCTGGTGTCTGGGGCGTGTTTCGCCGACTTCGGTCACGTGGTGACGTGCATCGACAAGGATCCCAGCAAGATCGAGCGGCTTGAGAAGGGCGAGATCCCGATCTTCGAGCCCGGTCTGGACGACCTTGTCGCCCGCAACGTCCGCGAGGGCCGGCTGTTCTTCACGCTAGAAGGCGCTGAGGCGATCAAGAACGCCGACGCGGTGTTCATCGCCGTGGGAACGCCCACCCGTCGCGGCGACGGCCATGCGGACCTGTCCTACGTCTACGCCGCCGCCGAAGAAATCGCCGGCCTGATCGACGGCTTCACGGTGATCGTCACCAAGTCGACCGTGCCGGTCGGCACCGGCGACGAAGTCGAGGCAATCATAAAGCGCGTGCGGCCTGACGCCCAGTTCGCGGTGGTCTCCAACCCCGAGTTCCTGCGCGAAGGGGCGGCCATCGAGGACTTCAAGCGTCCCGACCGCGTCGTGGTCGGCACCGAGGACGAGCGCGCCTAGGCGGTGATGCGCGAGCTCTATCGGCCGCTGAGCCTGAACGAGACGCCGATCGTCTTCACCGGCCGTCGCACCAGCGAACTGATCAAGTACGCGGCCAACGCGTTCCTCGCGATGAAGATCACCTTCATCAACGAGATGGCCGACCTCTGCGAAAAAGTCGGGGCCGACGTTCAGCAGGTGGCCAAGGGTATCGGCCTGGACAAACGCATCGGCGGCAAGTTCCTCAATGCCGGACCCGGCTATGGCGGTTCGTGCTTTCCGAAAGACACCATCGCCCGGAATCGAACCGGGGTGCACGGATTTGCAATCCGCTGCGTAACCACTCCGCCACCGGGCCATCCGGGGTCAACGCAAGAAGGCGTTGGCGAAGAGGGTGGTTCGATACAGTAGTGATGTTGAAGCCGCAACTGGATCTTGGACTGCGCTGGAGCCTGATCCAGTCAGTAGCTCGTTGAGCTCACTCAATTGACAAGGCGCGTCACGCACCACCTGCAATCCAATCGCGACGGAACGATTGGATCGGTCCGTCCGACGCCCTAGTGGATAGGACGCGACGCTTGAGTCCCTCTGGAAATCGCTCGATCCCTTTCCCGAGAAGGATTTAGGCGGGTTCCAAGCGACTGAATCTCACCACTAGCTTGTCGCCGCTAGCCATCGTCCTAGTGGATTGATTCCAACGTTTGGTGCCCACGGGCGGCGGCGGCGATGGTCTTGTTGGGGTCGGCGGTCCAGACGAATGGCTTTGGCTGCTGGTTGTGATCAACGACGAAGCGGTTGATGGCGGCCTGGAGATCGACGACGCCCTTGAAGACTCCGCGCTTGAGGCGGCGCTTGGCGAGGACCGCGAAGAAACCCTCGACGGCGTTGAGCCAACTGGCCGAGGTGGGGGTGAAGTGGAAGGTCCAGCGCGGATGGCGCCCCAGCCACGCGACCACCTTGGGATGCTTGTGGGTGGCGTAGTTGTCGAGGATGGCGTGGATCGCCTTGCCAGCTTGAACCTCGCGCTCGACGGCGTTGAGAAAGCGGATGAACTCCTGATGCCGGTGGCGCTGCATGCAGCGACCGATGACCTTGCCTTCGAGCACGTCGAAGGCGGCGAACAGGGTGGTCGTGCCATGGCGCTTGTAATCGTGGGTCATGGTTCCGGCCCGGCCCTTCTTCATCGGCAGCCCCGGCTGGGTTCGGTCCAGGGCCTGGATCTGCGACTTCTCATCGACGCTGAGCACCACGGCGTGGGCGGGGGGATCGACATGGAGACCGACGATGTCGCGAACCTTGGCGGCGAACTTGGGATCATTGGACAGCTTGAAGGTGCGGATGCGATGCGGGGCCAGGCCATGGGCTTACCAGATCCGCTGCACCGAGGTCAGGCCCACGCCCGCCACCTTGGCCATCACTCGGCCGGTCCAATGGGTGGTCTCGCCGGGCGGCTCGCCCAAGGTCAGGGCCACCGCCCGATGAGCCACCTCGTCGCCAAGGCGCGGCGTGCCCGGGGGCCGCGTCTTGTCGCGCAGCAGGCCTTCGACCCTGGCCTCCATGAACCGCGCCTGCCAGCGCCAGACGGCGGTCTTGCTGACCCCTGCCTCGCGCATGATCTCGGCCGTCCCCAAGCCATCGGCCGTGGTCATGCAGCTTCCGGCGGACGAGGCGCTGGTGCAAGTGTCCGGCGTGCCGCCCATCCGCGCGACCAAGGTCCGCTACTACATGGATAGGGAGCTGGCTGGCCGCGTGGCGGACCCACAGAGTAAACTGCCACCCTTGTCGCCCGACACGCCGTCGGAATGGTCCTCGGTGATCGGCGCCGGGACCGCTCCGCAGGGCAGACCTGGCGAGCTCGCCGACGAGGGCGGGCATCGAATCGAACCTGAGTTTGAAGCACCTGTCGGGACGCCGCCGCCGCCGCCCATCGCGCCTGAGGCTTGGCTGGAGCTGGAAGTGGACGCCGACGAGTCCCTGCAGGCAGAACAGGCCCGACGGTTCAGGGCCGCGGCCCGCGTGGCGGCACTCGACCCCGATGACGGCATTCCGTTGTGAGGGCGCCATGAAGGTCCAGACCAAAGTCTTCCTGTCGCGCGATCTTTCACTGGCCCTGGACGCCGCGGCGCTGCGCATGAAGCGGTCGAAGTCCGAGATCATGCAGGCAGCCGTCGCCGCCTATTTGTCGCCCGACGGTGATGAGGCGGCGGAGGCCGCCGTGGTTCGGCGCCTGGATCGCATCGGCAGGGACTTGAATCGTCTCGAACGGGATGTCACGATTTCGAACGAGGCCATCGCCCTGTTCGTGAAGGCTTGGCTGACGGCCACGCCGAGCTTGGGCGCTGGGGACCAGAAGGCACAAAACGCGAAAGGCCAGGAACGCTACGCGGGATTTCTTGAGGCGCTGTCGCGGCGGCTATCCTCCGGACGGTTATTGCGGACAGAGGTTTTGGATGAATCGGCAGAGCGTCTCGGCAATTCCTGACTCTTCTCTGACCTTGGCAACGTCCGCTTTTTGGCAGCGCCAAGGCCCTAGCGACGTGGATCTCGCGAACGGCAATTCCTGACTTTCTCGGACCTTCGGAAGGTCGCCTTGTCGGCGGACCGCCGACGTTAGCCCCAAAGCGAAGCTCTAACTACCTGCCGGGGGTTTTTGCCGAGCTGCGGCGGGCGCAGCCTGTTCGGCCGCGACGACCTGCGGGTTGCTCAGGAATTCGCCCCTCTTTGCGCCGCAGTAGATGAGGATCGCGACGCTTACGATCGCGGCGTTCGGGAAGAACGTGAGCGTATCGCGCGCGGTCTGCATGACGATGTCGCCGCACGCCTGTTGTCCAGCCTGCACCGCAGCGACACCGGCGCGGTCCGCGCAGCTCTTGCCGACATGCGCCTGATCATAGGCGGGCTGATCGGGGAGCGTATGGCTCTGGTCGCCTGCCTGGCCTCCCTGCCACAGGAAAGCGCCGAACGGGTAGCCGCTGTGGGTCTGACTTTGCACTGGCCGGCCGAGCCATTCCCCGTCGATCCCCAACTGGACTATGCGTTCGCGAAGAATGTGAGCTCGGCAATTCGGGAGTTAGTCACCAACGCCACCCGCCATTCCGGCGGCGCGGTCTTGAGTCTTCCGCCAGGGCCGACCAAGTGCTGTCTCTCTTCCGACAACACGCCCGTCTCGTGACCGGAAATTCCACAGATGCGCCCCGAGCCGACCTTACGCCGCGCGAGGTGGACGTCCTGCGCATGATCGGACGCGGGTTGACCGTGACGGAGACAGGCCGGGCGCTGGAGATTTCCGGCCTGACCGTGTCGGGGCACGTCAAGGCCATCTACCGGAAACTCGACATCTGCTCCCGGGCGGAAGCCGCCACCGAGGCCGCCCGTCGAGGCCTGACCTGAGGGCATCCGGCGCCCGCCACCCCCCTGAAGAGGGTATGTTTGGACCTCTCAGGTCATGGCAAAGCACCCTATCGAAAAGGGGAAGCTGGTGAAGTCGTACAAGAAGCATAAGGGGCGCTTGGCGCCGGTGTGGCCGTTGATCAGTCTGGCCCTAGCCGCCGGGATGCCGGGCCTCGCACAGGCTCAATCACCGGCGCTGTCGACGGCTATAGATAGTGTCCCGAGTCAGGCGGTCGCCCTGACTCAGGACGGACGACCCGCCGAAGCGTACAAACTCCTGGCCCCCCTAACGAAGAGCCGCGCGGGCGATCCCGACTTTGACTACGCGCTCGGCCTGGCCGCGGCGGATTCGGGCAGGCCGGCAGAGGCGATCCTTGCGTTTCAGCGGGTGCTGGCGCGCCAGCCCGGCAACGGCAGAGCCCGGGCCGAACTGGCGCGCGCCTATGCCATGGCCGGCGATGTCGACACAGCGCGGCGCGAGTTTGACACCGTCGTTGGCGATCCAACCATTCCCGATCCGGTTCGCCAGCGCGTAACCTCGATCATCAGCTCGCTTGATCGCAACATCGCTGGGGGGGGGAGCAGCCTCACAGGTTATTTCGAAGCCGGCGTTGGCTATGACAGCAACATCAACACCGCGACCGCTGAGACTTCCCTGGTAATCCCGCTATTTGCCGGCCTTGGCCCCGCGACACTCAGCGGAAGCGCGACAGAAGCCGACGACGTCTACGGGCAACTGGTCGGCGGCATCAGCGTCCAGCACGGCTTCGACCGCCAGAACCGCGTCTTCGGCAGCCTGCTCGGCAGCGCGAAGATGAATTCGGACACCAGTGTCTTCGACACCGGGACGCTGACCGGCACGGCCGGCTGGGCGCACAGCTTTGCTGATAGATCCGTCGGATCGCTGTCCGTTCAAGCGCTGGGGTTCTGGCTGGATACAGAGCAGTATCGCACCTCCGTCGGCGGGACGGCGCAGTACACGACGGCCTTTCACGGCGGCGCGCTGTCGGCCTCCGTCCAGTATTTCGATCTTCGATATCCAGGCGACGCACTGCGCGACGGCGAGCGGTTGGCGGTCGGCTTGACCTTTGCCTCCCGGACCGGCGTGATCGCGCTCCAATACGGCGGCGAACGGGTCGCTAACCCTGCGGGCCGCCACTTCGCGAACGACTTCGGCGGCGTCTCGCTCGCCCTCGAATATCCGATATGGCGCGAGGTGACCGCAGTCTCGACGGTGTCGGGCGAGATTCGAAACTATGGCGCCGCCGATCCGCTTTTTCTGGTCCGTCGAGACGACGGCCAGATTGACGCCTCCTTTGGCCTACGCATTCCGCTCGCAGCCGCCGGCAGAGCCAAACTGACGCTCAGGCCGCAGCTCACCTATACGAAGAACAACAGCAATATTGCCCTCTACGAGTACGACCGCGTCACCGCCTCGGTTTCCGTGCGGGCTGAATTCTGAGGATCATGACCATGGCTCGCCTGAAACAATCCGCCCTTCACACCTTGATCCTGGCTGGGGTCTCCACCCTCGCCCTGTGCAATTCGGCCCAGGCGGCGAACAGCGTGTTGTTCGCGTCTGACGCGGCCGCCCAGAACGGCCAACGGCCCACCGGTGAACTCACGCCAGGCCAGGTGATCGCCACGCCGGGCGGTGTGGTTCAGATCAACCTCGACGGCGGTGGAACCCTCTCCATCGTCGGCCCTGCGGAGTTCACGGTGGGCGCAGGCGGCCTCATCGACATCCGTCGCGGCGGTGTAACCGGAGTGGCGGCCGGCGGCGCCCCCGCCCGCTTCAGCGTCGGCGGCCAGTCCATTGTGCTAACCGGCGCTGCGGGCTTTAACGCGACTGGCGCAGGCTATACCGGCACGGTCATGTCCGGTACGGCCCAGATCGGCAGCGGTAGCTTTGCATCCGGTCAGGCACTGCAGAGTGTCGCCGGGGCCGCGCCCACAGCGTTGTTCGCCGCAGGTGCGCAACAAACCCCGACCGCCGGCGCCTTTTCGCTACCGGATTACGCCGTCATGAACGGGGTGATCGAGAGCAATCCCGCCCTCGCCACCCTACCGCTCGGCCGCAGCGTTGGCGAGGTAGCCACCGACATAGAAGCCCTGGCGGGGACCATCGGCTTCCTCCTGGCGCCGCAACAAATCGCGGCCCTTGTCGAAGCCTACGGGCCGGGCAAGCCTACGCCTACGCCTACGCCTACGCCTACGCCTACGCCTACGCCTACGCCTACGCCTACTCCGACACCCACGCCGACGCCTACTCCGACACCCACGCCGACACCGACACCAACGCCTACTCCGACACCCACGCCGACACCGACCCCGACACCGACTCCGACACCCACGCCGACACCAACGCCTACTCCGACCCCGACCCCGACGCCTACTCCGACGCCGACCCCCACGCCGACGCCTACTCCAACACCGCCGAATGGCAACGCCCAGGCGCCGTCAGGATCAGGAATGGTTTTCCGGACCTACGTCTATCCGGCGGCGAGTCAACTGTCGCTCGACAGCACCATTGTTTCCAGCAGCAGTGGAGCCCTTGAGAGCATTCAGTTTGGTCCTGGCAATAGCCCGCAAGGCCGGGGCACCCAGAGCAATTTCGAGAGTGGCGGCCTTGACGGCGTCATTGGCTGGACGCGCTGGGCGGGCGGACAGTATGGCGGCGTGACCAGCCCAGGAACCACACCGGCGAACGCAGGTTCACCGATCATCTGGGGCGTTCCAACCGCGACAATCCCGACCTCCGGGACCGCGACCTATTCGCTGGCGGGACAAACAAAAGTTGTCTCGACCGACCAACGAGACATCACGCCTGGAACGCTGAACTCTGGAACCATTGCGGTGAATTTCGCCACCGCACGCATGGGCCTGGAACTCGGCGCCACCTATAACGGCGTCAGCTATGTCCTGTCGTCGCCGGGCGGCATCGCGGCGCCCAGCGTGTTCACAAACGGGTATTTTTCCAGTGCGTCAGGGACGGCAGTTGGCGGGTCCTGCACCGCCTGCATCTTCACCTTCATGGGCTTCTTCGCAGGAACGGGCGCTAGCAACGCGGCGCTGGCCTACGCCTTTCACGCAGCCCCGGATTTTTCCACGAGCCTGACAGGCGTGGCGGCGTTTCGGAGGTGACGGCGGGTTTGGGGCCGGAGGTGGCGGTCCCCGCGGCGGCCAGTCAGTTACACTCAGCGGGTTTGAGGGTTCGATGGACCTGAAATGCTACGTGTACCCTGGCTGGGCGCCGCGCCTGCGGGCCGCCTCCGCCAAGCGCGTGTGGATGGATAAAGCCCCAGAATCCTTTCCCTATCGCTGTCTGCCCTTGAACATTGCGAACAGCCACGGCTGGGAGATTCTCAGCCCTTGCGGCTTCGGGGTCGAATGGAACGGCGGCCCCGCCGTCGATGACGTCATCGTGCGGCCAGACCCGGGAACACCCGCCCACGATGCGCCCGTCGCCCTGTTTGGGGTCGGCTCCTTCACTATCCATGTCCAGGGTCTTTTCCGCACCCCGCCAGGCTGGAACCTCTTCGTCAGCGGCCCGCCTAACGTCGCCAAGGACGGGGTGGCGCCGCTCGCAGGCATCATCGAGACCGATTGGGCGCCCTACACCTTCACCATGAACTGGCGCCTGACCCGCCCTAACCACAGCGTGCGCTTCGAGCGCGATGAGCCGATCGCCCACATATTCCTCGTCCAGCGCGACGTCATCCAATCCGTCACCCCACGGATCGTGCCCATCGATGAGGATCCAGAGCTCAAGAGCGCCTTCGAGGCATGGTCACGGTCTCGCGACGAGTTCCAACAGCATACACGTGATAACCCACCCAAAAAGCCCGCCGACAAATGGCAGAAATCCTATTATCGCGGGCTGATGCCCGACGGGCGGTGTCCGATCAGCGATCATCAGGCGCGGCTGAATGTGCGCGAGTTTTCCGGCGGGCAGCTGCCATCGCCCAAATCCGCCGCCGTGGCGCCGGATCGCCCCCCGGGTCAGAATTCCCCCGTTTCCGTCGAGAGCGACTGGCGGATCGCCAAGTCCGAATGGCTGTTCGAGACCCAGGAGCGCCAGCGCGCGCTGTCAGTGCGCGCCAGTGGCATCTTTCGCGTCCAACACCTCACGGCGGATCAATTTCTGGACAATTTCTACGCCCCCGGACGGCCCGTGGTCCTCTGTAATGCCTTTGACGACTGGCCGGCGCTTGGCAAGTGGACGCCTGGATACCTACGCGACCTGATCGGCGGGGCGGAAATCGAATACCAAGGCGCGCAGCAGAGCAACGCCCGCTACGAGCCGGACAAGAGTGCGCACAAGCGGCGGATGCCGTTCGACCAATTCATCGACCAAGCTGTCTCGGGCGCGGGCAATGACGCCCACCTTACCGCCTATAATGCGGGGGCTAATGCACAGGCCTTGGCCCCGCTGGCGCCAGACCTTGGTTCAATCGACACGATCCTCGACCGTGCCGCAAGTCAGCTTGCGGGCATGATCTGGATTGGGTCACAGGGAACCTTTACGCCGCTGCACCACGACCTGACCAACAACCTGCTTGTGCAGCTTGTCGGACGAAAACGGGTGATCCTCGCCTCGCCGGCCGAAACGCCAAAACTCTACAATAGCCGGCACGTATTCAGCGACGTCGGCAACCTCGCCGACCCGCGCCTCGATCCCTCGACCTACCCGAAGCGCAAGACCGTCCGCACCCTCGAAGTCGTGATTGGCCCAGGCGAGGCCCTGTTCATCCCCATCGGCTGGTGGCGCCAAATTGAGTCACTCGATTTCAGTGTGATGATGACCTACACGAACTTCAGGTGGCCGAACGAGGGTGACCGAGACCATCCTGTACGGGGCTGACGCTAGGCGAGCACATCACGACCCGACAATATGCTCGGCTCGTAAATCACTGGGTGGCGATGATCGACCTGGAGCCCTGCGCCTACGGCACGCACAGCCTGCGCAGAACTGAGGTGGCGTTGATTTACAAGAAAACAGGCAACCTTCGAACCTGCCAACTTCTGCTTGGCCATCGAAAACTGGAAAGCACCGTGCACTATCTAGGGATCGAAGTGGACGATGCGCTGGAGATGTCGGATCAAATCGACCTCTGACTTCGCTTTGTGGCTTTGGATGAGGTCAAAGGTCCCGTCGGACTGTTGTGAACCGCTCCGGGTTTGCCGGAGGCTGTTTGATTTAAGTCACGCCGCCATAGCCTGTTGGGTGAGCGCGGCATAGTAGGCGGCCTCGGCTTCCGCCGGCGGGATGTTGCCGATGGGCTCCAAGAGCCGCCTGTTGTTGAACCAGTCGACCCATTCCAGCGTGGCGAACTCGACCGCCTCGAAGGTTCGCCATGGTCCACGCCGATGGATGACTTCGGCCTTGTACAGGCCGTTGATGGTCTCGGCCAAGGCGTTGTCATAGCTGTCGCCGACGCTGCCGAAAGAGGGCTCGATCTCGACCTGCGCCAGACGCTCGGTGTACTTGATCGAGACATACTGGGCGGATTCAATCGGTCGCTGTGGTGGATCAAGCCGGCCCGATGCGCCGGCCGGCGCGGCCTTGTCGCTGACGGTTGTGCGCACCGGCTTGCCCCGGATCACCCCCTGAAGGCCCATGTCCCGCATCAGCCGCTCCACCGTGCAGCGGGCGACGGTCAAACCCTCCCGCCTCATCTGCCGCCAGACCTTGCGCACGCCGCAGACCGCGAAGTTCTCGGCGAACACCCGTGCGATCTCTGGCTTTAACGCCTGATCCCGACGCGCCCGAGCCGACAGCCGGGCCGGATCGCGCTGCTGAGCGACGCGCCCGTGGTAGGTGGACGGGGCGATCGGCAGAACCTTGCAGATCGGCTCGACCCCGTGAGCCTCTCGGTGATCCCGGATCAAATCCGGGACCGATGAAGGCGATCATCGCTTGAACGGGCGGTCGAGCTCCGCCTGGGCAGAATAGGCTTATACCTTGCGCAAAATCTCGTTGGCCTGGCGCAACTCGCGGTTCTCTCGCTCCAGCGCCTTCAGCTTCTCGGCGACATCCGCCGGCACGCCGGCACGCCGGCACGCCGGCACGCTTGCCGGTATCGACCTACGTCTTCTTGACCCATTCGTGAAGGGCCTGAGGCACGCAGCCGATCTTCTCCGCTATCGACACCACGGCCGCCCAGCGGGAGGCGCGATCCCGCTCGTGATCCAGCACCATCCGCGCCGCTCGCTCGCAAACCGCAGGCGAAAACTTGTTCGTCGTCTTGCTCATGATAGCCCCTTACTCTCAGGAGTTGGGGCCTCCGGCAAACCCGGAGCGGTTCACTATTTGAGCCTGCCGTGGAAAGCGGACGTTGACGAGGGGGCGTCGGAAGGACCGTTTCCGACTAACGGCTGACCCTCGTAAGTCCGCTTGAAGCTTCCAAAAACGTTGCCGGTGACGCGTGGGTCGCGGTCGTCTACAGCTTGCTCTGCTTGCAATCGTTTGATTTGCCGATTTGAAGAGTCGGAACGCGGGAGAAGGGTGTGTCGGCGTTGCCTAAAGCTGAGCACAACCAAGCTTTCCTGACCGGCGGCGGCGAGATGGGCGCGCTGCTGCGCGTGCACGATTGGTCGACGTCACCGCTGAGCCATCCTTCGACTTGGCCACAGGCGTTGCGAACCGCAGTATCGCTTATGCTCGGAGCTGCGCAGCCAATCTACGTTGCGTGGGGACCCGAGCTCACCTCGCTCTACAACGACGGCTACCTGGCAATCGTCGGCACAAAGCATCCCTGTATCGGCCTGCCTTTCTTCGAACTGTGGGCAGAGATCGAGGAGCAGTTCCGCCCTATCGTCGAGAAGACGTTGGCGGGCGAGGCGCAGCATTTCGCCGACCTGCCGATCTCGCTCGCCGGAAGGCCCGGCGTGCCCGTTGGCTACTTCACCTTCAGCTACACGCCGCTGCGCGACGAGGATGGGAAGATCGCCGGCATCTTCGTTGCTGCGACGGAGACTACTGAGCGCGCGCTCGCGGAACGGCGCCGGGAAACGCTCTTGCAGCTCGATGATCGCCTGCGCGACGTTGCGGACACCGCCGACCTCTCGTTCGCCGCGTCCGAGCTATTGGGCGTGGCGCTCGGCGCGGCGCGCGTCGGCTACGGCGCCGTCAACGCCGACGCGGGCACAATCGCCATTGAGCGGAACTGGTACGCACCCGGCTTTAACGACCTCGCCGGCGTCCATCGGTTCGCGGACTACGGCTCCTACATCGTCGAGCTGCGGCGAGGCGAAGCCGTGGCGAACACTGACGTGGAAACCGACCCGCGCACATCGGCATCCGCCGGCGCCTTCCAGGCGCTCGGCATCCGCGCCCACCTCGACATGCCGGTGGTGGAGGGAGGGTGTACGGTCGGACAGATGTTCGTTCATTCGGCAACGCCGCGCATTTGGGCCGACGAGGAGGTGGCCTTTGTCCGCGAATTTGCCGAGCGCATTCGCGCGGCAATCGCACGACGCACGGCGGAGCAGGAGCTACGCGAAAGTGAGGCTCGGTTCCGCGCTTTGGCCACTGTAGGGTCCGCTTCGGTCTACCGCATGAGTCCGGACTGGTGCGAGTTGCGCCGGCTCGATGGGGCGGGATTCATCGCCGATGCCAAAGAGCCCACCGCCGAGTGGATCGAAGCTTATGTTCCTTCGGACGAACAGCCGCGCGTCCTCGGGGCGATCGAACGGGCGATCCGGACCAAGGGCGTCTTCGAACTGGAGTATCGCGTTTGGCGCGCGGACGGCACGATAGGCTGGACGTTCTCGCGCGCAATTCCGCTTTTCGATAACGCCGGCGAGATCGTTGAGTGGTTCGGCGCGGACAGCGACGTGACGGCGCGGGTCCATGCGGACCAAGCCTTCACGCGCCTGTTCGAAGCCTCGCCCGCACCCTTGTTGATTCTTAAGCCCGACGCGCCCCGTTTTACGATCGCAGAGGTCAACGACGCCTACCTCGCCGCCACCAAACGTCAGCGCGGCGATCTACTCGGAAGTGGTATTTTTGAGGCGTTCCCCGACAACCCAGGCGACCCAACCATCAAAGGTGTGAGCACCCTACGTGCCTCGCTGGAGCGTGTGCTCGCCACTCGGCAATCGGACACACTCCCAAGCTTGAAGTATGACGTCGCGGCTCCAGATGGCAGCTTCGAGGAGCGCTGGTGGAGCTCGATCAACTCGGCGGTGGTCAGCGAGGATGGCCAAGTCGAGGCCATCATCCACAACGCCAACGACGTGACCGAGGAACGCCGCGCCGCCGCGGCGTTGCGCGCGAGCGAGGCGGTGGCGCGGGTAGACGCGCAGCGTGTGCAGCTCGCACTTTCAGCTGGTGCGATCATCGGAACCTGGTTCTGGGACATACCCACCGACTGCTTCAAAGCGGACGAGCCTTTCGCTTGCGCTTTCGGGCTGGATTCTGTTCGTTGCAGAGAAGGGATACCGCTCGCCGACATCTTCGCGACCGTCCATCCTGACGATAAGGCGGGTTTGGCAGAGGCGATCGAAGCGGCGACGATCAAAGGTGGTGCGTACGCCCGTCAGTATCGAGTGCGCCGAGCCGATGGGCGATATTACTGGATTGAGGCGAACGGACGCGTAGATCACGGGCCGGACGGTACGCCTTTGAGCTTTCCGGGCGTCCTTATCGACCTGGAAGGACGTCGCGCGGTTGAAGCAGAACGCGACCGTGCGATCGCCGTGTCGCGCGCCCTCAATGAGACGCTTGAGCAGCGGGTCGCCGAGCGCACGGCTCAGTTGGAGGCTGCACATGAGCAACTTCGCCAAAGCCAGAAAATGGAGGCGATGGGCAGCCTGACCGGTGGCGTCGCGCACGACTTCAACAACCTGCTCACCCCCATTGTCGGCTCACTAGACATGCTGCAGCGCAAAGGGGTGGGCGGCGAACGCGAACAGCGCCTCATTGCAGGGGCGATCCAATCGGCCGACCGCGCCAAGACCTTGGTCCAACGACTGCTCGCATTCGCGCGGCGCCAGCCACTCCAGACAACCGGTGTCGACCTGGCCGCGCTCGTTCGAGGCATGGCAGACCTTGTCTCAAGCACGACAGGTCCGCAGATCAAAATTGTAGTCGATGCGGCCGATGGCTTGCCGCCAGCGAAGGCCGACCCGAACCAACTCGAAATGGCGCTTTTGAACCTCGCTGTTAACGCGCGGGACGCCATGCCGGAGGGCGGCACCTTGCGTATCTTGGTAGACGCCGAGACCGTCGGGCGTCAGCACCGGGCCAACGTGACGCATGGGCGTTACTTAAAGCTGTCGGTCGCTGATACCGGCGAGGGCATGGACGAGGAGACACTCAAGCGCGCTGTCGAGCCATTCTTCTCGACCAAAGGCGTCGGCAAGGGGACCGGGCTGGGACTTTCGATGGTGCACGGGCTCGCGTCCCAACTTGGCGGCGCGCTGACGATCAATAGTACGCCAGGGGTGGGGACCAACGTCGAATTGTGGCTCCCGCAATGCGCCGAGCCGCCCGGTGTGGCTGGGTCTGCCGCCCATATGTCGCCTATCCCGAAGGCCGCCGGCACGGTGTTGCTCGTTGACGACGAGGACCACGTACGCTTCAGCACGGCGGACATGTTGATCGAGCTCGGCTATGCCGTCGTAGAGGCGGCCTCGGCGGAAGAAGCGCTAAGATTGGTCGATCGGGGGCTTCGCCCCGACCTGCTCGTAACCGACCACCTCATGCCCGTCATGCCCGGGACCGAGCTTGCGCGAGCGCTGCAGGGCAGCCACCCAAACATGCAGGTGCTCATTATCTCAGGGTACGCGGAAGCAGAGGGCATCGCCCCCGACCTTCCGAGGCTAACGAAGCCGTTCCGATACGCCGATCTTGCGGCAAGTCTTGCTGACTTACCTACGCCCCCCAGCCCCCGCGGGAAGCAGGGCGCGGAGTCGGTAGACCCACTCTGAGGCAAGTGTCGCCGCAGGAAAACACCACCGCGTTCGTCACGCTAACAGAAGTGGACGTTCAGACGCTGAGCCCCAAGCCGCCCAGCACGGCGCGCTGACTCGAAGAACTGAAGCTGGACGGCTACCCATGCCGTAATGACCACGCCTCTACCGCCTTCGAAGCCCACGAATTGAGCGACGACGACGATGCGATTGCGACGGTCATCGGCATGGTCGATCACTACCCGTCTTGTGATTATGTGGTGGCGTGGTGTGGCGAGCGGAAGGTTCTCATCCGGCATAGACTCTGAGGTGGCGCCGGAAATTCGGACAGTTGGCAAAGGTGGTTCGACCTCGATGAAGGACGGACTTTATGACTGGGAAGCGGAAGCGGTACTGGGCTGATTTCAAGGCCAAGGTCGCGTTGGAGGCGTTGAAGGGGGAGCTGACCCTGTCTCA
The DNA here is from genome assembly GCF_049895765.1 of Caulobacter sp. DWR1-3-2b1. Classification (NCBI taxonomy): domain Bacteria; kingdom Pseudomonadati; phylum Pseudomonadota; class Alphaproteobacteria; order Caulobacterales; family Caulobacteraceae; genus Caulobacter; species Caulobacter sp. DWR1-3-2b1. Next base: position 16,531 of record NZ_JAFCSZ010000042.1, read on the forward strand.
GCTGGCGACGAAACACGGCGTCGATCAGACGATGATTGCGGCGTGGCGCAAGCAGGCCATCGAGGGGTTTTCCGGGGTGTTCTCCGAAAAGGCCGAGGCGATTGAGGGCGCCCGGGAGGGCGAGATCGACAAGCTGCACGCCAAGATCGGCCAGCTGGTGTGGAGCGGGATTTTTTAGCCAAGGCCTTCGGTCGTTGAGCCTGGACCGGAGGCGACAGATGATCGAGCCCGAGCATCCCCGGCTATCGATCCAGCGCCAGTGCGCCCTGGTGTCGATCAGCCGCTCGGCTTTCTACTATCAGCCGGCGGGCGAGACCCCGCTGAACCTGGCGCTGATGCGGCTGATCGACGAGGCGTTCCGGAGACACCCTGGTACGGCTCGCGCCAGATGGCCCGGCATCTACGCCGCCAAGGCTACATGGTCGGCCGGATGCGGGTGCGCAGGCTGATGGCCAGGATGGGCCTGGCGCCGATCTATCAGAAGCCGCGCATGACGATCCCGCACCCGGAACACCGGGCCTACAAGTACCTGCTGCGCGGGCTGACCATCGACAAGCCCAATCAGGTCTGGTGCGCCGACATCACGTACATCCCGATGCGGCGGGGCTTCCTGTACCTGGTGGCGGTAATGGACTGGGCGAGGAGGAAAGTCCTGTCCTGGCGGCTCTCCAACAGCATGGACGCCGAGTTTTGCATCCAGGCCCTTGAGGAGGCCTTGGCCCGTTACGGGCCGCCAGAGATCTTCAACACCGACCAGGGCAGCCAGTTTACCTCGCCTCGCTTCGTCGACGTGCTGAAGGACGCCGGCATGCGGGTCTCCATGGACGGCCGCGGCCGCTGGATGGACAATGTCTTCATCGAGCGGCTCTGGCGCAGCCTCAAATATGAGTGCGTCTACATCCACGCCTTCGAGACCGGATCGGAGATGCGGGCCGGCCTGACCAAGTGGATCGGCTACTACAACACCAACCGGCCCCACTGGGCCCTTGCCGGGGCCACCCCCGACGAGGCCTATGGGCAAATCCAGGCGCCGCCCTATCCGGGGCTCGCCCCGGATAGGGCCAACCTCGAGCACAAACTGGCGGCGTAATCTGAACCTGAACCAACCTTAGCCAAGCCGCCAAAATGTACGGACAACCGGCGCCACCTCAAAGGGCCCCTATTGGCGCGTGCCGGTCGGTCGCTAATGCTTGACGGGTTGGCGATCTCCTCAGAGCCGATCGAGCTTTCAGCTCACTCGGTAGTAAGGCTGAACCTTCGTGCGGCGACGACGGCCGATCCGCTGCGTGTCGGAGGCCTCAGCACATCGGCCATATTTAGTGAAGGCCTTGGAGGTCTCCAGCTGCGCCGCCTGGGCGCTGCCGCCGAAGTAACGTTTAGGGCGTTCAGACGATCGGCCAACCCGGCCTCCAGAGCTAATTCAAGACCCACCAGCGGCCACCAGCCGGCGCACAGGGGCGACTGGCGATCTTCCAAGCCAAGGCGTGTTCGCGCCCACCGGATCCGACGAGGAAGAATGGCCAGCTATTCTCTGAGCCTGGGTGTCGCGCGGGCCGGGTGCCGGGTCAAGGCGACCGCGCCGTCCGCCAAGCCGAACGCCCTCGACCAACAAATACCCCTTATCGTAGATATATTGACATAACTCTCTATAGGGTAGCATCCTCCCGCCGCGTCTTGAGCGGTCTTGAGAACGCCAACCTGGGGGCATTGCCATGACGATCCAGAACATCGAACACATCGTCGTGCTCATGCTGGAGAACCGCTCGTTCGACAGTATGCTGGGGTGGCTCTACGAAAAGGACTCGCCCGCAGCCTACGTCCCGACGACCACCGGCGCGCCTTTCCGGGGGCTGCAGGCGATCAATCCGAACGACTTCGTCAACACCGCCTTGAACGGCAAGCTCAGCGTCAAGCCCACGCGCGGCGTCCAGGGCTTCAGTGTCCCCGACATCGCGCCTGGCGAAGAGTTCGACCAAGTCCTGACCCAGTTCTACGGGACCAACAGCCCCGCCCCAGGCGCACCGGTCACGATGAAGGGCGTGCTGGAGGATTTCGTCGAGGTCCTGCAGAAGCGCAAGGTCGCCGAAGCCGACATCCTCCGCCTGGCGCCGATGGTCATGCAGAGCTTCACCCAGGGCCAGGCGCCGGTGCTGAATCAGCTGGCGCGGCACTATGCCGTCAGCGACGCCTGGCACGCCTCGGTGCCCTCGCAGACCAATCCCAATCGCTCGTTCCTGATGTGCGGCACCTCCAACGGGATGATCAACAACGGCGACCTGGAGACCGACCCACAGGCCAAGGCCCTGGAAAAGATCCTGGGCATGGCCATCGGCGACGACCGGGTAGACGCCCCGACGATCTTCAACGCCCTGCAGACGGCCGGCGTCGACTGGAACGTGTTCTACCAGACCAGCTACCTGCCGCAGAAGATCTCGGCGCTCCTGGAATACCGCACCGCCCTGCTGGCGCTGTTGGTGGCCAGCCCCCTGCTGGCCGCCGCCGTGGCCGCTCTGCTGGTGGCGCTGGATCCCTACGTCAAATATCTGATGGATCTGACCTCGGGCGAGCTGGACTCCTGCTACACTTGGCGCCTGTTCCCGCAGATCAAGGACAAGGTCCCCAACGCCGCCCAGAAGTTCCAGAAGCTGGACGACTTCCACCGCAAGGCTCGCGCCGGCCAGTTGCCGAAGTTCAGCTATATCGAGCCGTTCTGGTCGATCGCCCACAGCACGACCGACAACCCGACCTACGAGAACTTGTTTTCGGCGCTGGGCAACGACTACCACCCGCCCGGCAGCGTCCTGGCGGGCGAGCAGTTCGTCAAGGAGGTCTATACCAGCCTGATCTCTAACCGGGAGGCCTGGAACAAGACCCTCCTGCTGATCACCTTCGACGAGTTCGTCGGCTCGTTCGACCATCAGACGGCCGACATGCAGGCAGGCGCCGTGCAGCCGCCCTGGGCGCCGAACGGCCAGCCGCCCTACAAGAATTCGGCCGGCTTCAAGTTCGATCGCCTGGGCGCGAGGGTGCCGACGATCGTGATCTCGCCCTACGTTCAGAAGGGCACGGTGTTCCGGTCCTCGACCCAGACGCCCTTCGACCACACCTCTGTCATCGCCACCACCCTGAACGCGATCGGCCGCAAGGACCTAGTGGCGCAGTTCGGCGCGCGGGCCAGCGCGGCGCCCACCTTCGACGGCGTCCTGACGCTGAACCAGCCCCGTTCGGACGCCGCGTCGCTGGCCTTCCTGGACACCCCGCGCGCAGCGGGCGACCTGGTTCACTACGGCGACACATTCAACCTGAAGAACCAGAACGGCCAGTATCTGAGCCCGGCCTACTGCACGATGAAAGTCGCCGGCGGCGGGTCGGTGATCCCAACCTCGCTGACGGAAATCTGCGCCGACCTGGGCGTGGCCGCCTACTTCCCGACGCTCGGCGCCCAACCGGCCCCGATGACCTTCGTGACGTCGGCGCCCGATCCGGCCGCCCAGATCGCCAACAACAGCCAGGTCCTGCTAGTGTCGCGCGAGTCGACCTCCGGGGCGCACAACATCCTGGGCGACTGGGCGGACTCCCACGACTGCTACTATTACGACGAGTACCTGGACGGCGATAATCTCAAGAAGCAGACTTGGATCGTCCAGAAGCTGGCCAACCCCGACCAGCCCCTGCGCTTCGGCGACCAGATCCACCTCGCCAACCTGTACGCCCAGGACAAGCGCCTGACGCGCGACACCCGGTTGTGGCAGTCCGAATGGATCGCCATCGCCGCCGAAGGGGACTACTGGACGGTCGAACCGGCTCCGGCCCAGGTGGGGTCCAACGGCTGGAACGGCGCGCCGCCCCTGGCCGCGATCGCCGCGTCGCAGCAAGGCGGCCCGCGCGGCGCCCAGCTGTGGGGGATCGACACCTCCGGCCAGTTGCGCTCGACCTTCCAGATCAGCGCCGGCGGTCCCTGGTCGGGGTGGTCGGAGGTCTGGAATGGCCTCTCGCCGGGTCAACTGCGGTCCCTGGCCGCCGCCCAGCAGAACGACGGCAAGGTGCGGCTCTGGGCCGTGGACATCGGCAATGTCCTCTATTCCAACGCCCAGACCGCGCCGGGCGGCAACTGGACGGGCTGGTCGCCCGGCGGCTGGTCCAATCCGCCGCCGCTGCGCCTCATCGCCGCGTCGCAGCAGGGCGGGCCACGCGGCGCCCAGTTGTGGGGCGTCGACACCTCCGGCCAGCTGCGCTCGACCTATCAGGAGACGCCCGGCGGATCCTGGTCGGCCTGGTCGGGCGTCTGGAACGGCGCCTCGCCGGGCAGTCTGGTCTCCCTGGCCGCTGCCGAGCAGAACGACGGCAAGGTCCGCCTCTGGGTGGTCGACGCCAACCACTTGCTCTATTCCAACGCCCAGGCCTCCCCGGGCGGCAACTGGACGGGTTGGTCGCCCGGCGGCTGGTCCAACCCGCCGCCGCTGCGCACCGTCGCCGCGTCCCAGCAGGGCGGTGCGCGCGGGGCCCAGCTGTGGGGGATCGACACCTCCGGCCAGCTGCGCTCGACCTTCCAGGAAACGCCCGGCGGATCCTGGTCGGCCTGGTCGGGCGTCTGGAACGGCGCCTCGCCGCCCAACCTGGTCTCGGTGGCCGCCGCCCAGCAGAACGACGGCATGGTGCGGATCTGGGTGGTCGATGCCAACAATGTCACCTATTCCAACGCCCAGACCTCGCCGGGCGGCAACTGGACGGGGTGGTCGCCGGCCCTCTAGCGATCATGTGACGGTAACTCGATCACTCAATCATCATCGACGAAGCCTTTTTGGCCTTGGCTCGCCGCATCATGAGCCAAGACCGCGTGGCTGGCATCGAACACCAGGGGAAGCGCGCTTATTCGCGCGGCGAATGCTGGAACTGCAGGCGAGGGCCAACCGAATGGCCGCATCCTTCTCAACCTGGCTGCGCGCGCTTGCGCCGATAGGGTTTCTCCGGCGACGCCCACAAGGATACAGCGTTATCGTTTGGCGCGCCTCGGGCCGACGCGCCGTGATCTACGACGCAGGCGCGAAGGCATGATTGGGGACAATAAGGTCCTGGCCTCGTCGCCGGCGGTGTTCGGTGGCGGCAATCATTGCCGATTGGGCGCCGGCCTGACGGTTGTCTTTCTGGAGCGGCATCAACTTCTGCACCTGTTTAGGTTTCTTGGACGCCCGCCAGGCGCGGCGACGGGGCTGACCCCGAGGGCGGGTGTCTGAGAAAGCTCGAAGTCTGACCCGCGGGATGGCGGTAGCAGCCTGTGGGGATTTGAGCGGCGCGCTGTGTGGCGGGCCTGCGCGCTCGAAGATCTCGACGAGGATCATGCGGCCGCCGCAGCAAGGGCAGGCGATCGGCGGCTTGGCGTCGGTCTGGGGCTCGGCGTTGGTGGCGACCGGAGATGGCGGCGGCGCGTGGAGCAGGGCGCTAGCCTTGACCAGGTTGGCGGCGCGGGCGGGGTTGGCGAAAAGGCCGTAGTGGCGGATGCGGTGGAATCCGCTGGGCAGGACGTGGATCAGGAAGCGGCGGATGAACTCGCCGGGCGCCAGGGTCATCTCCTTACGGCGGGCCTGTCCGTCCTGGCGGTAGTCCTTCCAGCGGAAGGTGACACCCCTGTCGTCCATGGCGACCAGGCGGCTGCTGGAGATGGCGACGCGGTGGGTGTAGCGGGCCAGATAGGCCAGGACGGACTCGGGTCCGGCGAAGGGCCGCTTGGCGTAGACCACCCACTCGGCGCGGCGCAGCGGGGCCAGGCGGGCGGCGAAGGCTGCGCGGTCGGCCAGGCGGGCGAGGTCGCCGAAGAAGGCCAGGCGTCCCTCGGCGTGGGCGGCGGCGAGCTTCTCCAGGAACAGTCGCCGCCGCCGGGAACGATGCAATGGACGTGCGGATGGTGGGTGAGCGCCGAGCCCCAGGTGTGAAGGACGGCGGTCCGGCCGATACGGGCGCCCAGGTGCTTGGGATCGGCGGCGATGGTCAGCAGCGTCTCCGACGCCGCCTTGAACAGGGCTGCGTAGACCACGGCCTTGTTGTGCAAGGCGATGTCGCCGATCTGGGCCGGCAGGGTGAAGACCACGTGATAGTAGGCCAGCGGTAACAGCTCGGCCTGGCGGGCCTCCAGCCAGCGCTGCGCCGCCGCCCCCTGGCACTTTGGGCAGTGGCGTAGGGTGTGCAGGCAGACTGGCTTGTTGATCCCGGCCGTCCTGACCGCCGCGTGGAAGGCGCGGTTCAGCGAGCGCGGCGTCACCGCGTTGACGAGGTCAGCCGGTTGGGAAACAGCCACACCGGCGGCCGCGCCACCTTCCACCAGTTGCGCAGGGCGGCCAGCAGATGCGGCGAGAGCAGCGCGTCACGATCGCGCCGTCCCTTGCCCTAAACGACCCGGATGCGCCTGCGCTGGCTGTCGATGTCGCCGACCTTCAAGCCCACGACCTCCGCGGCCCGCAGGCCCGCGCCATAGGCCACGCTGAGCGCCGTGCGCCACTTGAGCCCCGG
>NZ_JAFCSZ010000043.1:0-20107 GCF_049895765.1 Caulobacter sp. DWR1-3-2b1
TCATCTGTCGCCTCCGGTCCAGGCTCAACGACCGAAGGCCTTGGCTAAAAAATCCCGCTCCACACCAGCTGGCCGATCTTGGCGTGCAGCTTGTCGATCTCGCCCTCCCGGGCGCCCTCGGTCGCCTCGGCCTTGCCGGAGAACACCCCGGAAAGCCCCTCGATGGCCTGCTTGCGCCACGCCGTAATCATCGTCTGATCGACGCCGTGTTTCGTCGCCAGCTGAGACAGGGTCAGCTCCCCCTTCAACGCCTCCAACGCGACCTTGGCCTTGAAATCAGCCCAGTACCGCTGCCGCTTCCCAGTCATAAAGTCCGTCCTTCATCGAGGTCGAACCACCTTAGCCAACTGTCCGAATTTCCGGCGCCACCTCAGTTGGCTACCTTCCGACACAATTGGGGATGGGTTCCCCTCTTCAGCTACACTTGGACGAAGAAGGGGTGCTCCACGCTAGGGTCCTGACGCCTCTCAGCGTCCGAACACTACGAATTGGCGCGCTCGTCAACGCGTCGAACGGCGGTTACGAACTCGGTTTCGAAAACGAGCTGGAAGCTGTGTTGAAGGAGATGGGCTGCCGGGTCGCTAAGGTCGGGTGTGTCCGGGGCGAGGCCGTGGACGCCGCATTGCAGGAGGCACGGTCTGTTCAGCTCGCTATTTTGATCGTCGTGGAAGGCGATGGCACGCCGCTTCGCGTAGGTAACCCGGAGCGACACGACCGCCGATAGCCGCGGACCTAGGCGGGTCCTCCCCGCAGCTTCCGAGTCACACAGGCGCTATTCCATTGATCTGAATCAAAGCGGATAGTCTGGCACGATGCCCACTTGGGCCGAGGTCATCCGCAGCAGCCTTTTCTTATGCAGCGCGTTCATTGACGATAGGCAATCGAGGTGCAGCGCCGTGATCACGTTCAACGTCGTCAAAGAGAAGCACGGATGGGCCATTCGGCTGGGTGAGGGCATGTCAACACCCTTCTGGTCCAGGGACTTGGCCGTTCGCGAGGCGAACTGCATCGCCGATGCGATCGGCTGTCACGGCGAGCGTACTGAGGTAATCGTCGAGTCCTCAGACCACCATGAGCCGCTAAACTAGGCGCGGATTGAGTTAAGCCGCTTGCCCGGAGCGCTACGCCGCAGTTGCTGGGTAGGACTGTGGTGCATGAATGACTCCCAGCCCGGCAAAGGGCCGAAACATCATGCGTTACGAGACAAATGCTCCCTCGCGCGAGCGCCGGCTGCGCCGCGGGGCGGATTTGATCGCTCCGCTCCAAGGCTTGCTCACGAGCGCTCGCCAGAGACCACCCTGGGACGACGGAGCCCCCATCCGCGCCGAGCTTTTCAGCGTCGATCGGCTTGAGGAGCACGCGAGAAGCCTAGCGTCCGCGCAGGCCGTGACGCCTCGCGAGGTGAAGGGCGCTTCGCTCGCGAAGCGGCTCGCCGACAACGAGGCTGTGCTCCTGTCAGCCTACCGTGACGTCTCCGACGCAATCGACGCGGGCGCCGCCATCACGCCTGCAGCCGAATGGCTGATCGACAACTTCCATGTTGTCGAAAAGCAGATCCGTGAAGTCCGGGGCGATCTGCCGCCGGGCTACTATCGGCAGCTACCCAAACTGGCGGGAGGTCCCTTGGCGGGGTATCCGCGGGTGCTCGGGGTGGCCTGGGCGTTCGTGGCCCATACCGACAGTCTCTTCGATCCCGAGATCCTCCGTCGCTACCTCCGCGCTTACCAGGAAGTTCAGCCGCTGACCATCGGCGAGCTGTGGGCCGTCTCCATCACGCTCCGGATCGTTCTTGTCGAAAACCTCAGACGGATCGCCAAACGGGTCATGGACAGCCGCGCCGGTCGCCGGGGCGCGGACGAGCTGGCCGACCGACTACTGGGCGCCAGGGGCCGCGAGCCCGAACCGGCTGCGGCTGTGCTTCAGTCGCATCCCAAAATGACCTTCCCCGACGCCTTTCTGGTGCAACTGGTCCAGCGGCTGCGCGATCAGGATCCTAGCATCTCACCGGCGTTAGACTGGCTCGAAGAGCAACTGGGACGAGCGGGAACGACCGCTGACGCCGTGGTCCGCGACGAGCACCAGAGGCAAGTGTCCGGCAGTGTCACAGTGCGCAACATCATCACCAGCATGCGTCTCATCTCTGACGTGGATTGGACGGAGCAGTTCGAGCGCGTCAGCCTGGTCGATGAGGTGTTTGAGGCCGGAAGCCCCTTTGGAGACATGGATTTCCCGACACGAAATCTCTACCGCAGCGCCGTCGAGCACCTCGCACGCAGCTCCGATCTCACCGAACTTGAAGTCGCGCATCGGGCCGTGGCGGCTTCGTCACGAGCGCTCAAGATTGACCAAGATACGAGCGACGCCCGGATGGCCGACCCAGGCTACTATCTGATCGCTGGTGGCCGGGCCAGGTTCGAAGCGGAGATCGGCTTTCGACCGCCTGCCCAGGCTTGGCCTGGACGATTTTATCGCGCGTTGGGGATTGGAGGCTATGTCGCCGCGGGCGCTGCGGTCGCGGCCGGCCTCTTGGCCATTCCCCTTGCAATCGCGGCTGCAAGCGGCCTCGGCGCGACTTGGCTACTTGTCCTTGCGGTTTTAGGACTGATCCCGGCGGTGGACGTCGGCGTCGCTATCGTGAACCACGTGGTAACCCAAGGATTTCGGGCCACCCTGCTGCCGGCGATGGCGTTACGTGGCGGGATCAGCGCGGACCTCCGCACACTGGTGGCCGTGCCCACTCTTCTAACCTCGCTCCCGGAGGTCGGGGAATTGGTCGCGCGCCTGGAGGTTCACTATCTGGCGAGCCCCCCGGGGGACCTCCACTTTGCGCTGCTGTCGGACTGGACCGACGCGACGAGCGAGCACGTAGAGGGCGACGAAGAACTGCTGGCGGCGGCTAAGGAAGGCATCGACCGCCTGAACCGGCGGTACGGGCCGGCTGCGGGCGGAGAGCGCTTCCTGTTGCTGCACCGGCGGCGGGTCTGGAACAAGGGCGAAAGGCGCTGGATCGGTTGGGAGCGTAAGCGCGGAAAACTTTGTGAACTCAATAGGCTCCTTCGCGGCGCTTCGGACACGACATTCCTCTCGCCGCCCGTCGTGCCAGCAAGCGTCCGCTTCGTCATCACGCTCGACTCGGACACACGCCTCCCGCGCGAGACCGTCGGGCGACTCATCGGCAAGATGGCCCATCCTCTCAATCGACCGCGCTTCGACGCTGAGCTGGGGCGGGTCGTCGAAGGCTACGCCGTGCTGCAGCCGAGGGTGACGCCCGCGCTTCCGGTCGGGCGCGAGGGCTCGCTGTTCCTTCGTGTCTTCTCCGGCGCTTCCGGCATCGATCCCTACGCCGCCGCCGTTTCCGACGTGTACCAGGACCTGTTCGGCGAAGGGTCTTACACGGGTAAGGGCATTTACGATGTGGACGCCTTTGAGGCGGCGCTTGCGGGCCGTGTCCCCGAATCCAGCCTTCTCAGCCACGACTTGTTCGAGGGGATTTTCGCCCGCGCTGGCCTTGCCTCGGACGTAGAAGTCGTGGAGGAGTTTCCCGCTCGCTATGAGGTCGCCTCCCAGCGTCACCATCGCTGGGTCCGGGGCGACTGGCAGCTTCTGCCATGGATCGTTGGGCGCGGGCCGAAGGGGTCCTCCGATCGGCCGCAACGCGGCGTTCCCGCCATCGGGCGCTGGAAGATGCTCGACAATGTTCGACGTTCGCTCTCTGCGCCCTCGATCGTCATCGCGCTTGTCGCTGGGTGGGCCCTTCCCATCCACGCCGCTGCGGTCTGGACGATCTTCATCCTGTCGACGATGGCCCTGCCGCCCCTAATCCCGGTGATAGCCGGGCTCGTCCCGCGTCGGCCCGGCGTGGCGTTTCGCAGTAATCTCCGCGCCCTGGGCACGGAGGTTCGTCTCGCGCTTATCCAGCTCGGCCTGATGATCGTCTTTCTAGCGGACCAAGCCTGGCTGATGGGAGACGCCATCGCCCGCACCCTGACCCGCCTCGCGCTGACCCGCCGCCACCTGCTCGAATGGGTTCCGGCGGCCCAGGCAGCGTCGGGTTCCAGCTTGGGGGTGCTCGGCTCATACAAGCGGATGGGCGGCGCGGTGCTGACCGGCGCCGCAGCAATCAGCGTGGCGTGGATTTGGGGCCACAACACCTGGCCCCTGGCCTTGGCGTTTGCGCTCGCCTGGTTCGCCTCTCCGGCGGTGGCATTTTGGGCGAGCCTCTCGCCCCGGGTGTTGGGCCGGCGTCCGTTGGCCGAGGCGGACGCCCGGTCTTTGCGACTGATCGCCAGACGCACATGGCGCTTCTTCGAGGACTTCGTCACGTCTGCCGACAATGCCTTGCCGCCAGACAACTTCCAGGAATCGCCGGAGTCGGTGGTGGCCCATAGGACCTCACCAACCAATATCGGCCTTTACCTGTTGTCGGTCGCTAGCGCGCGGGACTTCGCCTGGATCGGAACCGCAGAGGCCGTAGATCGGCTGGAAGCGACCCTGGCCACCATGACTCGCATGGCTAAGTATCGCGGTCACCTATATAATTGGTATGATACACGTGACTTGCGTCCCCTCGATCCGCAGTACGTATCCTCGGTCGATAGCGGCAATCTGGCCGGACATCTGATCGCTTTGGCCAACGCCTGCAGTCAATGGCGAGGCGACACGTTACCAGAACAGCGGCGGTTCCAAGGTGTCGCCGACGCTCTAGATTTGGTCCGGGACGAGGCACGTCGATTGCGCGATCTGCGTAAATCGCAAACCGTGTCGTGGCGGAGGCTAGGCGAAGAGATCGAACGTCTCGCGGACGGTTTGCTTGAAGCGACCAAGCTCGGCGACGTGGTTAAAGGGCGTGTTGAGAAATTCTTGGAGCAGGCTGCGATCCTGGGGGACGCGGTTCGTGAAATTGTCCTTGAAGAACACGACGACGCTGGCGCGGATCTGCAGTTCTGGGCGGACGCCGTAGGCGCCTGCATTGAAAGTCATGGGCGTGATCGCGGGGCGCCTTTGGCCGCTCCGCTTGTAGCAAGGCTTCAGGCGCTTGAAGATGCCGCGCGGTCGATGGCGATGGCGATGGAATTTGGCTTTCTGATCGACCCGGACCGCCTTTTGCTATCGATTGGGTATCTGCCGTCCGAGGGTGCGCTAGACCCCAGCTGTTACGACCTGCTTGCTTCTGAGGCTCGGTTGGCAAGCTTCATAGCAATCGCCAAGGGCGACGCGCCCGCCCGTCACTGGTTTCGCCTGGGCCGCGCTGTGACGCCGGTGGCCAATGGCGCGGCGCTGATCTCGTGGTCCGGATCGATGTTCGAGTATCTGATGCCGTCCATCGTCATGAGGGCGCCGGCGGACAGCCTTGTCGAACAGACCAATCGGCTCGTCGTCCGGCGTCAGATTGACTACGCGGCGACACGGGGGACGCCGTGGGGCGTATCGGAATCTGCGTACAATGCGCGCGACCTCGACTTGACCTATCAGTATTCCAACTTCGGCGTGCCTGGCCTCGGCCTAAAACGCGGGCTCGCCGACAACGCCGTCGTTGCGCCTTACGCCACCGCCCTTGCTTGCATGATCGATCCTCAGGCGGCAGCGCGTAACTTCGAGCGCCTCGAAGCTCTCGGCGCGCGCGGTCGCTATGGATTCGTCGAAGCGCTGGACTTTACCCCGACCCGGATCCCGGACGGCGGGACTGTCGCCCTAGTGAGGGCGTTCATGGCGCACCACCAGGGTATGACGATCACTGCAATCGCCGATACCCTGCTGGATGGCTTGATGCGCAGCCGCTTCCACGCAGAGCGCATGGTGCGGGCGACGGAGCTCCTTCTGCAGGAGCGGGCGCCCCGCGAGGTTACCGCGACCCCGCCGTTGGTTTCCGAGACCACCTCTGAAGCGAAGGTCCGCGAGATTGAAGGGCCTGCCGTTTGGCGCAACACCAGCCCGCATAGCACCACCCCGGCCACGCAGTTGCTGTCAAACGGCCGCTACGCGGTCATGCTGACGGCCGCTGGATCTGGCTACAGCGCCTGGGGGGATCTAATGGTGACCCGCTGGCGAGAGGACGCCACCAGCGATGACTGGGGCTCGTACGTCTTTCTGAAAGACGTCGCCAACGGGGACGTCTGGACGGCGGCATACCAGTCGATCGGGACCGAGCCGGAGGCATACGAGGTCACGTTCAACGAAGATCGGGCCGAGTTTGCCCGCCGAGACGGGGCATTCGCGACCAATCTCCAGGTGCTCGTATCTGCGGAAGACGACGCGGAGGTACGCCGGGTAACGATCTCAAACCTCAGCGATAGCGCCCGCGAAGTCGAGGTCACATCCTACGCCGAACTGGTCCTGGCGCCCCAAGCCTCTGACGTGGCGCACCCGGCCTTCTCCAAGTTGTTCGTCGAGACCGAGCACCTCGCCGGACTGGGCGCTATTCTCGCTAAGCGGCGGCAGCGGTCGCCGACGGAGCCTCAGGTCTGGGCAGCGCACTTGGCGGTTGTCGATGGCGAGGCCGTGGGCAAGCGTGAGTTTGAGACAGACCGAGCGCGATTCCTCGGTCGTGGCGGCAGCATTCGTGCGCCCGGCGCGGTCATGAGCGGCCGGCCGCTTTCAGGCGCCACCGGCACGGTGCTCGATCCAATCTTCGCCCTGCGCCGGCGTGTACGGATTGCGCCTGGGGCGACGGCTCGCATTGATTTCTGGACGATGGTCGCCTCGTCCCGCGAAGCGGCGCTGGATCTGATCGACAAGCACCATGACGTCGGCGCGTTCCAGCGCACGGCGGTTCTGGCCTGGACCCAGGCCCAAGTGCAGTTACACCACCTTGGCATCAATCGAAACGAAGCGGGCCAGTACCAGCGCCTTGCCGGTCACATGCTATACGCCGCGCCGATGCTGCGTCCGCCATCTCAGACCATCGGCAGCGGGAGTGGCGGTCAGCCGGGCCTGTGGTCTCTGGGGATTTCCGGCGACCTTCCGATTATTTTAGTCCGGATCGATGACGTCCATCACCTGGGTCTCGTGAAGGAGGCGCTTCAAGCCGTCGAGTATTGGCGGATGAAGCAACTCGCGGTCGATCTAGTGATCCTCAACGAGCGCGCTTCATCCTACGTACAAGAACTGCAGATCGCGCTCGAGACCTTGGTGAGGGCGAGCCAGTCCCGGCCACAGATCGGCGACAAGCGGCCACCCGGGCACACCTTCATGCTTCGGTCGGACCTGATTCCACCTGAGGCCCGAGCCCTCCTTGGGTCCGTCGCGCGGGTCGTATTGGTAGGCGACCGCGGGCGGCTGGTCGATCAACTCGAGCGAGCCTCGGACGCCGGCTTTGCGCGACGAGTCCCTCCACGGCGTCCTCTCACCACCTCCCAGCTTCAAGTGTCGCGTCCGGCGCCGGGAGTGGAATTTTTCAACGGACTTGGTGGCTTCGCCGAAAACGGCCGAGAATATGTGACGATCCTGGGGCCCGGCCAGTCAACGCCCGCCCCCTGGATCAACGTAATCGCCAATCCAAACTTCGGCTTCCAGGTGTCGACGGAGGGTGGCGGCTACGCTTGGTCGGTGAACAGCCGCGAACATCAGCTAACGCCCTGGTCGAATGACCCGGTGACCGACCGACCTGGTCAGGCCTTCTATCTGAGAGACGAGGATACCGGAGATCTGTGGAGCCCCACAGCGCTGCCGATCAGGGATGAGGCGGCGACCTATGTTGCGCGGCATGGATGGGGCTATAGCCGGTTTGAGCATACCTCTCACGGGATCGCCGCCGAGCTGCTGGAGTACGTGCCGCTCGCCGACCCGCTGAAAATCTCCAGGCTGAAACTGCGCAACCTCTCCGGCCGCGCAAGGCGCCTCTCGGTGACGGCGTACGTCGAGTGGGTGCTCGGACCTTCACGGGCGGCAGCGGCGGCATTCGTGACCACGCGGGTCGATGCCGAGAGCGGGGCGATGCTTGCGAACAATCCGTGGAACCCGGCGTTTGGCGAACGGGTCGCCTTCGCCGATCTCGCGGGACGCCAGACGGCCTGGACGGGTGACCGACGAGAGTTTATCGGCCGAAATGGAACGCTGGCTTGGCCTGCGGTCCTGGCCAACGGCACTTTGCTTTCGGGGCGGGTCGGCTCCGGCCTCGACCCCTGTGCCGCTCTCCAGACCACGGTCGAGATTGCGCCAAACGGAGTCGTCGAGATCGATTTCTTCCTCGGCGACGCTCTGGACGAAACCGAGGCTCGGTCGCTGATCGCCCGCTACCGCGAGACCGATCTGGACGAGGTGCTATCCGACGTCCGGGTCTTCTGGGACGATATCGTCGGCACGGTTCAGGTGAAGACACCCGACCGGTCGATGGACATCATGCTCAATGGCTGGCTGACCTATCAGACCCTCGCCTGCCGGGTCTGGGCCCGGTCGGGGTTCTACCAGGCCAGCGGCGCCTACGGCTTCCGCGACCAGTTACAGGATTGCATGGCCCTGGCCACGGTGCGGCCATCGATGACCCGTGAGCACCTACTGAGAGCCGCGAGCCGGCAGTTCGCGGAGGGCGATGTCCAGCACTGGTGGTTGCCTCATTCCGGCCAAGGCGTGCGGACCCGGATCTCGGACGATCGGGCCTGGCTCGCCTATGCAGCGGCGCACTACATCAAGGTGACTGGTGACGCCGCCATACTGGATGAGGTGCGACCCTTCCTGACCGGTCCGATGCTTGAGCCGGGCGAGAGCGACAGCTTCTTCCTACCGACCGTAAGTGATGAACTCGGCAGCCTCTACGAACATTGCGCCCGCGCGCTGGACGCCAGTCTGGCGGTCGGCCGCCATGGACTGCCGCTGATCGGCGGCGGCGATTGGAACGACGGCATGAACCGCGTTGGCGAGGGTGGTAAGGGTGAAAGCGTCTGGCTCGGTTGGCTCCTGCATGCCGCGCTGGGCGACTTCGCAGACGTCGCTGAGATCCGCGGTGATAAGGCGAGAGTGGCGAAGTGGCGGGCGCACACCAAGGCGCTTAGCGACGCCCTAGAGCGGGAGGCCTGGGATGGCCACTGGTATCGGCGAGGCTGGTTCGACGATGGCTCCCCGCTCGGCTCGGCGACCAACGAGGAGTGCCGCATCGACTCCATCGCTCAGTCTTGGGCGGTGCTGTCTGGCGCTGCACGGCCGGACCGCGCGATGCAGGCCATGGAAGCCGTTGATCGCGAATTGATTCTGCCAAACGATAGATTGGCTTTGCTGTTCACGCCGCCGTTCGATCACTCGACGCCCGACCCAGGCTATATCAAGGGTTATCCGCCGGGCTTGCGCGAGAACGGCGGGCAATACACCCACGCCGCCCTATGGTCGGTGATGGCTTTTGCGGGACTGGGAGAGGGCGACAAGGCCGCCGCTCTGTTCTGGTTGCTCAACCCGATCAATCACGCTCGCACACGCACCGACATGCATCGCTATAAGGTCGAGCCCTATGTGGTCGCGGCCGATGTCTACGCCGCACCAGGACACGTGGGGCGGGGCGGCTGGACCTGGTACACGGGCTCGGCCGGCTGGATGCAGCGCGCTGGCGTCGAGAGCATCCTTGGGCTTCGGATTGAAGGCGGCTTGTTACGTCTCGACCCCTGTATTCCAGGCTCCTGGCCTGGCTTCGAGCTTGCACTACGACATGGCGCATCGCGGTACGATGTCGTGGTCGAAAACCCGCAGGGTGTGCAGCGGGGGGTCGTGTTCGCCGAACTCGATGGCGTGGCGATCGCTGAGAGGCCGGTGTCGGTCCCCCTGAATGACGACGGCGCCGTTCATCGCCTCGTGGTCCGGCTCGGGTGATCGACTCAGGGCTGAAATGCGAGACCGCTAACCTCGATCAATCCTATGGCGGGCCGGGTCCTTGAGTGGTTACGGGCAGGCTCATTCGATCCGCACCAGAGGCGGCAGGCGCGGGACGCGGCAGCCAAGAGGATAGAGGCTGATGTTGGGCGATGTCGATCCACGTGCGGGGGAACCCCTTGATCCTACGGCGCTGTTGGATGTGGGCACGACTTGTGCACGCCTACTATTCTGGCCGTCCAGATCTAACTTAGCCCGCGCAGCGGGTGAGTTTTGGCACCTCAGGCCATCGCGGCTCAGCCTTCGACACCGCGTTCAATGAAGCGCACATCCTAGATGTTTGGTCCCAAACAAAGACCGCGCTGCCCCTACCAAGCGCCGATCGGGACTTGGCAGGAGTTGAAGCCGCCGCGCCGTCCGAGGCTCGCTCTTGGAACGCTTCGCAGCAGCCAAGCGGATAGATAGGCCCCCCCCCCACTACCAAAGCAACGATAGCCGCTCAGGCGGCCGGCTTTAGCACGACCTTGGTCCAGCCGTCGTCGCGAGCGTTGAAGTGTTTGAAAGCGTTTGGCGCTTCTTCGAGCGATAGTCGATGGGAGATGATCTTGGAAGGTTCAGCCCGGCCTGCGTGGATCAGGTTCATGAGCCGTCGGTTGTAGGCTTTCACGTTGCACTGGCCTGTGCGAATCTGCTGACCCTTGAACCAGAACGAGCCGAAGTCGAAGGCCATCCTGCCCTGCTTCGCTAACTCATCTTTCGAATTGGGGTCCTCCGGCACAAACACCCCCACCACGCCTATTCCACCGGCTGCCTTGGTGCTGCCGACCAAGCAGTTCATCGTGTAGTTGTTGGTTTCGTGGCCGTGCCGATCGCAGCATTGGTAGCCGACGCACTCACAGCCGCGGTCGGTTCCCAATCCATCGGTCTGCGCCAGGATTTGCTCGACAGGATCGGATTTTCGCATGTCGATCGGGATGCCTCCCAACGACTTAGCGAGCTTCAGTCGGTCGTCGTGAGAGTCCACCACGAACACCCGCGAAGCGCCCTTGATCATCGCCGAATGAGCGGCCATCAGACCCACCGGCCCCGCGCCGTAGATCGCCACGGATTCACCGGGCATCAGCCCCGACAGTTCCGTCGCGTGCCAGCCGGTGGGGAAAATGTCAGACAACATAACGTAGTCGTCCTCCTTGGCCTCGGCGTCATCTGGCAACACCAAGCAGTTGAAGTCCGCGTAGGGCACACGCAGCAATTCCGCCTGGCCGCCAAGGTAGGGTCCCATGCCGGCAAAGCCATAGGCTGCGCCCGCCGTCCCCGGATTGCAGGTCAGGCAATAGCCCGTCAGTCCCTTCTCGCAGTTTTCGCAGAAGCCGCAGGCGACGTTGAAAGGCAAGCAGACCCGATCGCCCTTCTTCACCCGATCAACGCCGGCGCCGACCTCGACGACTACGCCAAGATTTTCATGCCCGAACACACTACCCTTCTTGAAGCTGGTGCGACCCTCGTACATGTGCAGGTCTGAACCGCAGATATTTGTGGTGGTGATGCGGACTACGACGTCGGTGGGCTTTTCGATCCGGGCGTCGTCGACGTTGCCGACGCTGACATCGCGCGGGCCATTGTAGATTACGGCTTTCATTGTCCTGGTCTCCAGTGATGCGAAGACTTTTTAACCCTGAACGCCGCTGGCGGTTCCGACCTCGCTGGAAGATCGCAATAAAAACAAGGGCTAAGCTTGACTTTCCGAGGCGATAATTGACCGCTGTTAAGCGGTTTTTGTCTGCTCATCACCAAGATCTCAAAAGGACTGCACTCGGGGGCGAAGCCGCCGGCGAGCAGGTCTTCCATGTGTTCGGCGCCATCGCACATTTCGAGCGCCGGCTGATCGCCGAGCGCACCAAGGAAGGGATCGCCGTAGCCCGGGCCCGAGGTAAGGTTCCGGGTCGTCAGCCCCTAGACGCCGACAAGGTGCAAGCCGCGAACTCGTCGAAGCCGGCCTCTCGCCCACTAAGGCCGCCAGTCAACTCGGGCTCGGCCGCTCGACGGTCTAATTGCGAGGCGGCGGCGGCGAACGTCCGCAGAACGCCTGAGCCACCCGCCACGAGGCCGTTCGCGATCCGTTCGACCTTAGCGTTGCTCAGCTAACAAATGTCGCGCTGCCCTCCAATTTCTTCCTGCAGACTGCCTATCTGCCGCCCGACCCGCCCACCGGCCACGGCCCGCACCTCTATGCCCTCCAGATTTTCGCCTTCTACCGGAAGCTGGACTTCGACCACCCGCCCGGCCGCAAGGCCGTGGTCGAGGCGATGATCGGACACGTCTTGGCCGAGGCCTGGTCGGCGCATACGAGCGGGTCTGAGCGTGCTGAAGGCTGCCCAGCCGGTTAAGGCATTGAGGATGCCGGAGCAAAGAAGCGGGTCGATTGCTCATGCCAAGCGTAGCCGGCGTCGGCGAGCTGATCGCGATCATAACTCGGCGACGCCTTGAATTCGTCCTTCGTCCGCTCCGCCTGGAAGGCGCCGGCGACGCTGTCGTAGCGAACAGCCGACCAAGGGAGGGGGTGAAACTTGCCGGACCCGCCCAGCAGCCCACCGCCCTCGACGATGAGGAACTCGATCCGACCTGACGCAAGGTCCACGAAAAGCTCGCGGACCGTGCCGAGCTTGACCCCATCCAAGCCGGTCAGGTGCCGGCCCTGCAAGTCGCCGCTCTTCGTGAGGATCTCAGCCATAGGAATCTCCGACGCCCTGAGGGGCATCTCATTAAGCCTCGGCAACAGCCTTCTGTTCCGGCCCGTTCCTCAAAGTTAAAACGGCCCGTCGCCTATCTATTCGCCCAATCTTGCATTGTACGCGGCGGAGCAAAAGTAGGCCACTAGAGCGGCGGCGATATGCGGCTGCGGGCGGAGTAAAACTGAACTGCTCCGGGTTTGCCGGAGGCCATTTGATTTAAGTCACGCCGCCATAGCCTGTTGGGTGAGCGCGGCATAGTAGGCGGCCTCGGCTTCCGCCGGCGGGATGTTGCCGATGGGCTCCAAGAGCCGCCTGTTGTTGAACCAGTCGACCCATTCGAGGGTGGCGAACTCGACCGCCTCGAAGGTTCGCCATGGTCCACGCCGATGGATGACTTCGGCCTTGTACAGGCCGTTGATGGTCGCTACCCGGCGATAGGCTCCCAGCTGAGAAGGCGGCTCGCAGCTCCCCGCGTGAATTCCAAAGCCGCGCCGAAGACCAGATGCGACACGAGGGCATAGGCGTGGTCGGCGGCAGCGACGTCGCCGGGCCGCGGCGCAAGGCCCAGTGCCGGCGACAAGCCCTCGTCGAGTACGAGCCAGGTCGCCGAGCCATAGAGGCCGCCAAACCCAAATGTTGTCGCGGGTGCGAACTCAGCAGCCACCCCATAGACCGCCCCAAGTGCAGCCCCCGTCACGTAGTGGACGCCAGCGGAGGCGGCCGTCTGGGCCTGGTCGGGAACCACCTTCCCGGCCACCGCCTGCGAGACCTTGTCGGCGGCCTTGAGTGTCGCCGGCTTCGGCTTGTCATTCTTGTTGGTTTCCTTGTCCGCAGCCAGCGCTGTCCAGGCCTTCTGGAAAACGTCCATGGCGAACGAGGCGACAAGCCCCGCCGCGACTCCGGCCACCAATCCCCTCGCGAGATTTCCGTGTCGCACGGCAGTTAGGTGCCGTGCTTGCTGGAATGCCGATCGGCCCACGCTTTGCCGGCGTCGCCGACCCACAGCAGCCAGGCTACGTAGCCAGCGGAGGGATCCGTATAGGAGTTCCATTCGTGGGTTGTGCCATCCTTATCCACGGCATGGCGGGCGAAATAGCTGTGCATCGACTTGACGTCGAATTCGTCGAGTACGCCCTGCCCAGCCAGTTGGTTTGCCCGACGCACACCGACATCAGAGCCCCCGCGATTAAATTTTTCCCGAAGCTTGAGGCCGCGCTTGGCGTTCGCGGCCATTTTCTCGTTAGGCTTGAAAGTCGTGGCCATGTCAGTCTCGCTTCAACGCTCCAGCCTTAAGCGCCGCGTGTTTGCCGTCTTCTGTCTCGACGAGAAACTCCGGATTGTCCTTCGAGGCGGCAACCTTGTGACCTTTGATTTGGATCGGCGTCGTCAGCTTTCTCACAACCTTGCCCTTCGCCTCGCCGCCGTGGCTCTTCCAGCTGACATTGTCGCCGGCCTTTGGTGGTTGCATTGCAGCGTCTCCTTCTTTCAGAACTCTGCGGAGAGAGGGTGGTTGCCAAAGAAAGGCCGGGGCTGACGGGCAATGGCAGCCTACTGGATGACGCTCTGAGCGGCTGAACGGAAGGGCGTAGTCGCCGCCAACTAGCCGGTCGCCTGAAGGATGGTCCGAACAGTCTCTTCAGGCTGGTCCCAATGGGGAAAATGGCCACACCTGTCGAACCAGTGCAGCTGAGCCTTCGGGAAAGCGGCCTGAGCGCGACGGGCCTGGCGGGGCAGGAGAAGGCGATCCTGGCGGCCCCAACCGATGGTCACGCGTCCGGGCGTGGAAGCCGTTCCAGCCTGCAAGGGACCGCTAGCCAGCTCGTGCACCATGTCGTCGAACACCCGCGTCGCGGCGAAGGTCCGCATTTCAGTCAGGACGACCTCGGGCGCGAGCGCCCAGGGTCTGGCAGACAGCTGCGCCAGCAGCAGCGTCCGCGTGGCCGCATGGCGCGACAGGAACGGCATCACCGGCTGGAGACCTCGCACGAACCGGATGGATGCGCCGATTGTGGTCTGAAAGAATCTTGTCTCCCAGCCTTGCCAAAAGCCACCCGGATCTAGGGCAACGCAATCGCCACCGACGCCACGCCGGGACAGCTCCAAGACCAACCGACCGCCCACGGAACTGCCGACCAGATCCACTGCGCCAAGCCCCTCACTCTCGATGAATTCTGTAAGGGCGTCGGCGAAGGCGGCGATGGTCTGCCGTCCCGGAACTGGCGACGACCCGCCATGCCCGGGCATGTCGATCAGGATCAGCTCCCGCGAGAGGCTTAACGGCGCCGCGATCGTGTCCCATGACCGCATGCTTCCACCAAGCCCGTGGACCATGAGCAGGGGGCGCCCGGCGCCTATGCGTTCAGATTGCAAGGACATGCGGATAGAACGTTGAGTGCGAGCGACGGTTCAACACTATCTGCGGCAGTGTCAGCGTAATTTGCCTCGGCCAGACGGGGGTCAGACCATCACGTCCTGCAGGTTGGCTGGCTCGCGGTCGGTGACGCCACTTAGCTCGCGACGCTTAGCGGCCATCACGCCGTAGACTAGCAGGCGGGCGCGGTTCACCGCGCCAGGTGGCTGGTGGGCCGCAAGAGTATGGGCGGGATTATAGGAAAGCTTTTCTTCGACCGCCTTGCGCGCGTCGGAATAGGCCTCCTGAGCGGGCAGGGTGGTCCGCCCGACCTCGCGGTAGGGGGGCTTTCCGTCTGCGACCACTTCCTGTGGGCGTCTTCGACCGGCATCTGATCCAGGTCAGTGCAGAGCTGCACTTCTGCGCGGCGATAGCGATGCTGGTCACCGTGCTGCGGGGGACCCCCAGCATAACGGCGAGGAATTCCTGTTTGAGCTGAAGGATGGTCAACCGGCACATGGTGCGCAACACGCCCTATGCGGCTTGGCTCGCAGCGCTGGAGCCGCATAGGGCGTAGCGGTCATCCGTCAGAGCATCGCCAGGCGGGTCTTGCGGGTGGGCGGGGGGAAATCCACGTCGATGGCCGTCAGGTCCTCGGGTGTGAGCACCAGGTCGAGGGCGCGGCGGTTGTTGGTGATGTGCGCGACATCGCCGGCCTTCGGGATGGCGATGACCAGGGGGTCGCGGAGCACCCAGGCCAAGGCGACCTGAAACGGCGTCACGCCATGACGCTTGGCGACGGCCGCGAGGGCGGGAGAGTCGGGGAGCTGGCCCTGGCCGACGGGGCTGTAGGCCATGGTCGGGATGCGGCGCTGCCTAAGTTGCGGCAGCAGGTCAAACTCTGCGCCGCGCTCGGCAACATTGTAGAGGATCTGGTTGGTCGCGCAGGCCTCGCCGCCGGCGCGGAACAGCTGGTCCATGTCGCCGTGGTCGAGATTGCTGACGCCCCAGCGCCGGATCTTGCCGGCTTGGATCAGGGCCTCAATGCCCTCGACGGTCTCGGCGAGCGGAACCTCTCCGCGCCAGTGGAGCAGATAGAGATCGAGATGGTCGGTCTTCAGGCGCTGCAGGCTGGCTTCGCAGGCGCGCTCGATCCGGCCCCGGCCAGCGTTCTGGGGGTAGACCTTGCTGACCAGGAAGACCTGGTCGCGCAGGCCGGGCAGAGCTTCGCCCAGCAAAGTCTCAGTTGCCCCGTCGCCGTACATCTCGGCGGTGTCGATCAGGGTCATGCCGAGATCGACGCCCGCGCGGAGCGCCGCGATCTCCTGTTTGCGCTGGCGGGCGTCCTCGCCCATGCGCCAGGTGCCTTGCCCGAGGGCGGGCACATGGGTGTCGTCGGGCAGGGTCACGGATCGCGTCACGGGCTCCTATAGCCCGCGGCCGACCGGCGCCACTGCGGCCACGGCGATCTCGCTTGCTGACAGGCGGCGAGCAATACCTAGTCTACCATCGGGTCGATGGCTGAGCGCGAAGTCTATCGCCTCGATATCGACCTTCAGCTTCACCAGGTCTCTGATGCGCTCGTGATCGCCCGAGTTTGCGGCCGCGACGGCGGTTGGCCAGATGCTGGCCTCGAGTTCAGCGCGCAAAGCGGCCAGTTTCGTGGAAACGGCCGCAGCGTCGTCACTCATCTTCCTGATCCTTATGGGGAGCAGCGATAACGATGCATCGCCCAGAAAGGTTCCGGGGGAACCTGAAGAGCTAGGAGCGCTAACGCCCCTGCGGTCGCGTTCAGCGGAGCTGGCTGTCCTTGCTGGCCCGGCGATTGATCCCTACCAGGACGATGCGGCTGTCGCGGCCGGACTGGCAGCTGACGCAGGTGCGGGCTCCCGGCAGGGCCTTGCGGCGGGCCTCCGGGATGTCGTCACCGCATTCCACGCAGTACTGGGTGCCTTCGCCGACCGGCAGGCGGGCGCGCGCGGTCAGGACGCCATCGGTGATGGTGTCCTCGATCTGGTCCAGAACGGCGCCTTCGTGCGCCCAGCCGGTGGCCATGGCCTCCTCCTTGTCGATCTCAGCAAGCGACAGAGATAGGCGCGGCTGCTGCATTCCAAGCTGAGCTTGGGCAGACGCTCATCGTGGCACTCCGCAGGGTTCAGACCCGCTCGTAGGCGCCGACCAGGACGCCCTTGGCCAGGACGTGGCCGGTCACCGCCTCGACCACGGCCTTGCGGCCGGGCGGATGGTCGAAGTCCAGCCTCCGGTCCGGGGCGAAGATCTGGAACGCATAGAGGTGCGGGCCGTGGCCAGTCGGCGGATCGGGTGGCAGTTAGGCGGTCTGCAGGAAGGAGTTGCGACCAAGGTTCTCAGCCAGCCCCTCATGGTGAGGATTTTTGAACAGGCCCTCGTCAAGCGAGGTGAGCTCCGGCGGAAGGTCCCAGGCCAGCAGGTGAACCAGGGCTTGGCGCTGGGAGCGTCGGGTTCTTCGACGATCAGCACCAGGCTGGCGGCGTCCTCGGGCGCGCCGCGCCACATCAGCGGCGGTGAGATTTGTTCGCCGCCGTCGCTGAATGCCGGGCTCTCCAGGGTGATGGTATCTGGGGTTTGGGCGAAGGCGTCGTCTTCGGCGATGATCTTCTCGTAGCCGGCGCGGACGCCGCGCAGCGCGTGGCCAAGGCCGCGGGGCAGTTTCTCGAGTATGGGGGTCTCCTTGCGGAGACAACGCCGGGGTGGGGTGGGTGTTTCACGAGGCGATGTTGAGGGGAAGGTTTTCCCCTGCGGTCGAGCCCTGGTCTCGTCCGACCCCTTCGAGCGGGGACACCCCACAACGCTCCGGATTCGGAGAGCAGCCGGCGGGCGTGCTCGGTCCCGCCGCTATCGCGGCTCCTGCGGGTCCGCCCCTGGCGGGCGCCTTTGGGGCACCGCCGGCCGCTCGACGGCGCGTCCCGCCACGCGCGATGCGCGGGCTCATTTCAGCCTTCATTTTTCGAGAGCTGCAGGGCCGCCATTTGGCGGGTTTGAAGGGTTGGCGCGAGACGCCGGGACTTGAAGGCCTAAGTCATTTGGACTCGACAAAGCCGACCATTCCGCTCAGTTCGACCCGCAGTATCGATAGAGCGAGCAGTGCTGCCGGGTTCCGATCGCGCCGATGGAGCGGGCAGGGTGTTGAACACAGCGATGGCCGTCAATCCGCTCCCAAACTAGCGGAGCGATCGCGGCCTAGGTGAGGTCTCCGGCCGCGAGGCTGGCCATCGCTTGCGCCTTAAACGGAAAGAATCCCTTGGTCGCTTGAGGCCAAAGGCTGTCATCCCAACGACGCCTGACCTGCACCAGCGTTACGCCTTCAACCGCCAATCTGGACGAGATATCAGCCAATGCGTCAGCGACCGGGCCGACCGGAGCATAGGGCGTGACAATTTGCCGGACACCGGCTGCTCTGGCCGCCGACAGCAGGCGCTCGGGCTCCAGGCTATCAAGCCGGGTCGTGGGGCAGCCGAAGAATGCGCCGATCCGCGTTGTCGTATCCATGGCTGCGCCTTCGAGGAAGCGACGAGCCGCTTCGCCCCAGAGCTGCTGCCTGTCCGTTGCAACAACTGCCGCTACGAAGGGGCTAGCCGCTCCAAAGGCTGACTCTGGATGCATGTCCTCCGACGTGACCAGAAGCATGGCCGGCTCAGAGATGGAGGCGACACGATGTTCAACCAAGTCGAGAGGACCCGGAAGCGGAAGCTCCGTGAGCGCGGTGGCTTCTGTGGCCAGACCCTTCGGTGCAAAGCGCTGGTTGGTATTGCGGGCGATGTTGTCGGTAGACGCGAGATAGATCTTGCCGGGCGTCTGAAGCCCCGCAACCCAGCGCCAGGACAGCGTATTGCTCGCCGCATCGGCATCAATCAGATGACGTAAAAAGAAGTTTGCGCCCAGCGACCAGGGCAGCTTCAGGGTGAAAATCCAGATGGAGGCAAACCACATACGTGTGTGGTTGTGGAGGTAGCCGGTCTCCACCAACTCACTCACCCAGTCATCAAAGCCCTCAATCCCCGTCTGGCCGGTCTGCGCTTCATGAAGGGTAGGGGAGCCGGCAAACGCTTGGGCCTGGTGATCTCTTTCAGCGCAGAAGCGCGCCCAGACCGCGGGGCGTGTCTCAAGCCACCCCTTCCAGTAGGTCCGCCACAGCACCTCCTGAACGTATTTCTCGGCCGCTCTGGCGTCATGCTGCGCGAGCACGGCGGCGATGATCTCCTTCTCGGTGATCAGGCGATGGCGCAGATAGGGTGAGAGCCTCGACACCGCAGTCGGCTGGCCAGGACCAGGATCAGTATTGCGGCCGGCCGCGTAGGAAAGACCGGCTTGCGGGACGAAAGCGGTGAGGCGGCGTAGGGCTTCATCACGGGTTGGCGGGAAAGTCATGATCGTCCGTCACTTGCAAGCTTGCCGGCTCCTTAAGCGCCTGGGGTCTCAAAGCATAGGCCGCCCGACGGACGTGCTGATTGAGCCGGCTCGGTGCGGGGTGTCGGCCAGATCCAAGCTTACCCACATTGCGGGACGGTCGTCCGGACCAAATGGGCGACACAAGTCCGACCTGATCCTCCCTCGTTTCAGTGGACACCCATGCTAGCTTTTCGAAGCTGGAGAGGAGTGTCTGATGAGCGTGAAGCGTCGGGTCTTTCCGGAGGCCTTCAAACGAGAGGCGGTTTGACCGTGTCGCCAGCAGTGGCCTGTCGGCCGGCGCGGTGGCCCGGGAGTTGGGCCTGCACGAGACGGTCTTGCGACGATGGATGATGCAGTACGGGACGCAGGCGACGGGGCCGGCGAGGCGCCCCCGCACGCAAGCGCCGGCCCCGTTGCCGTCTGACCTGGTCGCCGACAACGCCCGGCCGCGCCGCGAGAACGACCATCTGCGGATGGAGCGAGACATCCTAAAAAAGCCGCGCTCATCTTCGGAGCGGCCTCCCGATGAAGTTCGGGGTGGTCGATGAGCACCGCGGCGTCTGGCCGGTTCGAATGATGTGTCGGGTCCTGGGCCTGTCGGCCAGCGGCTACTACGCTTGGCGCGTCAGGCCCGAGAGCCAGCGTGCGGCGGCCAATCGCGCGCTGATCGAGGACATCCGCCTGATATCCAGAAGTTCAAATGGTCAGCCAACCGGGCGATGTAATGAACACCGTCCCGGCAAGTTCCACCGACGCGGGGGAGGGGGCAACCTTGACCCTGGTCTGCTGACCCTGCTTGTCTGGA
>NZ_JAFCSZ010000044.1:0-17554 GCF_049895765.1 Caulobacter sp. DWR1-3-2b1
AGAACTGTTCCAGAGGCTGAGCGTATTGAACTCGTCGCTGAAGGTCAGAGTCGCTGGACTTGTCGGCATGAGGCCCCCGGGAAGCTACAATAGTCTTGGCGTCCTGCTTCGTCGGAGGCCGTTACGAATATAGAAGTTTCTAGTTTTCACTTCTCGCGTTAGCGCGTTTTGAATATCGCGATGAAGCCATTTTCTATATTGTTTCTAATTGATTTTATTTAAACTAAAACAAATCTACATCGATCACACAACGTCAATTATCGCCAGAAGTTGTTATTAATCTATTGAAAACCTATAAGTTTAATGTTTTGGTAGCTATAGTTTCTAAATTTGGCCTTCAGTTTCACAATCACACCCCTTATCGGCGCGTGAAAACTAAAGTTCGCCGTGCGATTTGCCGCAGGCGACCACAAATACAGATATTAATATTATGTTTACTTAAATTCTGAGTCTAGAAATCGGCAGCGAAGAGCGTCGATACGTTAACTGGTTCGGGAAGGGCCAATTTGCCTGCGGAACTTCGTTGCTGCTCAAGCTTGGGTCGCACACGCCGCCCCTTACCGGGGCTCCCGATAGGCGCTCAGACCTCGGGACGATCGATAGGCGTTTCCACTCAGGAGTCCGCCGCAGGGCTGGGGCTGGACTCAACAGGCAGCTGCCGAGCGCCCCAGCGTCAATTGCCGCACACGGCGGCGACTGCAGGGCATCGGTCGAGGATCTCGTGAAGGCGGCCGTCGCACTGCGATGCGAGGAGGACATCGACGTCCCCTTCCCCGCTCCCGCCGCCTCGATCCTTGACGAGTTACGAAGCCAGCGGAAGGCGCGGGTCCGACGACCAGGGCCGCCTTGCCGCGCCCCTGACTCCCCCAACTGGGATCTGAAGGCGTTCGATGGCTCAGACTGGACGGGCGGAGCACGCCTGCAAGGTGGCTTTGCGTTCGGGCATGCGGCGAGAAACAAAGACAAGCGCGCAGAGGCCTTAGCGTCGTTCGAAAAGCGCAGAGGCAGACCCCCCTTAACGCGGCTCTGCGCCTTATCGCCGCCTATCGCTCCAGCGCCTCGAAGGACGCCAATCGGCGGTAGCGGCCTCACGCTCGGAAATCCTGCGCCCCAGCGCAACCTTTTGAATTAAGTAATTAATGGATCGTTAACTGTCTATTACTCGACAATACGGAAAGCTTCGCCTTAAATCCTGCAAATGTTTCAGTATTTTTGACAGTCTTTGAAAATTGAAAGCGCGATGTCCTGCCGCATTACATGGCCTGATTGTGGGGAGTACACCTTGTTCACCATACTGATTTGAACCCAACGAGCTGAAGGGGGCGTCATTGAAGTTCACGATTGTGCGCCAGGTGCTCCTGGCGGCGACTGCGGCCGGCTGCCTGCTCGGCGGCCAAGCCGCCGCGCAGGTGCTGGAAATCGGTGACGAGGGCCAGGTGACCCGTTTCGACGGACCCGCCGTCTTTACGCTCGATAGGTCTGAAGCCCTGGGTGCTTCCCTGATCGCGCCGCGGTCTGGGCTTTCGACCAGCGCCCTCCCGGAAGAGGTTCGCGTAGCCCTGACCCTGGCTGCCGCAGACTATGCGCTCGACCCCAAGTTGGTCGAGGCCGTGGCCTGGCGCGAGAGCCGGTTTCACCATGCCGCTCGCTCCTCCAAGGGCGCGGTGGGCGTCATGCAATTGATGCCCGGCACCGCCCGCGATCTGGGTGTCGATCCTTCGGACATGGCTCAGAACGTCAAGGGCGGGGCGATGTATCTGCGCCAGATGCTCAACCGCTTTGGCGGCGATGTGCGCCTGGCCCTGGCCGCCTACAACGCCGGTCCCGGTGCTGTGCTCAGGCACGGCGGCGTGCCGCCCTATGCCGAAACCCAAGCCTACGTCACCGCCATCCTGGGCCGTATGGCCAACAGCAGCGCGAACCTGGCCGCCCTCCCCGCTCTTGGAGCTTCCAACTGATGCGCAAGTTTTTCTACCCCCGCCCGGCTGTCTTGGCCTCCATTCTCAGCGCTGCCGCCAGTCAGGCCCACGCCCAGGCCATTCAGGCCGATCCGCAAGGCTCCGGCGCCCTGCTGGCCGGAGTGCAATGGCTGCAAGGTACGCTCCTGGGCAATGTCGCCACCGTCGCGGCCGTCATGGCTGTGGCCGCTGTCGGCTTCATGATGCTGACCGGGCGGATGAACTGGCGCTATGGCGCAACCGTCATCCTGGGCTGCTTTATCCTGTTTGGCGCCACGACCATCGTCAGCGGCATCCGCACAGCGGCCGGCGGAGCGATCTGAGCATGGCCGCCCCGCTCGATCGCGACGTGGTGTTTGGCGCTCTGACCCGGCCGCAGATGTTTGCGGGCGTGACCTACAGCTACTTCGTGATCAACGGGGTGGTCACCACCGAGCTCTTCCTGATCACCAAATCATTCTGGGCCATCGCCGCGGCGCTGGTGATCCACGCGATCGGCTACGCCGCCTGCCTGCGCGAGCCGCGCATTTTCGACCTGTGGCTGACCAAGGTCAGCCGCTGCCCCCGCGTTCCAAATTTCAGGGCCTGGCGATGCAACAGCTACCAAGCCTGAACCGTCGCAAGGAAGTCTCGGCGGGTCAGCGCCTGCCCTATGGCCGCCATCTGGACGACGCTACGCTGGAGACGCGCGATGGCCTGCTGATCCAGGTGATCCATCTGGCCGGCCTGCCGTTCGAGACCGCCGACAGCGAGGAACTGAACTATCGCAAGGCCGTGCGCGACGTGATGCTGCGTGGCCTGGCCAGTTCGCGGTTCGTGCTCTACCACCACATCGTCCGTCGCGAGGTCGCCGCCCAAACGGAGGGCGAGTTTGCCGACGATTTCAGCCGCGACCTAGACGCGGCCTGGAGCGAGCGGCTCGCCGCGCGCAAACTTTACGTTAACGACCTTTTCCTGACGATCGTTCGCCGGCCTCTGCAGGGCCACGGCGGTATCGTCGATGGCTTGTTGCGCGCCCTCAAGGGCGCCGGCAAGGCTGAGGCCGCCGCGCTCCAGGTCCAGGATCGCCGCGAACTGGACAGCGCACGCGATAGCCTGGTCTCGGCCCTTGCTCCCTATGGCGCGCGCGTCCTGGGACAGTATGACGGCCCCGCCGGCCGCTGCTCTGAGCCGCTGGAATTCCTGTCCTGCCTCTATAATGGCGAGATGCGGCCGGTGCAGACGCCGCAAGGCGACGCCGGCGAATACCTGCCCTATCGCCGCGTCAGCTTTGGTCTGGAGACCCTTGAGTTGTCCCGCGCCGGCGCTCTGCCACGCGGCTTTGGAGCCTTGGTGTCGATCAAGGATTACCCCGCCCAGACCCAGGCAGGCATGCTCGACGACCTGCTGCGCCTGCCGTGCGAGATGGTCGTCACCCAAAGCTTTGGCTTCGTCGATCGGCAGCCAACCCTGGAGCGCATGAACCTGGCCTTGCGTCGGATGAAGGCCGCCGACGACGACGGCATCAGCCTGCGCGCCGACATGGCCCGCGCCAAGGACGATGTGGTCTCGGGGCGCGCGGCCTTTGGCGAACACCATCTGTCGGTGCTGGTGCGCGGTCAGAGCCTGGAGACTCTGGACCGCTCGACGGCCGAGGTGATGTCGGCCTTCACCGAGATGGGCGCCATCGCCGTGCGTGAGGATATCAACCTGGAACCAGCCTTCTGGGCTCAGTTCCCGGGTAATTTCAAGGACATTGCCCGCAAGGCGATCGTCTCGACAGCCAATTTCGCGGGCCTGGCCAGCGGCCACAACTTTCCGGTTGGCAAGGCACAGGGCAACCACTGGGGCCCGGCCGTGACCCTGCTGGAGACGACCTCGGCGGGTCCCTATCACTTCAATTTCCACAAGGGCGACCTTGGCAATTTCACGATCATCGGGCCGTCCGGCTCGGGCAAGACCGTGGTGCTGAATTTCCTGCTGGCCCAAGCCCGCAAATACAATCCGCGCATCGTCTTCTTCGACAAGGACCGAGGCGCCGAGATCTTCCTGCGCGCCATCGGCGGTCGCTATGAGACGCTGCGTCCCGGCCAAGCCACGGGCTTCAACCCCCTGGCTCTGCCCGACACCGCGGCCAACCGCCGCTTCCTGACCGACTGGCTGGCGCGCCTTGTCGCCGTACAGGGCGAGATCCTCACCGCCGACGACGCGGCGCGGATCAAGGACGCGGTCGACGCCAATTTCGATCAGGCGCCGGGCTTGCGTCGCCTGCGATTCATGGCCGAGCTCTTCAAGGGCGCGCGTCGACCCGACGCCACCGACCTCGCCGCGCGCCTGGCGCCCTGGCATGGGGCCGGCGAGCACGCCTGGCTATTTGACAACCAAAGCGACGAGCTGGATCTGGACCAGGCCACGCTGGGCTTTGACATGACCCAGCTGCTGGACGATCCGGCGCTGCGCACGCCGGCGATGATGTACCTGTTCCATCGAGTCGAGCAGCGTCTGGATGGCCATCCAACCCTGATCGTCATCGACGAGGGCTGGAAAGCGCTGGACGACGATGTCTTCGTCGCCCGCATCAAGGACTGGGAAAAGACCCTGCGCAAACGCAACGGCGTGGTCGGTTTCGCCACCCAGAGCGCTCAGGACGCCCTGGAAAGCCGTATCGCCAGCGCCATCATCGAGCAGGCCGCCACCCAGATCTTCATGGCCAACCCCAAGGCCCAGGCCAAGGACTACTGCCAGGGCTTTGGCTTGACCCAGCACGAGTTCGAGCTGGTGAAGACTCTTCCCGACACCGCTCGCTGCTTCCTGATCAAGCATGGGACAGACAGCGTCGTGGCCCGCCTCAACCTCGCAGGTTCGCCGGAACTGCTGTTGGTCTTGTCCGGTCGCGAAAAGACCGTCCGGTCCCTGGACGTCCTGCGCGATCAACTGGGCGACAAGCCGGAGCAGTGGATGCGCCAGTTGCTGGAGATGGCCGCGTGACTCCCGCCGCATGCCTCACAGCCGATCAGGCCATGGTCCAGGGCCTGCTGAACGCGGTCGATTGCCGGGTCCATGACTTGGCGCAGGCCGGCTATGCGACCCTGGCCGCGCCCGGCTCACCAGTCGGCAGCCTGCTGACCGTGTTACTGACCCTCTATGTCGCCTTCATCGGCTACCGCCTAATCCTGGGTCGCGCCGGACTGAAGATCGGCGACGTGACGATCTCGATGCTGAAGATCGGGCTGATCGTGGCCCTGGCCACCAACGGCTCGCTCTTCCAAGTCCTGATCTACGACACCCTGACCACCGCGCCCGCCCAGCTTGGCGGTTTGCTGCTCAGTGGGCTGCAAGGTCAGGGCGCGATCGATCCCTATCTGGGCCTGCAGGAGGCCTTCGACACCCTGCAAAAGTCGGCCGCCCTATTCTCCAGCCGCGCCGGCGGGGGCGACACCACCCTGCAAGGCGGACCAGGCTTTGCGGCCTTTGCGGTCAATAGCGGCGGGATGATCCTGCTGCTCTCGACCCTGGGCCTGGTCCTGGCCAGCAAGGTTGTGCTCGCCGTGTTGCTGGCCCTGACGCCGTTGGTCGCCGGCCTGCTGCTGTTCGAGACGACGCGCGGCTTGGTCGAGGGTTGGCTTAAGGCCATGATCGCCTTGGCCCTGATCCCCATGGTCGCGACCCTGACCCTCTGTCTTGAGCTGGCCATGCTTGCGCCGTCGCTAAGCGCCCTGACGCAGATGCGCGGCCTGCAGCAATTTGCCGAGTTCGACATCGGCCCGGCGGTCACCATCCTTACACTGACATTAGTCTTTGGTCTGGTGATGGTGCTGGCCGCCATCGCCCTGTCCGTCGTCGCCGCCGGCCTGCGCCTGCCGCGCGGCCTTGCCGGCTCAACCCTTTCGGGCGCGGAGCAGGCGCAGGCCGATGGCGCCCGCTACGCTGGCCCCGATATCGAACCCCGCAGCCGAGCCGCCACCATCGCGGCAGCGGCCGTGGCTCTTGATCGCCGTGAGGCCGCGGCCCCGTCCATGGGACCGGCCGGTCCTCGTTATCTGACCGTCGTCTCTGATCGAGGCCCGGCCGCACCCCCGACCCCGGGCGGCGCCGGCGCGCCGCTGGGAACCAGTTTTCGCCGCAACCCCGCGACCCGCGCCACCGCATCGAGCGCCCGGAGAGACCAGTGACCGTCCCCGCTTTTCGCTCTCATGCCGCGATGATCGCCCTAGCGTTCGGCTGGGCCTTGGCCGGTCCAAGCCTGGCCTCGACGCCGCGCCCGGGCCTCATCGATCCGCGTATTCGGACCGTGGCCTACAACCCTGATCGGATCGTCCGTCTCACAGGCTATTTCGGTCTGCAGACCATGCTGGAATTTGCCGCCGACGAGCGGATCGAGAATGTCTCGATCGGCGACGCCTTGGGCTGGCAGGTCACGCCCAACAAGAAGGCCAACCTTCTATTCCTCAAGCCGCTCGACCGGGTCGCAGCCACCAACATGACCGTCGTGACCGATCGTCGGCGTTATGTCTTCGACCTGATTGTCGCTCCGCCCAAGGCCTCAACCAGGGATCTGGCCTATGTCGTGCGCTTCCAGGTTCCAACGCCCGTGATGGTCTCAACTGCCCCGCCGCAACCGGCGCCGGCTGCGCCGATCGTCCGCAACAGCGCCTACAGCCTGCAAGGCCCTCTTTCCATCCAGCCAACCCGGGTCTTCGACGATGGCCGGGCGACCTATTTCGCCTGGCCGCCGCAAGCCGATCTGCCGGCCGTCTTCGTGGTCGGCGCCGATGGGGTCGAGGGCCTGGCCAACGCTGTCGTGCGTGACGGCTATCTGGTCGTCGATCAGTTGGCCCCGCGCTTTGTTCTGCGCAGCGGCTCCCTGTCGGCCACCGTCGTCAACTCCGCCGTCGCAGCAAGCGCGGGGGGCACCCGATGAACACGAACGATCATGATCCGCGCCAGACCGGTGAAGTCATCGACGACCTCGCCGTCGCCGACGCCCAGGCGCAGCCCGCCGTCGCCCGCGCCCATGCCGGCGTGCCGACACCTGTGATCCTCGCCGGCTTTGGCCTGATAGGTCTTGGCCTCTTCTTCTGGATGTCGGCCAACCGAACTGACGCCAATGCCTCTACGCGCCCATTGTCGGCCCGGGCCCAGGCGATTTCGACGGCCATGCCAGCCGTCTTGCCGACCAGCGGCCCCCTCTATGCCGTGCCGGCTCCGCAGTTCAGCGTGGATAACGCCATACCCGTTCCGCAGATGATCAGCGCGCCCCGGCAGGCTGCTCGATCGGGTGCGCCCGCGATGGATCTCGCCCAGCGCCGCCGCGCGCCGACCCTAGTGGTCGATTTCGGCGGCGAACGCCCGGCCGCCCTGATTAAGGCCGGCGGTGACGGCGCGCCGATGATCCCCAAGGGCACGACGGCCGCTAGCGCTCTCAATCCCGACGAGCGCTTCGCCGACCGCGTCTCGATGTCCGAAGCCGAGCCGGCGCGGGCCGTAGCCATGCGCGATCTCGACGCCACCATTCCGCAAGGCGCGGTGATCCCGGCCGTGATGGAAACGGCAATCAATTCCGATCTCCCCGGCCTGGCCCGCGCCATGGTCGTGCGCGACATCAAGAGCTTCGACGGCTCCACCGTCCTGATCCCACGCGGCAGCCGGGTGATTGGCCAGTACAAGTCCGGCGTAGCGCTGGGCGCCTCACGGGTCTTCGTGATCTGGACCCGGATCATCCGTCCGGACGGCGTGTCGATCCAGATCGCCTCACCCGCCGCCGATCCGCTGGGGCGCGGCGGCCTTGAAGGCAAGGTGGACCGTCATTTCTTCGGCCGCTTTGGCGGCTCAATCCTGATGTCGGTGCTCAATGCCGGCGTCGCCGCGGTCGGCAACGCCCGCTCGACTTCGCAGATCTATATCGGCACAGCGGCTGAAGCCGCCAATCTCGCCAGCGCCGTGGTCAAGACCGACCAAGGCGTGGCCCCGACCATCCAGACCCGTCAGGGCGCGCCTGTGACGATCTTTGTGGCGCGGGACCTGGACTTCTCCGGCGTAAGAGGCGGGCGGTCATGACCGAGCACGTCCCCCATCTTGGCGTCTATCTTGAGGCCTATCTCGCCCCAATGGCCCCGTGGCTGAACGATCCGGCGGTCACCGACATCTACGTTAACAAGCCCGGCGAGCTTTGGGTCGAGCGCCTGGGCGGCGGTCTTCGTCGCTTTGAGGTTCCAGCCCTGGACGAGGCCAATCTCTGGCGTCTTGCGCGCCAGGTCGCAAGCCTGGCCAGCCAGGGGATAAGCCGCGAGCATCCCTTGCTTTCGGCGATCCTGCCCGATGGCGCGCGGGTTCAGGTCGTCGCCCCGCCCGCCACACGTGGCGGCCTGGCCCTTGCGATCCGCAAGCACGTGGTCAGCGACATGACCCTGGCCGAATATGCCGCTGCTGGCGGGTTTGTCGGGGCTACGACGCCCCAAGTCAGGCCTGACGCCGCCTTGCGGGTTCTCCTCGATGCGGGCGACGTCGAAGGCTTCCTCGCCGCCGCCGTCCGCGCCGGCAAGAACATCGTCATCAGTGGCGGCACCTCGACGGGCAAGACCACCTTCCTCAACGCCCTGCTCAAGGAAATCCCCCTCGACCAGCGTCTGGTGATCATTGAGGACGCCCCGGAAATCCGGCTGGTCCATCCCAACGCCGTCGGTCTGGTGGCTGTGCGGGGCGATCAAGGCCAGGCGCGGGTGACAGCAGAGGATCTCCTGCAGGCCTCGCTTCGATTGCGGCCTGATCGCATCATCCTGGGCGAGCTTCGCGGAGCCGAGGCCTTCAGCTTCCTGCGCGCCGTCAGCAGCGGCCACCCTGGCTCTATGACCACGGTGCATGCCGATGACGCGGCCGGTGCGGTCGATCAGCTAGCTCTGATGGCCTTGCAGGCCGGGGCCAATCTGCGCCGCGCCGATGTCGTCGACCATGTGCGCCGGGTTGTCGATATCTTCGTCCAGCTTCAGCGCCGAGATGGCGTCCGCTCCGTCCGAGAGGTGGTCTTCACCGACCGCTAGCACGCCCTTCAACCCCTTTTTCAAGTGTCATGACGCGCCGGGCCTCCAGGCGTGGTCGGGGAAGTCTTGTCCATGCGTATCGCCTATCTGACCTCCACCGCGCTTTTAAGCGCCACCCTTTTCCTCTCGGCTTGCGGCGGCGGCGGATCGCCGGCCACGAGCGCCGAGGGCGCCCCGGCGCGGGCGCGTGGCGAGGAAACCGCGCCGCCGCTGGTTCAACCGGGAGAGAGCGCGCGGATCACGCCCGGCGAGGCCGCGCGGTTGGCCAAACAGGCCAGCTTTGGGCCCACCTCTGAACTGATCGATCACATGGTCGCTCTGGGAAGCGCCGAGGCCTGGATCGACCAGCAGTTCACCCTGCGCTCCAGCACCTATGCCGATATCGCTGCAAAGCCGGTGGGGACCAACCATTGCAACGGCAAGACGGGTCAGGAGCTGACCGACTGCAATCGCGACAACTATTCGGTCGTGCCGATGGCCATGCGTTTCTACGCCAATGCGATAGGCCGCGACGACCAGTTGCGCCAGCGAACGGCCTTCGCCCTGTCCCAGATTCTGGTCGCGTCCGACTTGGAGGTTCACACCACGGCGGGCCTGGCGACCTACAACCAGATCCTGATCGACAACGCCCTTGGCAATTACCGCGACCTCCTGGCGGGCATCACCCTCAACCCGTTCATGGGCAACTTTCTGGACATGGGCGACAGCCACAAGTCCACGCCCAACGAGAACTATGCCCGCGAGTTGATGCAGCTCTTTTCCCTGGGCACCGCGCTGCTCAATCCCGACGGTACGCGCCAAGTCGATGCGGCCGGCGCGCCCCTTCCCGCCTACAGCAACGCCGACGTGAAGGAAGTGTCCCGCGCCCTGACAGGCTGGACCTGGGCCAGACTCGATGGCGCGCCGTTCAGTGACTACGCCAAGCTCGACTATACCAAGCCGATGGTGGTCAACGCCTCGCGTTTCGACACCGGCGCCAAGGCGTTTCTGGGCAAGACGATCCCGGCCGGCTCCAGCCAGCAGGCCAATGTCGACGCGGTGCTCGATGCCGTCTTCCACCATCCCAACACCGGGCCATTCGTTTGCAAGCGCCTGATCCAGCAATTGGTCACCGCCAATCCTACCCCGGCCTATGTCGCACGGGTCTCGGCCAAGTTCGCCAACAACGGCGCGGGCGTGCGCGGCGACATGAAGGCGGTCATCAAGGCCGTCCTCACCGACAACGAGGCGCGCGCCGCTTCGCCCTTCCCCGGCAAGGTCAAGGAGCCGGTGCTGCTGGCCACCTCGCTGGCCCGCGCCATCGGTTTCACCAGCGACGGCTATGCGCTCTACACGCGCGACTCGGCCATGGGGCAACGCCCCTTCAGCGCCCAGTCCGTCTTCAACTACTACCCCTACGACTTTCCCCTACCGCTGGGCGACGGGGCGGTCAGCCCGGTCAGCAAGCTGATGACCACCTCCACCAGCATCTCGCGCCACAACTTCATCTATGACTGGACCATCGCCGGCGAGCAGACACGCGGTGAGTTCCAGCCCCAGGCGGCGATTGTTGGCTCCACCGGCACAAAGCTTGGATGGACGACCTGGGAGGCGCTGGCGAACAACGAGAGCCAACTGCTCGACCGGATCAATCTCCTGCTGCTGAACAGCACGATGACCGCCGCTCAGCGCCAGGCTCTGTCTTCGGCCATGGCCGCCTTCAAGAACACCGACCCCGCCCTCCAGGCCCGCCGGCGCGCCCAGGTCGCGCTCTATGTCGCCGCCTCCTCCCCCCTGTTCCAAGTCGATCGGTAAGCGTAGCCATGACCATCTCCCGTCGCTCACTTCTGCGCCTTGCCGCCGGCGGCTCCGCCGCCGCCGCACTCAGCCAGCTCACCTTGGCCAGCGCCATGGCCGACACCTCCACCTACCGCGCCATGGTCGGGGTCTTCCTGTTTGGCGGCAACGACGCCTGGAACATGGTGGTCCCGACCGACGGCCGGTACGCAACCTATGCCAGCCAGCGCGGCTCGGGCATCGCCCTGCAGCAATCAAGCCTTGTGCCCCTCACGGGCACGCCGTTTGGCCTGCATCCCAGCTTCGACACCCTCAAGCCCGCCTGGGATGAGGGCGCGCTGGGCGTGGTGCTCAATGCTGGCACCCTCTTCCAGCCTCTGACCAAGAGCCTCTACACCAGCCGCCCAGATCTGCGCCCCCTGAACCTGCTGTCCCATGACGACCAGCAAAACCAGTGGCAGGGCGGGCGCATGCGAGCGACCAATGTCGACGGGTTCATGGGCCGCATGAACGACCGCGCCGAGAAGGCCAATCTGCCGCCGCTGATCTCGATCGCCGGCTCGCATCTGGCCCTGATCGGCGACCGCACCGCGCCTCTGGTTCTACCCTCGAGCGGCGCGATCTCCCGCTACGGCTACAACGCCGCCTCAACTGACCCCGCCACCAAGGCGCGTCAGGCGGCCCTGGACGTTTTCGCCGACGGCTCGTCCTATGGGGCGGTCACCGACCTGACTGGCAAAGGAATCTCCTCGGCCTACGCCCAGGCTGTCGCAGCCAACACCGTGGT
The DNA here is from genome assembly GCF_049895765.1 of Caulobacter sp. DWR1-3-2b1. Taxonomy (NCBI): domain Bacteria; kingdom Pseudomonadati; phylum Pseudomonadota; class Alphaproteobacteria; order Caulobacterales; family Caulobacteraceae; genus Caulobacter; species Caulobacter sp. DWR1-3-2b1. Next base: position 11,538 of record NZ_JAFCSZ010000044.1, read on the forward strand.
CAGCGCCACGACCTCGGTCGTCGACAAGTTCTTCGTCAATCCGACCACGGGCGTGGCCCTCACCTCGGAAATCTCCCGCCAACTCCTGCGGGCCGCCCGGATGATCGAGGCGCGCGCCAGCCTGGGTCACGCCAAACAGACCTTCTTCGTCAGCCAGGGCGGCTATGACACCCATGTCGGACAGTTGGGGTCCCACATCAATCTCTACCGCGACCTCTCCATGGCTCTGGCCGGTTTCTACAACGCCATGAAAGCCCTGGGCTTGGGCAACAACGTCACCGCCTTCACGATGTCAGACTTCGGGCGTGTGTTCAAAGGCAACACGCAGGCGGGGACAGACCATGCCTGGGGCTCCAACCACCTCGTCCTGGGCGCCGCCCTGGCCAAAGGGAAGATCCACGGCCGCTACCCGGACATGAGCTTCGGCGGACCCGAAGATTCGGCCAATGATGGCCGGTGGATACCCAGCATCGCGACAGAGGAATATCTCGGCGCGATTGCCCAGTGGTACGGGGTCAGCGCTGCGGACCTCCCCTATATCTTCCCCAATTGGTCGACCTGGAACGGCGGGGGACGAGGACCTGTGCCAATGTTTGGCTGAATGCGCTCCTCCCGATCGGGAGAGTGTGGGCCGATATGCTCCGCAGGCGTCCAATCATTTCCTTCGGGATGCGCGTACCTGTCGCGGTTTGCATCCGCGCTTGCTAACTGCACGGGGGCTTGGCGCCATCGGCAATCCGGCGCGTTGATGCGCGATGCATCTGGACCCCTACATCCTGTTCCTTTTCGGCGTTGGCGTGATCGTGCTGCTGGTGGCCTGGCTGCCCCTAGCGTTGCGCGACCTGCCGCTGTCGTTGGCCATCCTGTGCGTCGCTGCGGGAGTCGTGATCTTCCAGACCGGCGGGCTGGCATTCCGGCCTAACCCCCTGCGGTATTCAACGCTCACCGAAAAGCTGACCGAGTTGGTCGTGCTGGTCTCGTTGATGGGTGCGGGGCTGAAGATCGACCGTCGCATCGGCTGGAAGGCCTGGAGCTCGTCCTGGCGACTGATCTCCATAACCATGCCCCTGACCATCGCCGGCGTGACGCTGATGGGCGTCTACGGCTTGGGCCTTGGCCTGGCCTCGGCCTTGCTGCTGGGCGCCGTGCTGGCCCCGACCGATCCGGTCCTGGCCTCCGACGTCCAGGTCGGGCCGCCCCGCTCCGGGGAAGACGGCGAGGCGCGCTTCGCCCTGACCTCGGAAGCCGGGCTCAACGACGGCTTTGCCTTTCCGTTCGTCCATCTGGCCGTCGCCCTGGCGGCGACCGGCGGCGTGCTGAAACCCGACCTTCTGAGCCATTGGCTGGCAATGGATGTCCTGTGGCGCATCGCGGCCGGCATCGCCGTGGGCTGGGCGGTGGGCAAGGGCCTGGGCTGGATCACCTTCAAGGCGCCGCGCGCGCGACTGTCAGGCACCGGCGACGGCCTGGTGGCGCTGGGCGCGACCCTCTTTGCCTATGCCGTGGCGGAGGCGGCGCATGGCTATGGCTTCCTGGCGGTCTTCGTTTCCGCTCTGACCCTGCGGGCGACAGAGCGCGATCATCAGTTTCATGACGCGATGCACGACTTTGCCGAGCAGGTGGAGCGCCTGCTGATGATGTTGGTGCTGGTCCTGCTGGGCGGCGCCGTCGCCAATGGTCTGCTCGCGCCGCTGACCTGGAAGGACGCGGCCCTGGGGCTGGCGCTGTTGTTTGTAGTGCGTCCGCTGGCTGGCTGGATCGGCCTGATGGGTACGCCACACTCGCGCCGCGAGCGGGCGCTGGTGTCGTTCCTCGGTATTCGCGGGATCGGCTCGTTCTATTATCTGGCCTGGGGGCTCAACCACGGACAGTTCGACGGCTGGGCGCGGCTGTGGGCGATCACCGGCTTTATCGTCCTGTGTTCGATCCTGATCCATGGCGTGACCGCGACGCCGCTGATGAAGACGATCGACACCTGGCGGCGCGGATCGGGCCGGGCTGGTCCAAAGGACCAGACTGCTGATGATGGCAGGGGCGACAGGGCGGATGAGGATGCCCAGCCCTCCAAAGAAGCCGCCGCCCCATTAGCCGATTTTGCCGCCCCTCAGGTTCCGGACGTTCTGTCGGACGATGATGGCCGAGTCCGGCCGATGTGAACGTTCAGAACAGCGCAGTTCCACGGCCAGATATAGCACGAGAGCGGAGCCCGCACCGGTTGGCAGGGGCTCCGCATTTTTCGATCGCTCAGGCGAAAAGCCAGTCGCCGGCGTGGAGACTGGACGGGGCCACCCCATTGAGGGTGGTGATGGTCGTCGGCCAAGGGTTGCCAGAGCCCCAGCCGTCCTGGTCGAACGACACCTTCGTCCCGCCCGCGCCATCATGGTCGAGGCGCAAATAGCCATCGGCGACCGGATTGCTACCGCGATAGCCAGCGGATGCGAACAGTGATCGAAGGTCCAGAATATCACTGCCGGGCGCAAAGTCGGTGATCTGACCCGCACTCCACGGCTTGGCGGGGAACTCGAACCGGTCGGCGCCGCCGCCGCCTGTAAGTCGATCAGCGCCCTGGCTGGCCAACAGAATGTCCGCGCCTGGCCCGCCTGTCAGGGTCGATCCCGGCGTGGTCGCGACCAGCTTTACGCCGGCGGCGGGCGATGGGTCGGGCGTTGCGCCCGCTCCCCCCAGGACATTGGCCGAGGTCAGGCCGCTGGGTCCAACGCCGACCAGGGTCGTCACATGAAACTTGATCATGTTGCCAGAGCCAGCGCCGTCGGTGTCGACGAGAACCTTGGTTCCACCCATGCCGTCGGAGACGAAGCTCACATAGCCATCGGCCACCGGGTTGGAGCCCTTATAGCCTCCGCCGTAGAGACCCGAAAGATCGAGCTTGTCGGAGCCGAGCTGGAAGTCGGTGATCTGCCCCGCGCTCCAGGGCATGGCCTTGAAGACGAAGGTGTCGGAGCCTGCGCCGCCGGTCAGCCTGTCGGAGCCCTGGCTGGCGTTGAGAACGTCATGGCCGCCGCTGCCAATCAGGTTTGCGCCGGGATAGGAGGAGGTCAACACCTGTCCGCCGCCTGTCCCAGGCGTGGAGGGAGGGACAGCGCCCGAACCGCCAAAGAGGGTGGCGTCGTTCAAGACTCCAGGCGCCACACCGGCCACGGTGGTGACGTGGAACTTGATGCTGCTCGCGCCGCCGGCGTCGGTGTCCAGCATGACCTTGGTCCCGCCGGCTCCGTCAGACGCCAAAGTTACATAGCCATTAGCGATCGGGTTGGAGCCCCCATAGCCGTTCGTGTAGAGGCCGGCGAGACTGACCTTGTCGACTCCGGCCTGGAAGTCGGTGATCTGGCCCGCGCTCCACGGCATGGCCTTGAAGGCGAAGGTGTCGGAACCCCCGCCGCCCGTCAGCCTGTCCGAACCCTGGCTGGCGTTCAGCACGTCGTTTCCGGCGCCCCCCACCAGCGCTGCGCCCGGATAGGGTGAATTCAGCACCTGATCGCCCGTCGTGGGGAGCGGCGCAGGCGGAGGCGGTGTCACGACCGGCGGCGTTGGCGCGCCGCCCGCTGGTGGCAAGGCGTAGGTCCGGACGTAGTCGATCTTCATTTCCGCCGGCCACGGAGTGGAGGCGTTCGGCGAGCCGGGCCAATTGCCGCCCACCGCCAGATTGACGATCATCCTGAGCGGTTGATCCATGTCGGTGGGTGTCTGTGTCTTCCAGACGGGCGTTCCGTCCACATAGAAGGTGATGTTGTCGGGGGCCCACATCGCACCGTAGGTGTGAAAGCCGTCAGGATAGGGGTTGAAGCTGGCATTGCCGATCGCCGGGACGGCGTGGGAGTGCAGGGCGTTGTAGGCGACCTTGGTGTCGCTTCCCAAGCCTTCGAGCACGTCGATTTCGCGGTTCTGCTCGCCGATCAGCCAGAAGGCGGGCCAGAGTCCGTCGCCCTTGGGCAACTCGGCGCGCATCTCGAAGTAGCCGTAGGTCTGGGCGTGCTCCGAATAGAGCATGCCGGACGAATATTTGTAGCCCCACATCTGGGACGACTGCCAGTCATTGACCGGCTGCGCCTTCAAGCTCAGGACGCCGTTGTTGAAAATGTAGGGGTTGAGACCGAGCGGTGCCCCGGCAGTGCCCTTGAAGTCCGCGCTCGTGTAGATCTGTTGCTCGGCGTTATTGGGCAGGGTGAAGCTGTTGCGCCCATCCCCCGCATAGCCGAAGTTCGTGTCCCAGTTCGTCCCGATAGTGCTCGGATTATCGAACTCCTCGCGGAAGGTGGGCGTGCCTAGGGCTGCGTAGTTCAGCGGCAGCTGGAAATCGTCGGCCTGAAACTGGCCCACGGTCGTGTTGCGGAAGGCGATCATCGTCCCGCCGTCGTTCAGGATGACGTCCGAGCCCTGCTGGGTCATCGCCGACTTTACCGCGTCGAAGCTGGTCAGAGGCCCGCCGATCAGGCGAAGAGTGTCCGCGGTGTTGAAGTTCTGGATGACCTTGTTGCCCTCTCCCATGGCGATGATGAAGGTCGTGCCGCTGCCGCCACTGCCGACCAGCACGTCTTCGCCATGGCCGCCATAGAGGAGATTCCGGGAGTTTTCGGCGACCAGTACGTTGTTGGCGGCGTTGCCGGCCGCATAGCTTCCATCACCGAACACGATGAGGTTGTTCATCGGACTATGAGAAGAGAGCGTGTAAGATTGCCATATCTTCGCAGTATCGACCCCACTCTGCGGTGTGATCTGTTGCCACTCGTTGGCTAACCACTGGAAGCTCGAGTTCGTTTGCGCCAGCCAGGCGCCTGAATAGTTCTGATAAGCCAAGGTGAACCCCGTCGCTGGAAATGCGGTGTTTGAAAGTCAGCGAACGGCTTGGCCGAGCGCGCTACCCCTTGAGAAGTCGATCTAGACGACGTCGTCAGCGGTCGCAACGAAGAATTGCGGCAGCGCTTCGAGTTTTATGTCGAGACAATATTCAACGTGAATGACAATCGGCGAATTTATGCAAAACATATTTCAGCCCTATTTAACAAAAGGGTGAATTTGTCAAAACTATAGTTCGTGTATAGACGTTTATATTTATGAACCGCACGGGGCTACATGGCGGGCGGGCAATATTAGTCCGCTAGCGGGCGGATACGGCTTCTTGCCAGAAGTGTCTCTGCGCCGGACTGGACTCAATGCAGATGAAAGCGGCGCATCATTGCGGGCCGCTCTAGCCATCGGGCCTTGGTGAACAGATCGCGCGGTCCGTCAGTTCATGGGCGCGCCTCGGCGCCGCGCTCACGCATTCACGGCGTGGCGACGCACTGGAAACAAGCTGTAAAAACTCCTCGCCGGGCCGATGACCGCGAAAAAGTCTCGCCATATAAAAAGGTGGCGCTTTTCCACGCTTGGCATAAGCTTCACTATAACCATCTCAATGGTCAAGCTTATAGAAGGAAGAAAGTTTCCGTTTACCTGTAACGCGCGTCACGAAACAATGTTTCAACGCTTAAGCGCCTTTTTAAATGCTATTTTCACTGCTCCCATGGTCTCGTGATCCTTGCGAGGGGAATCGCAATCGACTTGTCACGGCAGGTAAAAACGGCGTTAAAAATGTTTTTAGACAGTCCTGCGGCAAAATGCACGGCGACTTTAAGAGTCTACATCGATATACGGGTTTCAGTTATTATAATTCACACGCTGTCGGGGCGTGGATAACTATCAGGGCGTAAACTACCAATATTGCATTGAAATAGGGGAGGCATCTTTACCGAATTATTTTCGGATGGATGTCGATCAATTGCTCCGCTGGTTAAAGCGGTAGCGTGACTTCATGCAATTTCATTGAACACATGGCTCTGAGAGGCCGCGCTAACCGCGCGAGCCACTCTCTAGCCCGAACCTTTTCTCGTGGCGACGCCCAAGGACTGGCAGCGCCGCATTTTACTGCAGCTTTCCCGGGGGGGGGCGTCATGCCGACAAGTCCAGCGACTCTGACCTTCAGCGACGAGTTCAATACGCTCAGCCTCTGGAATAGTTCC
>NZ_JAFCSZ010000045.1:0-15709 GCF_049895765.1 Caulobacter sp. DWR1-3-2b1
ATCGAGCACTACAACCACGCCCGCTATCACGAGAGCCTGGAGAATGTGACGCCGGCCGACGCCTACTTCGGCCGGGCCGCCGACATCCTGCGCCGCCGCGCCAGCGTCAAGCGACAGACTCTCGAACATCGGCGCTTGCAGCACCGCAAAATCGCCGCCTAGATATCAACCCCAGATGAGGCCAACCCTCCGCTAAATCCGCGACCCGGCTGTCTCAAAACTTCTGACGACGTACACCTGCTGGTTAAGCTCGGGCGTTACGAATGTAGCCCCATCAATACGGAACGTGATGGCTTGATCTGCGAGCTGCATCAATCGTGCGGGACTGATGGAAGTCCTCAAAACGGGAAACCGTTGATCAGCCTGAACCGACCAGGTTATGGGCCCCTCCAAGTTTAGCGCACCCGCTTTCACGCTCATCCGCGCAGGATCCGGAGGTGCATCGTCAACGTCGCGCGCGGTTCACCCCGAGATGCTCGCCGAGCACGCGGAGTGCGACGGTTTGAACCTCCAAAGGATCACCAAGCGGGCGAAGCGCGTCGCTGAGCTTGAGCAGGAACACCTTGCCGCTTGTCATTCACCCGACCGCCTCACGCGCCTCTATATCCGCACCATGCTTCATGGCTCTCTTTCACACAAACAGGTCGAATCAGGGAGAACGATGTTCACAGTCGTTGTAGAGTTGCTGCCGGCTATCCACCTAGTGGTGAGATTCAGTCGCTTGGAACCCGCCTAAATCCTCCTCGGGAAAGGGGTCGAGCGATTTCCAGAGGGACTCAAGCGTCGCGTTCTACCCGCTGGGCTGTGTGAAAACGTCGGGCAGAACCCGCTCACGAAAGAAAACTTTCGCGTCCCGATCGGCCGCCATGCGCGACAAAGCGCCAGATCAGCCATTTCGTGACCCGGTCAGCGGCGCCTCCAGGTCCTGAAAGCGTTTTCACACAGCCTCCACCCCTTTGCGGACGGTTATTCGGTCCGCTAGATTGCCAACGGCCATTCATAGTTCTCGGCAGCATCCGTATCTGCGCGCCATTTTCTTCAATCACTTAGCCCGCCAGGGGTTGTGATTGACCTCAGTCTCACAGTCCATTTGCACCGCATTTTACAATGCGTTTCGCGGCGCTTTTCGGCTTGGCGTTGGCTCTTGGGCTTACTCGCCGTCGGCGGGGCGGGCGCCGCTGACGCGCCATATCGATCTTGCCCCGAGTGGAATCCGCGAGGTTGCGACGGATCGGCAAGCGCCGCGTCGAGGTTGGCAGATGGGCGGGCAACTGCCCGGGGTTCGACGCGAAAGCCGTCTTTTGTCAGCTTGATTACAGCGGTTCAGGCGACCCGCGCAGCACGCCCTGGGAGCTCTTCCCGGCCCTGGCCTTACTGCTGCGTAAGTCGGTTGGGATCGATGAACTGGCGGGGAATGCCGGGGCCTTCGAAATAGGCGCCCAGCCAGGCGCCGCCGCCGCCGTTGAACCACTCCACACGGATGGCGTGCTTGCCGGATTGAAGGTTGATGCTGCCATTGGCCATGATCACGCCGTGGTCGCCATCGTTGTCCACCACCAGCTTGCCGTCGATGTACAGCTTGCTGCCGTCGTCCGAGGCGAGCGCGAAATTATAGGCGCCGGCGGCTGTGAGGTGGAGATAGCCGTCGAACGCCACGGCGACGCTGTCGCCGCGGGGAAGCGTCAGGCCATCGGTGGTCAACTCATGGGATTTGCCGGAAGCCGCAGGCTGGAGTCGCGAGAAATCGGGAAGGCGCACGGGTCCTTCCGGGAGCAGATAAACCCTGTAAGTCACGCCGCGCGCTTCGGAACCTTTCAGGTCGAGGATGCGGAAATAGCCGGTGGCCGGGACGCTGGCGGGCTTGCCGGATACGAAGAGTGTTGCGCGCGCGATGGTGTTGCGGACGATCTCGACCGGGCCGGTGTAAAGCTTGGATTCGGCTGTCGGGATGGAATTGTCCAGGGTGTAGCGGATCTCCCCGACGGCGTTCGGATTGCGGATGGTCATTTGCGCCGGTTGACCGATAAACAGCCCTCCTGGAGGCGCATTGCCATTGGCCGCAGGCTCGATCACCGGCGAGGCGTAGAAGCTGCTGGATCGGTAGGTCTGTTCCGGCGCCTTCTCTCCCTTCAGGGCGAGCGTAACCGGACGGCCCAGCCAGGCGTAGGGGATCTTCGCGCCGAGCAACCAAGCGACAGTGGCGGCGGTGTCGAACGTATTGATGGGCAGATCGAGCTCGACGCCCGGATTGATATCCTTGCCGTAGGCAATCCACGGAATTTCCAGTTCGGCCAGGCTTTCTCCCCCGTGCCCCTTGCCGACGCCGCCGTGGTCGGAGGTCACCAAGATCACCGTCTCGCCCGCTATGCCTGCATCCACCGTGGCCTGCCGGATCCTGTCGATCAGCTGATCGGCCTTGGCGACGGCCTGATAGTAGTGCGGCGTTCCATGGCCATGGGCATGTCCGGCGTGATCGACGAGATCGAGGTGTACAAAGAGGAAGTCAGGCCGCTTTGTCTTGATGTAGTCGACAGCTAATGCGGTCGTTTCGCCCTCATCCTTGCCGTGGACATCGTAATCCACGAACTGGTGGTCGTAGAGGTTTCCGAACCCCTCCCATTCATACACCGAACCCACTTCCCATTCCGGCTTCTGATCGGTGAGGACCTGGAAGATGGAGGGGAAGAAGCCGCCGGAACCGGCCACGGACGTGGGGAAGTTGAACTCGCCCACCTTCCAGTCATTGCTGGTTACGCCGTGCTGCTCTGGCCCGGCGCCATTGATTATGGATGCCCAATTGGCGCCGCTGGTGGTCGGCAGCACGCCTCGGGCGTGCAGGCTCCAGCTGCCGCGCTTCATCATGTCGCGCAGGGTGGGCGTGTCTGCCTTCATCACCCCGTCGGGGCTGAGGCCGTCCACGCCGATAATGATCACATGCTTCGCCTTTTGGGCGGTGGCGGCATGGGCGCCGCCCGCGCCCGCCAGGCCGGCAAGGAGCGCGATGAGTAGCGGGATACGCTGGATCGGGTTCGTCATGACAGGCTCCAGGACTTAGGTAGCGCGATGGGAAGTTCGGCCAGCGCCAGGGGAAGGTCGGCTATTGTGTCGATCACCGCGTGGGCGCCGGCGTTGGTGAGGGCCTGCCGCGCGCGCGAGATGAGGTCGGCTCGCGCCTGCGCCGGCAGCGCGTCAAGCTCTTCGCGTGATAGCCCGACGCCATTGCCGCTGGCGGCGACACCGATGGTCCATGCGCCCGCGGCGAGACCCTCGGCTATGCCCACCTCGGCATCGTCAACCTTGACGCACCCTGCCGCCGGCCAGACGCCGAGCTCGACCAGATTTTTCCATACCATCAGCGGCGAGGGGCGGCCGTACGGGGTGTCATCCGCACAGACCACGACGTCGGGGCTGTAGCCCTGCTGGGCGGCGCGAGGCAGGATGTCCTGCATCATTTCGCGCGTGTAGCCCGTGCAGGAGCCGATCGCGACGCCGCTGGCGCGCAGCCGCGTCACCTGTTCAGCCGCGCCGGGGATCAGGTCGGAGCAGGCGCTCGCGGTCGCGCGCATCAACGGGCCGACCCTGGCGAACAGCAAATCGACATCCGCTGCGGTGGGAAGCACGCCTTTGTGCGCCATCCAGGCTGCGCAGATGCGCGGCAGGTCGAGCAGGGCGCGGATGTGGTCACGCTTGGCCATGCCCATGTGCGTGCGCGCCTCAGCCGCGCTTATCGGTACGCCCGCCGCGGCGAACAGGTCGCACAGTGCGATGACCGGCGCGCGGCTGCCAAAGTCGATCATGGTGCCGGCCCAATCGAAGATCACGGCCTTCAGTTGCGGCTTCATGCGCTTTCCCCCAGCAGGTCTGTCATCACATCCTCGGCCAGCGCGAAGGCTGTCGAGGCGCCTGTGCCGCTGGTGACAACCACCAGCCGGACGCCGGGCGCCGGCGTTTGAACAATGCTGTGGCCGGCCGCCGAGGCGTAGGTTCCCGTCCAGCGGGCGACCACCTGCGGCGCTGGGCCCAGCACGTCCCTGTAGCTGTCGAGGATCAGCTCTTCAGTCGCTGCGGCCGCGAACGGATCGGGTGTCGGCGCGTAGTCGTGGCTGTCGCCGACCACCAGCGATCCGTCGGCGCACTGCACGGCGATCAGGTGAACGCCATGGGCCAGGGCGGATGGCGCCTCGGCTTCGAGCTTGGCGCGCAGGGCCGCAGTCGCAGGCAAGGCGGCATAGCCGAGATAGCGCACCATGCTCAGGTCGCTCATCACCGGCGAAGGCAGGCGCCATCCGGGTGAAGCCAGTCGCAGCATCTGCAGCTTGCAGCGGGTGACGCCGGCTGCGGCGAAGCTGTGCGGGAAAAGCGACGCCCAGTCGTCGCCCGGACAAACCACCACCGCGTCGGCTTCATATGTGGCGGCGGCGGTGTGTACGCAGCCCGTTTCCACCTTGTGCACGGCCACGCCAAAGGCGAATTCGACCTGATGCGCGTCGCTCAGCCATCGGGACAGGGCTGGAATTGCGAGGGGGGAGTCGACGCGCAGGTCCTCACTGCTAAGCAGCCCGGCGCGTGCCCCGCGCACCATTGGCCAGTGGGCAGCGATCTGCGCCTCATCGAGCCGCGTGCAGGATGCGCCCATCTCCGTGGCCAGAAACGCATCGATCACCGCAACGGCCTCCAGCCTTTGTGCGACCAGCAGCAGTCCCTGTTGCTCGATAGAAATGCCGGCCGGTCCGGCGATCTCGCGCCAGATCGCAGCGCTGCGGGACGCCAGTTCCCGGACCCGTCCGCGTTCCTGTCCCGTGACGGTGACGAAGCCGAAATTGCGGATGGAGGCGCCGTTGGCCTGCGCGTCTCGATCCAGCACGAGCACCCGCTTGCCACGCCGCGCTGCGGCCAAGGCATGGGCGAGCCCGACAATGCCCGCGCCTACGATGATCAGGTCATGCCGAAGCACTGGTCTTTCCGTTTCCGGTCGCATGAGGGAATGACTGCTGACGGGCCGGCGTCCGGTTCTCCTTCGGCGCCGGCCCGTCAGCGAAACTCATTGATTTAGTCAACCTACTGATATTTGGTATAGACCAAGTAGCACTGCAAGTTTGCAGTTTTGCGACTGTCGCTCACTGATCGGCGTGCACACGGAGCGGTGGCGCCTGCCCGCCAACGACCGACCCCAGCGGCGTCGGAAGCATCGCTGGACGTCGATCCGGGCACTGAGGTCTGCTGCCTACATCCCCAGGAGGTGCCCTTCTCCAATGGCGCATACACGCGCAATCGGCGCGCAGAAGAGAAATTCCCGCCGCAGATTGGCGTTGTCACGCAGGTGTCGTGGCGACCTGCTCTAACCACACTGGTTCATACCAGTTGGGGGCGAGTCCACACATGTCGAAGCTATATCCCTTTCGGGCCATGCGTCCGAACCTGAAGAGCTTTTTGCTGGCTACGGTGGCGGCGCTGGTCGCCGGCGCACATTCGTCGGCGGCTGTCGCGCAGCAGGCCGCCGGCGATCTGGTAGATGAGGTGGTCGTCACCGGCTTCCGGAAGTCGCTGGGCGATGCGCGCCGGATCAAGAAGGATTCGGTTATTCAGAAAGACGTGATCGTCGCCGAGGATATGGCGAAGTTCCCGGATTTGAACCTGGCTGAATCGCTGCAACGCCTGCCAGGCGTGCAGATCAACCGGGAGGCAGGCGAGGGCCGACGCATCTCGCTGCGCGGCCTGGGTCCTGATTTCGCCCGCGTTCAGCTGAACGGCATGGAAGTGCTGGGCAATGTCGACTCCGCACAGGACAGCCGCGGTCAGCGCTCGCGCGACCGCGCCTTCGACTTCAACATTTTCGCTTCGGAGCTGTTCTCACGGGTGGAGGTCGAGAAGACCTTCCAGGCGGCCCAGCATGAAGGCGGCATGGCGGGCACCGTCGGCCTGTTCACGGGCAAACCTTTCGACTACGCGCCGGGCTCCAAGGGCGCGGTGTCGATCAAGATCGGCAGCAACGAATATACCGAAGACACCCAGCCGCGCGTCGCCGCCTTGATCAGCCATAACTGGGACAACAGGTTTGGCGCCTTGTTCTCGGTCGCCTACAGCAAGCGCAAGACCACCGAGCAGGGGCGTAATACCTATAACTACTCCCAGCCGAGCGCGACGACCCTGAAGTCTCTGGTCGCCAAAGGCCTGGATATCTCCAAGCTGAGCGCCGCGCAGCAGGCCAAATTCCTGTCCGGCGACCTGTATCTCGCCGACGGCAACCGCACATCCTCCTGGAACGCCAAGATGGAGCGCCTGGGCGTCACGGCAGCGCTGCAGTGGCAGCCGACGGACGACCTGCTGCTGACGCTGGATGCGCTGCACGGCGAGTTCAAGACCCACCGCAACGAGGTGCATCTGGCCACGCGACCACTCTCGTCGACAGGCTCGGTGGCGTTCGACACCGCCCCCGGCGGGGTCTGGCCCGCGGTCTTTCAGAAGGGGTCGGTCATCAACGCCCTGGCCTGGGACAACAGCAACTATGTCACCAAGACCGATGTCACCGGCACGACGTTCGGCAGCGAGCACCGCCGGTCGCTGAACGAAAACAACTTCAACCAGTTGGTGCTGACCGGCAAGTGGGACGCGTCCGACCGGCTGTCGGTCGACGGGCATGTCGGCTACGAGAAATCGACCTACAAGACCCCGTATGACGACAAGCTTTACATGCGCGCCAAGGGCAACCTGATCGCCAACTACGGCGCCGACGGCCGCTCGGCCGCGTTCGACTATTCGGGCTGGGACCCTACCAATCCAGCCAATTACGCGATGGATTCGTTCTACTACCGCGGCTTCGACAATTCATCGGAGCTGCGGGAGGGGACGCTGAACCTGCACTACGAGCTGTCCGACACGCTGACGCTGCGCGCGGGGGCGGCCTATCATCGCTTCGCGCAGGACGGCATCGACCTTTTCTATGACGACAACGTCAACGGAACCCGGTCAAAGGCGCGGGGCACCTCCGTGGCCGACATCACCTCCGTGTTCACCAACAGCTTTGGTTCGTGGCTGATCGGCGACTACGCCAAGGCTTTCAAGAAGTACAACGAGTACCACCGCTTCGGGCCGAATACCGACGGGACGGGTGGCGCGCTCCAGGACATCGAGAACGTCTACGAGACTACCGAAGAGACCATCTCCGAATATGTTCAGATGGACTGGGACAGCGAACTGCTGGGCAAGCGCTTCCGCGGCAATATCGGCCTGCGCGGCTACCAGACCGACACCCACAGCACCGGCTGGATCCAGGGCGACAGCTACGCCTATCTGGGCACGACCGACGTGGAAGGCCGCTATTCGGGCGTGCTGCCGGCCTTGAACACGGTGCTGGAACTGACTCCGGATGTCCTGGTGCGCTTCTCGGCCACCAAGAACCTGAACCGTCCAGGACTGGGTTCGATGGCCGCCGAGGGCTCGGCCTTCCAGAACTCCGACTCGGGCGAGATCACCGCATCACGCGGCAATCCCAACCTTAAACCCTACAAGGACACCACGCTCGATCTGGCGGTGGAGTACTATTTCGGCGAGGTCGGCCTGTTGTCGGCAAGCGTGTTCCAGAAGAAAATCACCAACTACATCGGCTCACAGACGCTCGAGAACATCCCGTTCAGCCAGACAGGCGTCCCGTTCGCCACCATTCCGGGCGCAACGGCCAACACCATCGTTTCCGAGTTCTCGATGCCGATCAACGTCGAAGGCTCGAACAAGCTGACCGGACTGGAGCTGGCGGCGCAGACCCAGTTCTCGTTCCTGCCGGCGCCGTTCAACAACATCGGCGCAGTGGCGAACTACACCTATGTGGACGCGGAAGAAGCGCTCACCGGCGTATCGAAGACCAGCTACAACGCCACGCTCTACTATGAGACCAGCCAGTGGGGCGTGAGAGGCTCGCTGAGCCATCGCGCACGCTGGTACAGCGGGATCAGCGATTCCGTCATGAGCGCCAGCACGCGGGGCTTCGAGGCGGGCACCTATATCGACGCCGCAGCCTTCTTCAACATCGCCGACGGACTGCAGCTCACCCTGGACGCCGTCAACCTGACAAACCAGAAGGATACGCAGTTCTGGGGGCAGAACCGTTACCTCTACAACCAGAACCAGAGCGGCGCGACCTACATGGTCGGGCTCAGCTACAAGTTCTAAGACGGCCCTATGCCGAGACCGCGCCCCCTCTTTGGAGGGCGCTTTTCTGTGTGTCCTGAAACATGATCGTTTCTCATAGCCACCGCTTCATCTTCGCCGCCGTGCCCAAGACCGGCACCCATTCCGTGCGGCAGGCCCTGCGCGAGCAACTGGGCGACGACGACGTCGAACAGGTGGGTCTGTTCGTCGACAAGCGCTTTCCGTGGCAGGATCTGGCGGCGATCCGGCATGGCCACCTGTCCCTGCGCCAAGTGCGGCCATACCTCGGTGAGGAGGCCTTTCGCGGCTATTTCAAGTTTGCCTTCGTGCGAAATCCGTTCGACCGCTTCGTCTCATATTGCGCGTTCATGCTGCGGGGCGGCGACGTCTTCGAGCGGCAGCCGCGAGAGGCGATGCGTCACTTTCTGTTCGAGGAACCGCCAGAGCATCATGTCTTGTTCCAGCCACAGGCCTCGCTGCTGGTCGACGAGGATGGCCAAACCTTGTTGGCCGACAGCGTCGGTCGTGTCGAAGACATGCAGGGGTCGTATGATGCGATCTGCGCGCGCATCGGCATTCCTTCCCGCCCGCTCGACCGCATCAATGGCAGCCGGCATGGCGACTATCGCCGCTACTACGACCGCGCCCTGGTCGACGGCGTCGCCGCGCGCTATGCGCAGGATCTGGACTTGTTCGGCTACACCTTCGAAGGCCTGAGATGAGCGCCGGTCTCGCCGCCAATCCGCGCAAGACCACGGGCGTTCGCAAGCTGGGCCCGGTCGACATCGCGGCGCTGCTGGAGGCCCTGCTGGCAATCCCCGAAACTGTCTGGATCGCAGAGAACGCTGGCAAGCCGAACAGGTTCGAGGTGCTGGACGCGACCCGGCACATTGTCTTCCGCTTCGTCGACACCCCCCGTGACTGGCGCAGTTCTCACGACCGCGCAGCCTGGCCAGAGTGGCGCGACCTGCTGGAGCCGGTGATGGCGCAGGCCGTCCGCGACTATGGCTACACGCGCGGGGTGTTTCCTCGGGTGATGTTGGCAAAGATGCCTCCAGGCGGGGTGATCCACCCGCACATCGACGGCAATCCTGCGGCGAAGTGGCCGCACAAGATCCATGTGCCGCTGTCGACTAATCCCGGGGTGGTGTCGTTCTTCGGCGGGGAAGAGCACAATTTCCCGGTAGGCGGGGCGGTAGAGGTCAACAACCTTGGTCCGCACTGGGTGCGCAACGACGGCGAGACCGACCGCGCGCATCTGATCTTCGAATATTACGACGCCGACCAGCCGGACCCCGACTGGCTTGAGCCGTTCCTGCGTTCGAGCCCGGCGCGATGAAGTCTGGCGCCAGTTCCATTGACCGCGACGCCCTGTTGCGAGAGGCCATGGCCCTGCGTGCGGGCCAACGCATTGCGGATGCGCTGAACGTCCTGGCGCGACTGCAGGCGCTGCATCCCCGGTTCAGCCGCCTTTATCAGGAGCGCGGCCACTGCCACGTCCTGCTTGGGGACGCTGAGGCAGCTATCGACGCTCTGGGCGAGGCGGTGCGCCTCAATCCGACGCTGCCGGCCAGTTGGGACATGCTGGAGCAGCTCTTCCGCATGTCGGACGACACAGCCCAGGCGGCCACAGCGGCCCAGCATCTGGCAATGCTGAGACAACTGCCGTCCCAGGTCGTGGCGGCCAACAGCCTGCTGGCCGATGGCGACCTGTCGCCGGCCGAGGAGATCATCCGGGACTATCTGCACACGGATGGCGACAATGTCGGCGCCCTGCGCCTGCTGGCGCGGATCCGCCAGGAGCGCGACGCGCCCGAAGAGGCCGAGGCCTTGCTGAAATCGGTGATCGAGCGCGCGCCGGACTATCACGCGGCGCGACTCGACTACGCCATGGTGTTGCTGCAACAGCGGAAGCACCTGGAGGCGCGGCAGCAGGCCGAGCATCTGCTCGGGCACGATCCCGATAGCCGCGACTACCTCAAGCAGTATGGCGCGGCCTGCGTCGGCCTGGGCGACCACGAACCTGTAATCGATCTCTACGAGCGGCTGCTGGTGGGGCCATCCCAATCGGGAGCGGAGGTCGCCGATCTGCGCCTGTGGCGAGGAAACGCCCTGAAGGTCGCGGGCCGGCAACCGGATGCCATCGCCGATTATCGCGCCGCCCTGACGGCCCGGCCGGACTACGGCGTGGCCTGGTTCAGCCTCGCCAACCTCAAGACCTATCGCTTCACCGACGATGAGATCGCGCGCCTGCGCGTCGCGGAAATCCAGCCCGTAATCCAGGACATGGACCGCGTCTATCTGTGCTTCGCCCTGGGCAAGGCTCTGGAGGACCGGGGCGACTACGCCACCTCGTGGCAATATTACGAGCGCAGCAATGCGATGCGGCGCGCCGCCGGCCGCTATCGCCCGGAGGTCGCGGAGGCCTGCGCTGTCCGACTGAAGCAGGTTTTCACCGCCGAATTCTTCGCCGCGCGCGCCGGCTGGGGCCTGGACGACCCGGACCCCATCTTCATCCTGGGCTTGCCGCGTTCGGGCTCAACCCTGATCGAGCAGATCCTCGCCTCCCATTCCAGCGTGGAGGGCACGCAGGAACTGACCGAGATCGGCCGGTGTGCCGGCGAGCTGTGCGGTCGCGATCCCGATTGCGGCCTGCCGCTGGCCCCCCAGGCGTTCGCGCGGTTGACGGCGGGGGATGTCGGGTCGCTCGGCGAGCGCTTCCTGGCTAATACGCGCGTCTATCGCAGGTTGGGCCGGCCGTTCTTCATCGACAAAATGCCGAACAATTTCTGGCACATCGGCCTGATTCAGCTGATGTTTCCCCGGGCGACGATCATCGATGTGCGGCGCGAACCCATGGCCTGCTGCTTCAGCAACCTCAAGCAGCTGTTTGGCACGACCAATCAGGAATTCACCTACGGCGTCGACGATATCGCCCGTCACTACCGCACCTATCTGGATCTCATGCGGCATTGGGACGAGGTGCTGCCAGGGCGGGTACTGAGGGTGCAGTACGAAGACTTGGTCGAGGATCTGGAAGGCGGCGTGCGACGCCTGCTGAATCGCTGCGGATTGCCCTTCGAGGCGGCCTGCCTGGCTTTCCACGAGACCCGCCGCAGTGTGCGCACGCCCAGTTCCGAGCAGGTGCGTCAGCCCATTGGCCGGGAGGGTCTCAACCAATGGCGACACTACGCGCCCTGGCTCGCGCCCCTGAGCGATGCGCTGGGCGACGCCTTGACCAGCTACAGGGACTGATCCATGCGGTTGTCGCGCCCCTTCTTCCAGCTTCCGGTGCTCTTCGACGTGGCGCGTATGCAGGCCGAGGTCGCGGCGTTGCCTGCGACGGCTTGGGTTTCACACCCAGACCAACTGAGCGGCAACAGCGCCGCGCGCCTGATCAGCGCCAGCGGGGGCGAGACAGATTCCGTCCACGGACAGATGCTGCCGACGCCCTGGCTTGAAGCCATGCCCTATCTGCGCCAGGTCCTCGCGGGCTTTGGCGTAGTGTGGAGCCGATCACGACTGATGCGCTTGGCGCCCGGCGCAGGCGTGCCGGAGCATGCTGACATCAACTACCACTGGCATAGGCGGGTGCGGCTTCACATCCCCGTCTTCACCTGGCCGGAGGTGCGGTTCCATTGCGACGGGCAAGCCGTGCACATGGGCGCTGGCGAAGCGTGGATCTTCGACAACTGGCGTCGGCACCATGTCGAGAACAACGCCAGCGCCGAGCGCATCCATCTTGTCGCCGACACCACCGGCACGGCGGCGTTCTGGCGGTTCGCCTGCGGGCAGGCGCCGCCACGCGAGCAATGGCGGGCGGTCGCCTGGGACCCCAAGGTCAGTCCAAAGTTGCTGACCGAAGCCGATCAGCGCTCACCGGTCATGCCCGCGGCTGAAGTGCAGTGGCTGGTCGATGACCTCCGCGCAGAAGTGGCGGTCGCCACCGACACCGCCGAAGCCAGGCGCTGCGCCGCGCTGTTTGACATGCTGCTGGACAGCTTCGTGCAGGACTGGCGACAGCTCTGCGCTTTGTACGGCGCCGGCGGACGGGGGAAGCCGGAATTCCTGCGCCTGGCCCGCGCCGTGCACGAGGCCGCCAAGCCGCTGGCCGGTGGGCTCGTCATGCGCACCAACCAGGTCAGCGCGCTGCTGGTGCTGGAAAAGCGCGTGCTGCAGCATCTGGTCTCGGAAGAGTCAGCGCCATAGCCCCCCAAAGGTTTGGCCATCAGACCGGAATTTTACCCGCGCGATCGATCTGATCTCGAAGAAGGTCGTAATAGGTCTCGAAGCTGGGCACTTCAGCGTCCGGAGCCTTGCCAGCTTCGTCGTAGCCGCGCAGCTGGCGAGCGGCGGCCGCCGCCGGCTCAGCCAGGAACGCCTCGATTTCGCCCTCGCTCAACGGGCCGCCCTGCAGGGCCAGACTCTGCAGGGACGCCCTGCTGAGACGCTCAAGATAGGCGGGCTCCACAGCCACCCGGTAGCGCTTGGCCGCCACGTGCAGGCGTACAGGCTCTGTAACCTCAGGGCCAAACGCCCGCGCCAGATAGCCAGCGCTGATGTGCTCGTGGCGCGTATCGATGCCGAGGTCCGCCGCGTTGTCGCCGACCTTCTGTATCAGGTGCCCGACGTCGTGCAGCAGGGCGGCGACGATCAGCGCAGCCGGCGCGCCATTGACCTTGGCGTGATGGGCCGTTTGGAGCGCGTGCTCCAGCTGGCTGACGCCTTCTCCATAACGGAGGCCACCAAATCGGGCGAAGAGACCGGCAAGTTCGGCCACGAAAGCGTCGGCCAAAGAGGGAGAGATCATAAGGTATCCGTAGGCGCTGCAGCGCACGCGACGATGGGTGGTCCGGCCACACCTCCGTGTTGGCGAATTGGTATAGACCAAAATTGACCCGTCTTCAGCGAATCTTTCGTGACGCACGGATCCCGCCAAGATTGGCTGTCATGGGCTGATCCCGTTTCTTGACCTGGGCGTAGCGGGCTTCCATCCTCGCATCAGGCGGATTCTGACCGCCAGCAGGTCCCGACAATGCAGCAACCAGAAAACCTCCACTATCTTGGAGTCCGCGACGACATTGCCGAGCGGATCGTCGGCGGAGAGCTGAAGGCTGGCGAGCGCCTGCCCTCGGAGCGGCAGTTACAGGTCGGCGGCGGCGTGGCGCGAGGCACGATCCGGGAGGCTCTTTTTCAGCTCGAGGCCGAGGGACTGATCTATCGAAAGAACCGCAGCGGCTGGTATGTTTCCCCGCCTCCCGTGGTCTACGATCCGACACGTTGGGAAGGCTTCATGTCGTATGTCGAAGCGCAAGGACGGCAGCCGGCGACCGAGACGCTCAGCAAGACCGTGATCGCCTGCGACGCCATGCTGAGCCAGATCTTTTCACGCCCTGTCGGCGCCCCGATGTACTGGATCCGCCGTCGGCGCTCGATCGACGGACGGGCCGTGCTGATCGAGAGCATCGTCGTCGACGCCTCCCTGGCGCCGGGCCTGGTGGACCACGATCTGGACGGTTCGCTGACCAGTGTCCTGAAGTCCGTCTACGGGATACGCGTCGCGCGTAACAAGGTCGACATGCGCCCCTGCGCCTTGACCCTTGGCGAGGCCGAAGCTCTTCGAGTGAAGTCTGGCCTGCCCGGCTTAAGCGTCGAGCGCACGTGTTACGACTCACAAGGGCGCGTGGTCGAGTTCGACCGCGAATACTGGCGTCACGACGCCCTGAAAGTCAGCGTCGATATCCGCGTGCGGTGACGTGGTTGGTCTGTCGCTGAACGCCAAACGCCTCTTCTAGACGTCGCCGCCTCGTCATCGAAACGCCATGCAGGTGGTATAGACCAAACGTCTCGTAGGAGGCGTTTAGATGAGTTCAGGTCCGCGAAGCTGGCTCGAGCGAGCCAATCCTCTGGTCTTCACCCTGTTCGCGGGCCTGGCTGGCTTCTGCGCCTATTTCTCGATGTATGCCTTCCGAAAGCCTTTCGCGGCAGCGACCTTTGGCGCTGTCGATGGCTGGACCTTCGCGATCGACTACAAGATCGCCCTGGTGCTGGCCCAGGTCGCTGGATACGCAGCCTCCAAGCTCATCGGCGTCAAGGTGATCTCCGAGATTGCTCCGTCACAGCGCGGCGCGGCCATCCTGGGATTGATCGGCGCTTCCTGGCTGGCCCTGCTGGCCTTCGCTGTCGTTCCGGCGCCCTGGAACGTCGCCGCCCTGGTGCTGAATGGCCTGCCCCTGGGCATGATCTGGGGGCTGGTGTTCGGCTTTATGGAGGGGCGGCGCACGTCCGAGGTGCTGGGCGCCATCCTTTGCGCCAGCTTCATCCTGTCATCCGGTGTCGTGAAGTCCGTCGGAAAGTGGCTGATGGTCGATCTCGATGTCTCGCCGTTCTGGATGCCCGCCGCGACCGGCGCTCTCTTTCTGCCGTTGCTGGCCGTCTCGGTCTGGGCCCTGGTTCAGTTGCCGCCGCCCAGCCCCGCCGACGAGGCGGCCCGCGTGCGTCGCCAGCCGATGGATCGCGCCAGGCGCCGCGCGTTTCTGGCCGCCTACGCGCCTGGCGTCGTGTTGCTGGTAATGGCCTATGTGCTGCTGACCGCATTGCGGGATTTCCGCGACAATTTCGCCGCTGAAATCTGGATCGCCCTGGGCTTTGGCGAAGCCTCGGGCGTCTTCACCACCAGCGAACTGCCGGTCGCCGCCGTCGCCCTGGCGGTGATGGGCGCAGTAATGCTGGTGCGCGACAATCTGCGGGCGCTTTTGGTGATGCACGGCGTCATCCTGGCAGGATTCCTGCTGCTGGGCCTCGCGACCTTGGCCTTCCAGGCTCATCTGGTGACGCCACTGACCTGGATGGTCCTGACAGGCGCGGGCCTCTACATGGCCTACACCCCCTTCAACGCCATGCTGTTTGACCGAATGATCGCCTTCAGCGGTCAGGTCGGCACGGCGGGTTTCCTGATCTACGTCGCCGACGCCTCGGGTTATCTCGGCAGTGTCGCCCTGCTGCTCTGGCGCAATTTCGCGATGGTCAGCCTGGACTGGCTCGGCTTCTTCATCGCCAGCATCTACGCGACGAGCATCGTCGGCGCCGTTTGCACGATCCTGGCTGGCTTATATTTCCTGCGCCGTCGTCCGACAGGGGACGTGGGCGCCTCGACGACCGACGCCAGGAATGCGCTCGCCTGAGGTCGGCCGCTGGACGGGTCGAGCGTCAGAACCTGTGGGTCAGTTCCACCCATAGCGGGTCTTCCGTTTGGCAGTTTTCCGGGAAGATGCCCCGGCGGCGGAACGCCTCCACGAAGGCGAGGCGGTAGTTCATGCGGTCGTCCGGGATCAGGTCCGTGTCAGCGGTGATAATCGCCCGCAGGAATTCGCCGAAGCGCACATCGACCGGTCAGGAATTCGTGCAGGGGCTCGACCACGACCTTGTGAAAATTGGTCACGACGCTAGGTGTTTGGTCCCGGGCTTTGATGGATCGGATTGATCTTGAATCTTGCAGGCTCTTTTGTCCACATTTTGCAGATGAAGTCGTAGGGGGTCAGGCCCTTGAGCGTCTTAAGGCGCC
>NZ_JAFCSZ010000046.1:0-14557 GCF_049895765.1 Caulobacter sp. DWR1-3-2b1
CCTCGAACATCGGCGCTTGCAGCACCGCAAAATCGCCGCCTAGATATCAACCCCAGATGAGGCCAACCCTCCGCTAAATCCGCGACCCGGCTGTCTCAAAACTTCTGACGACGTACACGCGCTGATCCCTCCCGAGAAACTGCTGGAGCTGACCACGCGGCTCAATCGGATACCGCGCAAGTGTCTCGGATACCGCACGCCGGAGGATGTACTTGCCGAGCAGATCGCGGCGACGATTGAGACACGGGCGTCGAACGGGCTCTGCGCTACGTGATGGCTCCGCGCCCGCCCGTCGCCCGACCGCCAATGCCCTGAAAGCCTGACGTGACAGGACATCCCCTCCCCGTCATTCTGCCCACGCCCTTCGTCGCACTTCAGCTAGAACCCACACCGCCTTGTCCAGGTAATCCGTAAAGTAGTCGTATTTTCCGCCTTCGGGCGCAGGGACAACTTGCCGGATCGACGCTGTATCAACCGTTTCGAACGGCTTCTTTGACATCTGCCAAAGCCTCTTTGACATCCGCTTCGGTGACGACGTTTTCGGGGTGGCCGGTCTGGCCAAGGTTTTGAGCTTTGGAGCCATCGCCCAGCACATCAGGTCGGGACCCGTCTTGTGGTTCGTTGTCGTCAGCCATCATCCTGCCCTGGAAGAACTTGATCAAACGTCCGCAGGCGACGCCGGCTCTCCCCCAGTGTGCTGCTCCCGATGGACCTCGCCTGCGTCGTTCTGCAGATGAAGCTGGACGGGGAGGCCCGCAGCCTGGTTCGCTATGTGCCGGGCTATCTGTTCAGCTTCGGCTGCCGTGTCATAGGAGCCGAACCTCAGCCCCTCGCTGATGATGGTCCACCGTCCACCGATGCAAACCACGCCATAGTGCACTTCGATCATGGCTACGAATAGCCCCTCGGTTGATTGCGAAACAAAGCTATCGGCATCCGATCGGTTGTCAAGTTGATTTCGAAACACTATTATGTCTTCGAAGAGGTGATTATGTCAGCGCGCGAAACGGCGGAACTCCTGCTGCTGGTGGGGCGGCTCATCCAAGCGGAGGGCTATCAGGGCGAACTCAGTCCCGCCCAATGGATGGCGCTGCGCTTCTTCGCGCGCGCCAACTCGTTCTCCCGCACCCCGTCAGCCTTCGCGGAATTTCAAGCGACGACCCGTGGCACCGCGTCACAAGCCATCAAGGCGCTTGAGGCTGGTGGGTACCTGGGCAGACAGAGATCCCAGGCGGATGGGCGAAGCGTCAGTCTTAGGCTGACGGACAAGGGCCACGAAGCGGTTGCGCGCGATCCGTTCGAAGTTCTGGTGCGCGCCGTGGAATCACTCGCCGCAGAAGAGCAAAGCGCGATGCGCGGCGCAATGCACCACGTGCTGACCACTGTAGCTGCGAGCGGGCCGCATCGGCACTTCGGTGTTTGCCGGGACTGCACGCACCTCGCTGGAGAAACGTGCTCCGACTCCACTGTAGCCTCCCTCTCGGCCCTCAAATGTCAACTGTTCGGCGTTCCGATCGAGCTAGAGGAAGCCGGCCTACTCTGCATGCATTTTTCAACCAACGAGCCAGCCGCGCGAGGGCGTACACCGCGACTGAGTTCAGCACTGCGATCTGCTGAAAGGACGCCTAGTTGACCTACATCGTGATGGATGCCTGCATCAAATGTAAGCTCATGGACTGCGTAGAGGTGTGTCCGGTCGACTGCTTCTACGAGGGCGAGAACTTCCTGGCGATCAATCCGGACGAATGCATCGATTGCGGAGTCTGCGAACCGGAGTGCCCGGTGAACGCCATCAAGCCCGACACCGAGGACGATCCAGACGGCAAATGGCTAAAGGTCAATTCCGAATTCTCCCGCATCTGGCCCAACATCACCGTCAAGGGTGAGTCGCCCGCCGACGCTGACGACTTTGAGCGCGAGACCGGCAAGTTCGAGAAGTATTTCAGCGAAAAGCCCGGCAGGGGATCCTAGTGAACCACGAAGCGATATCAAAAAAGCTTAGCCATGCAGGCCGCTGACCCACACCACGCGCGTGGCCCGTCGTCATTGCCGGCCGCCGGCGCAGAGAAGCTGCCTGGGATCCGGCACATCGTCGCAATAGGCAGCGGCAAGGGCGGCGTCGGCAAATCCACGGTGAGCGTCAATCTGGCGCTCGCGCTGCAGCAGCTCGGAGGGCGCATCGGGCTGGTAGATGCCGATATTCTTGGCCCCAGTATCCCCGGCATGCTCGGCATCCCAACCGGCCAGCCGCCGGCACAAACCCCGGAAGGCAGGATCATCCCGGCGGAGCGGCACGGTCTGAAGGTGATATCGATGGGGATGCTGACCGGAGACGACAATCCGGCCGTCTTGCGGGGGCCAATGGTGGGCAAATACCTGAAGTTGTTCGTCGCCGGCGTGCAATGGGGACCCCTAGACTACTTGATCCTCGACCTCCCGCCCGGCACCGGCGACACGCAGTTGACGCTGGCGCAGAGCATGCCGCTGTCGGGCGCGGTGATTGTGACGACGCCACAGGACGTTAGCCTCAAGATCGCCCGCCGCGGCTTGCGGATGTTCGAGAAGGTGCAGGTGCCGATTCTTGGGATCGTCGAGAACATGCGCACTTTCACCTGCCCCCACTGCGGAGAGAGCACGGATATCTTCCGTAACGGCGGCGGCGAGCGGATGAGCCAGGAGCTCAGCGTCCCGTTCCTCGGCGCCTTACCCCTCGATCCCGCCGTCGTCGCCTGCGGTGACGCGGGGCGCCCCATCGTGGTGGACCAGCCGAAGTCAGTCAGCGCCCAGGTGTACGCCGCCATCGCCGCAGCGCTTGCGGAGCAGCTCTACGCGGTGGCCACGGTGCTTCAGCCCTTTGTGTGGGGTTGGGACAGCAACGAGGGGGCGCCGGCCTGGATGGAAGGCGCGGTTCGGCCTGCTGGATCGCGGAATACCCCCATCGGTTTCCGGCGCCGCGATCCACGCACCTTGTCCGTGCTCTGGGAGGACGGCCATAGCGACGACTTCGACGTCCGCGATCTGCGCCTGGCGTGTCACTGCGCCCTCTGCGTCGAGGAGATGAGCGGACGCAAGTTGCTCGATCCGAAAACGGTGCGGCCTGATGTGAGCCCGCGCAAGATCGTAAGCATAGGAAACTACGCGATCGGACTTGATTGGAACGACGGTCATAACAGCGGGATCCATACGTTTAAGAACCTGCGCGCCTCAGGCGCGCGCGCGGCAGAGAAGAACGTCGAGGATGTCTGACGCCCAGTCTATGGATCTGCCAATCGGCATCCGCGCGGAGACCTCGCTCGCCGACCCCGACACGTGTAAATTCACCGTGAGCCGCGATTTACATCCCGGTGGTCCGTTCTTCTTCGGCAATAAGGGACGGGCGGCCGGGTCGCCGCTCGCCGAGCGACTGTTCGCGCTTTCCGGTGTGGCAAACGTGCTCATCGCTGAGAGCGTAGTGACCATCGGCAAGGAGCCGAGCGCCTCGTGGTCGGGACTGAAATCGGCAATCGGGATGGCCGTCCGGACGCAGTTGCTCTCCGGCGTGCCGGCGATTTTGGAGATAGCTGCTCAGGCTAGCACGCAAGGAAGGGCCGACGCCGAGGTTCGCGTGGCCGTCCAAGCGCTCCTGGACAAAGAAGTCAATCGTTCGATCGCTAACCACGGCGGGAAGATTTCAATCGTGGACGTCAGCAAGGGGAAGCTTTTCATAACCATGAGCGGCGGCTGCCAGGGATGCGCATCCTCTCAGGTGACCCTGAGGCAGGGATTCGAAGTTATGGTTAGAAGGGTTGCCCCGGAAATCATGGAAATTGTGGACGCGACGGACCACGCAGCGGGGAAGGAGCCATTCTACAGACGCCCTGGCTAGATGTCAGGGAGACATCTGAAAATCGCCTGCCCCGAAAATCCGGCCAGAATCCCAAATAACCCGAGAGGAGCAACGATGTCCCTAAATGAACCTTTCCACCAGCAGATCTCCGACCTCGTGGCACAAAACCGAGTCGTCCTCTTCATGAAGGGAACTCGCCACATGCCACAATGCGGGTTCTCCGCCCAGGTCGTGAAAATCCTCGACGAGCTGAAGCCAAGCTACGAAACGGTCGATGTACTTCGCTCTCCCGAGATCCGGGATGGAGTCAAGGCGTTCTCCGAGTGGCCGACGATCCCGCAACTCTACATCGATGGGGTGTTCGTGGGAGGCTGCGACATCGTCCGCGAGATGCAGGCGTCCGGAGAGCTTCAAGAGCTCATCGGCGTGAAGGCCTAGTGGTGAGAATCTGACGGTTGGCGACCTGCCGAAAGTCTTTGGAGCCAAGGATTGGCGCCATTTTGACGGATTCAAACGCCGCTTTCGATCCGTTAGGAGCCCCGCATGCCGAGGACCACCATGAGCGAGGCGGTCGGAAGGGGTTTGCGGCAGTTGTCGCAGATCCGGGTGACGCAACGGGGAGCGCTAGCCAACATCGGACTCAAAGGCGGCACCGACGCGAGGGCGCTGCCCATCGACGCCTCAGTGCCGCGTTACTGATATAAAAAGGAGACCAGCATGTCGTCCCATCCAACTGACTTCCAAGGTTCCGTCATCGATGCGCTCCGCGAGGCCATCGAGCGCAAGATTCCCGATTCACGGGCCGGAGTGAACGGCGGCGGCGGCCACTTCAACATCGAGGTGACGTCGCCCGTGTTCGCCGGCAAGAATATGCTGGAGAGCCAGCGGATAGTGTACTGCGCCATCGCCGATTTGATGAAGGGGGACAGGGCTCCGGTGCATGCCGTCGACAGTTTGAAGACCCGGGCGCCATGAACAGCATGACTGCGTCAAACCTGACCCTCTCCCAGACCGCAGCCCAACGGCTTCACGCCCTCAGCCAGAGCGAGGGTTATCGCGTCATGCTTCGGGTGGCGGTGGAAGGCGGGGGCTGTTCCGGCTTCCAGTACCAGTTCGACTTGGTCAGCGAGTCGCATGCCGATGATCTGGTGGTCGAACGTGACGGGGCCGCAGCCCTGGTCGACGAGATGAGTTTAATCCTGCTGAGGGGCTCGGTGATCGACTATGTGGACGAGCTGTCCGGCGCCGAGTTCCAGGTCCGCAACCCCAACGCCAAGTCCAGCTGCGGCTGCGGCGTCAGCTTCTCCATCTAGAGCATTTTCCGATAAGTGTGAAACGGTTCTCGGATCGAAAAATGCTCTAAACTTTTGATTTAGAGCCCTTTTCGCCCGACCCTGATGAAGCCATCAGGTCGGAAAGGGCTCTAGCAGGCTGAGGGAAAGGTCCGGACTGACGGCCTGTCCAGATTCTCCGGGCCGGCTCTTATAGACAACCTGGGTTCGACGCTTAGTCGCGCCCGCAGCCACAGGATCGGCGTCGGCATGAGCAGTTTCAGTGTGAGCAACGAACCCTTCACCCTGTTGCGCGATTGCAACGCCGTCATGGTGCCGCTTGGCGACGCAGTATGCCTGCCCATCGGCCAGATCGGCTACATCACTCAGGCGCTAGGGGGCAGTTTTACCGTGTATGTGGACGGCAACCTATTCCGCATTGCCGGAAGCGATGCCGACGCGCTGGACAAGGAGCCGCCGGCGGCTATCGAGGTGGCCGCCGATGCCACCAATGCGGATGTGGAAAAGCTGGCGTGGGATCAGCTTCGCACCGTGTTTGATCCGGAAATTCCGGTCAACGTGGTTGATCTGGGGCTGGTCTACGACCTGCGCCTGGAGCAGACTGCTCCGGGCGAGCGCAAGGTTTATGTGAAGCTCACGTTGACCGCCCCCGGATGCGGCATGGGCGACATCCTGGTGGATGATGCCCGCACCAAGCTCAAGATGATCCCCACGGTTGCGGAGGCTGATGTGGATCTGGTGTTCGATCCGCAGTGGAGCCATTCAATGATGTCCGACGCCGCCAAGCTGGAAACTGGCATGCTCTGAGTCCCGCCATGTTGGCGGACGGCAATGTAGGACAAATATTCACGACTCAACGACCTTACCAGGCTCGATAGTGACGCTTTCCCCGCAACCGCAGGCGTCGGTCTGGTTGGGGTTTCGGAAGGTGAACTTGGCTGAGAGCTTGGTCTTTTCGTAGTCGATCTCGCTGCCGATCAAGAACAGAACCGCTTTGGGATCGACCAGAATGGTGACGCCCTTGTCCTCCACCACCTCGTCCAGGGGCGCGGCGGCCTCGGCATATTCGATGGTGTATTCGGAGCCGGCGCAGCCGCCGTTCTTCACCCCAACCCGTAGTCCCCTATAAGGGACATCAGCGCGGCCCATGATCTCGCGCACGCGCTCAGCCGCAGTGTCGGTCAGGGAGACGAGCTTGGGGCGGAGTCGGCGGGGAGGCGCGCCGGCCGCAGTCAGATTGAGATCGCTCATGGTCAGAATCCATTCAGTCGGAGCTTAGCCTCGTCGGACATCCGAGAGGAATCCCATGTCGGGTCGAACACGAGATCGACCTTCACCCGGCCGATGCCGGGCAGTTCCTTCACCACATCCTCCACCCAGTCCGGAATTTCGCCGGCCACCGCCGGCAGCTTCCGAGCTGAGGCGTCGCTGTCGAAATAAGCCAGCGGCTCGCCGTTCACGTGGCGAGCCAGGATCGGGAACCGCTCGCGGATGGCTTCGACGTCGAAGTCCATGGTCAGGCTCCCAACCTCTGGGCGGCCCAGGCGCGAGCGACCTCGCGGGCGGGCTGGTAGGCGATCCGCTCGATCACCTGACCGACGAACGCCTCGATCAACAGGGCGCGGGCCTCGGTTTCGGGGAGACCCCGCTGGCGCATGTAGAACAGCGCCTCTTCGTCCAGGGCGCCGATCGTATTGCCATGGGCGCACTGCACGTCGTCGGCGAAGATCAGCAGCTCCGGTTTTGCATCGACCTCGGCGCGATCCGACAGGATCAGTGCGTTGTGCCTCATGCGAGCGTCGGTGCGGTCAGCACCCTCCTCCACCACGATGCGCCCCTGGAAGACGCCGCGGGACTGATCGCGCACGACGCCCTTGGTGAGCTGGTCCGTGGTTCCATCAACCCCTCCGTGCTCCACCATGGTGGTCAAGTCGGCATGATGCTGACCGGAGAGCAGATAAACGCCATCGAGGCGCACACCGGCTCCGGCGCCCGGGTGGGCGACGTGGGTCTCGATCCGCTGTCGTTTGGCGCCGTCAGTCAGCAGGGTCTGGGCGAAGCGGGTCTCGGGGCCGAGCGCAACCTGGGTCGAGCTGACCGAGATCGCGCCTTCGCCGTCGGCGGCCACCACGATGCGCTCCAGGGCCGCGCCTTTGGCGAGCGAGATATCGAGGGCCGCGTCGGCGACATAGTCGCCCGCTAAGCCCTCATAGCTCTCCAGCAAGGTCAGGTCGGCGCCTTTGCCCAGTTGAATGGCGAGCTGGACGGAATGGGCACTGTCGGCGCTTTGGGCGACGAACCGCAGGCGCACGACACGCTTCTCGCCGGGCTTCAGAATCAGGGCCGAGGCGTCGCCGCGTAGGCGGCCATTGACGATGGCGACCTCGATCTCGCCCAGATCACCAAACGGGCCAGCGGTCAGCGCCGCATCGCTTGGCGGCGAGGGCGGCGGCAGGACGCGCAGCAGGCCGCGCAGGTCGGTCCACTTCCAGTCTTCGTCGCGCTTGCTGGGAAGCAGGCCGGCGTCGCCGGATTTCAGGGCGGTGGCGAGACTCAAGCGGCCCTCGCGTATTTGTCGTAGCCTTCGCGCTCGAGCTCGAGCGCCAGGTCGGGCCCGCCGGTGGCGACGATGCGGCCGCCGGCCAGGACGTGGACCTTGTCGGGTTTGAGGTAGTCGAGCAGCCGCTGGTAGTGGGTGATCACCAACATGGCGCGATCGGGATCGCGCATGGCGTTGACGCCTCCGGAGACGATCTTCAGCGCGTCGATGTCGAGCCCGGAATCGGTCTCGTCAAGGATCAGGAGGCGCGGGGCCAGCATGGCCATCTGGAAGATTTCCATCCGCTTCTTCTCACCGCCTGAGAACCCGACATTGAGGGCGCGCCTGAGCATCTCGAAGTCGATCTTCAGTTCGCCGGCCTTCTCGCGCGCCAGCTTCAGGAAGGCCGGGGCGCTGATCTCGGCCTCGCCGCGCGCCTTGCGCTGGGCATTCATGGCCGTGCGGATGAAGGTCAGCGCCGGAACGCCGGGGATTTCCAGCGGGTACTGGAAGGACAGAAAGACGCCCTTGGCGGCGCGTTCGTTGGGATCGAGCGCCAGCAGATCCTCGCCGTCCAGGGTGGCGGTCCCGCCGGTGACCTCGTAGCCCGAGCGGCCGGTGAGCACATAGGAGAGCGTCGACTTGCCGGCGCCATTGGGCCCCATAATGGCGTGGACCTCGCCCGCGGGCACATCAAGCGTCAGGCCTTTGAGGACTTCCTTGCCGCCGACTTCGGCGCGCAGATTGGAGACGGAAAGCATCTAGGGGGTCACTCCACGAGAAACTGCGCCAGGACCTCAAGGGCCTCTTGCGCGCTGGAAACGGGCTGCTGCTTGGTGGGGGCAGCGGTGGGCCTGGTGGCCGAGCCACTCAGCGCGGGCCAGGTCGGTGTCCTGCTGGACCCGCTCGGCCTCCTCCCGCGCGTGGCGTTCGGCTTCAAGACTTGCCTTGAGGATATAGTGGCGATCCGTTCCGGAATGGCGAGGGTCATCCGACCGAACCTTCGAGCGAGATCGCGACGAGCTTCTGGGCTTCGACCGCGAACTCCATGGGCAGTTCCTGCAGCACCTCGCGGACGAAGCCGTTGACCAGCAGCTGGACCGCCTCCTCCTGGGAAAGACCGCGTTGTGTGGCGTAGAATAGCTGGTCGTCCGACAGCCGGGTGGTGGTGGCCTCATGCTCAAGGATGCAGTGGCCATTGCGCGCCTCTATGTAGGGCACGGTGTGGGCCGCGCAGGTCTTGCCAATCAGCAGCGAGTCGCACTGGGTGAAGTTGCGCGAGCCCTTGGCCTTGGGGTGGACCGAGACCAAGCCGCGATAGGTGTTGGACGAACGCCCCGCCGAGATCCCCTTGGAGATGATCCGCGAGCGGGTGTTAGCGCCGAGGTGGAGCATCTTGGTGCCGGTGTCGGCCTGCTGGCGGCCGTTTGTGATGGCGATCGAATAGAACTCGCCCGAGCTCCCTTCGCCGCGCAGGATGCAGGACGGGTATTTCCAGGTGATGGCCGAACCGGTCTCGACCTGGGTCCAGGAGACCTTCGAGCGGTCTCCGCGGCAGTCGGCGCGCTTGGTGACGAAGTTGTAGATGCCGCCCTTGCCCGTGACCGGATCGCCCGGATACCAGTTCTGGACCGTGGAATATTTGATCTCGGCGTCTTCCAGCACGATCAGCTCGACCACGGCGGCATGGAGCTGGTTCTCGTCGCGCATGGGGGCCGTGCAGCCCTCCAGATACGAGACGTAGGCGCCTTGGTCGGCGATGATCAGGGTGCGCTCGAACTGGCCGCTGTTCTCCGCATTGATCCGGAAGTAGGTGGAGAGCTCCATCGGGCAGCGGACGCCGGGCGGCACATAGACGAAGCTGCCGTCGGAGAAGACCGCAGCGTTCAGGCAGGCGTAATAGTTATCCGAAACGGGCACGACGGAGCCCAGGTATCGCCTCACCAGTTCGGGATGTTCGCGGATCGCCTCGCTCATGGAGCAGAAGATCACGCCCACCTGGGCGAGCTCCTTCTTGAAGGTGGTGACCACCGAGACACTGTCGAACACCGCATCCACTGCGTACCTCGGCGCGCCTTCGACGCCGGCCAGGACCGCCTGTTCCCTCAAGGGGATGCCCAGCTTTTCGTAGACGGCGAGAATTTCCGGATCGACCTCGTCGAGGCTTTTGGGCCCCTTCTTCTCTGACGGGGCGGCGTAGTAGTAGCTGTCCTGGTAATCGATGCGCGGGAAGTGGACCTTGGCCCAGGCTGGCTCGTCCATGGCCAGCCAGCGCTCGAACGCGTCCAGCCGCCACTGCAGCATCCATTCCGGCTCGTTCTTCTTGGCCGAGATGAAGCGAACGATGTCGGCGTTCAGACCCTTGGGCGCGAAGTCCTGGGGGATGTCGGTGGAAAAGCCGTGCTGGTATTTCTCCAGGCTCTCGACATGTTCGATGGTCTGTAAGGCAGCGGACATATGCGTGCTCCAAGGCCGCAAGCGCGCAGCGACGCGCGGAGTGGCGGGATGAATTTGGCGTCCAGGCTTCGACGAAGGCGGCCCGGTCGGTGTCGGCGATCGACTTCGCCGTCATGGCCTTCCGCCTGCACGATCCGCGATGTCTGCAGCCGAATGACCGCCGTTCCGCGTGCTGACATGTTCGCCCTTTCCAGCAAAGTGATAGCTCTTCGAAACCATATTGACAAGTGATCTGGGGATTAATAGTTGTGTTTCGAAACCAGTGTCGAGGCGCGAATGAACATCGGTCCAGCTGTCTACGATGCCGTCGAGCTCATGGTTCGGCTGGCTGCCGCTGATCGCCAGGTGACAGCAGGCGAGCTCGCCGCCCAACTGGCCCGTTCGCTGTCATACACGGAGGCGCTGTTGGCTCGACTACGGAACTGCACCCTTGTGAAAACCGTCAGGGGTCACGGTTACCGCTTAGCGCGACCGGCAGCGTTGATCTCCGCTGCAGATGTTTTCGAAGCCGTGTACCGGGGAAGAGCGACCCCGGCTGCGCGACGATATCTTCCGTATCTCCGACCCAGGGACGCGGTAATCGGGGTGGATCTGCTTCAATATTCGCTCATGACCTATACTATGATTTTCCTACGCGGTGTCAGGCTCGCTGACCTGTTGCCTGATTCAGCGATCACAGATGCTGGAACAGGACCAAACTCATTCGCCGAGCCGCCCTATCGCTCATCGAATCCCCTGCACGGTGTAGGCGCCTGAATGCTGGCCTTGAGCCTGCAGCGCGGCCGGACTAACGATCAAGAAAATCCGAGGCCACCTTCACAAGGCTGATCAGGTTCGCCGCCGACCCCCTCTTTGGAAAGGAGAGAGCCATGACCGACAACGCGTCGGAAACGAACAAAGACGTGGAAGCACTAAGGCGGGCGGTTTCCCGG
This sequence comes from Caulobacter sp. DWR1-3-2b1, assembly GCF_049895765.1. Taxonomy (NCBI): domain Bacteria; kingdom Pseudomonadati; phylum Pseudomonadota; class Alphaproteobacteria; order Caulobacterales; family Caulobacteraceae; genus Caulobacter; species Caulobacter sp. DWR1-3-2b1. Next base: position 11,047 of record NZ_JAFCSZ010000046.1, read on the forward strand.
TGGGACAATGAGGGTGGTGCGGCCGCGCAGGACCCGCGGCTGAGCCCATCAATGGGTACCGCCGAAACTGGCGGACTCAAGCTGACCATCCCGAGCTTCAAACACGCTTGATCGCATTCTATTCAGGTTGGACGTCGGTGGAGCGAGCAGATCGATATGGCACGTGAGGTCTATCCGAAGTTCACGAACGACCACGGTGTGCCGGAGATTCGCATCGGGGTTAAGGCGTTCAAATGCATCGGCGCATCACCACCCCAGGACCACCCGCATATCTATCTTGCAATGGGCGGACAGGACATCAGCATTCTCTGCCCTTATTGCGCGACCCTATTTCGGTTCGATCGCGACCTCGATCCACACGGGGCAGATCCGCCAGACAGCGTTTTCGCCTTGGGTGACGAGGCAGAAAGGGCATAACGCTGGTCGCCGAGAAAGTATGGTTGCCGATCCTGGTGGCGATGCCGGCGCGGGCGGCGCGGCGGCCGATCATCGCGTAGGCGTAGGCGTAGGCGTAGGCGTCGGCCCAGGGCAGTGGCGTGGTGGTCAGCACAGCCTCCCCCGCTCAATGGTGCGCAACAGCGGCCCCTTTGGATCGCCGCGCAAGGCGCAGCCGTCGAGGCGTCCAAGTACAGGACGGCGCGACATTTGTTAGCTGAGCAACGCTGAGGGCGAACGGAACCCGAACCCGCCAACTTCAGGCCGCGCCGCGCATTCGGCGACCGAGGGTCAGCTGCCGGCGTCCCGTTTGCAGCGCGGCGGCGTGGTCCCACAGGAAGTCGCCCGAGAAAGCGATGTGCTCCCAGCCGACCGGCGAGGTGTGGGCGAGGAGATCGTCGGGGGCAGGCTCGCCAGCAGCTCGCAGGTGATCGACGGCGTCCGCCATGTAGGTCGAGTTCCACCAGACGATGGCGGCGATCACCAGGTTCAGGCCCGAGGCGCGGTACTGCTGCGCGTCGCGGGTCCACTCGGAGATGCGCCCCTGGCGGAACGTTCAGATCGCCTGCATCAGCGCATGCCGCTGCTCGCCCTTGTTGAGGCCGGTCTGGCAGCGCCGCCTGAAAATCACGCAGCCGCGGGCAGAGGCGGATATAATGCTTATATTTCAATGGGTCATGTGTCAGATATTCGAAATAGACACGACTGGCGCTGTCGCTTCGGATTTTCGACCCAAATACACGCGACTATTCGATATTTCGCGCGAAATAGACGCGACTGACCCAATCACGCGGGGACCATAGCAATCTTGACCCTTAAAATCGATTGACGACTGGTTCCGTACTCGCGCGCGAGCGCCGAAACGCTGTCGCCGTTGGTCAGGCGCCGCTGGATATCCGCGCGATTATCGGGCGTCAGATTCGGCGGCCGGCCGAGGATCTTGCCTTCGGCCTTGGCGCGATTGAGCCCGGCCTGGGTGCGCTCGATCAACTGGTCACGCTCGAACTCAGCGACGGCGTTGATGACGTTCATGGTCAGCTTGCCCGTCGAGCTGGCCAGATCGACGCCACCCAACGCCAGGCAATGGACGCGCACGCCGACCTCGGCGAGCTTCGCCACCGTGCTGGCCACGTCCATTGCATTGCGGCCCAGCCTATCGAGCTTGGTGACGACCAACACATCATCAGGCTCCAGCCGGTCGACGAGCCGATTGAACCCACGCCGCTGGCTGGTGGCCACGCTCCCGGAAATCGTTTCGGAGACCACGCGCCGCAGCTCGACCTTGAAGCCTGCCGCTTGGATCTCCAGAACCTGGTTTTCTGTTGTTTGCCCGACGGTGGAGACTCGAACGTAGGCGAAGGTGCGAGGCATGGCCAATTTCGTCCGTAAAGGGTGTCCGAAATCTAATCTATGTCCGAAATTGACCCAAGCTATTCTTCGGACGCACCGTAGGGACCCGTCCGAAAACGAACGATTTCGCACATGCTGAGGCACCGCCGATTCAGAGAGGTCTCTGCAACGCTTGGCGGGCCGTCGTCGCGATGCAGTCGGGCCAGGCCTCCAGGCGACCCGTGAGGACCGCACCCAGCCGATCGTCGAATTCGTCGAAGGCGTAGGCAAACGAGTCGGGGCTGTTCGGGTCGTTCCATCGCATGAGAGTTGCGAACGGATGACTCCGTGCGTGCGGCCGGGCCAGCAGCGTCGCCACGGCGGCGTAGACATTCGTGCGATAGCGCGGACCTTGATCGGCAAGCAACGCCGTGCCGTGTCGCCGGTCGTTGGAACCGATGGAAAACGTCGCGCTGCCGTTCCGAATCTCGTCGAACTGGTGAGCGAATGTGGTCGTGCTCCCTGGACGCCGGAGTACGACCTCGATCAGCGCAGTCGCACTGGCGAGGAAGGTCGCGGGTGTGCGAGGTAGCCATTCGGAACCGGGCGGTTGTCCGCTCAGCGCCCTTATGACCGCGTCTTCGAACGCCAGGGTGAATTCAGCGGGTCGGCCGGCGAGGCGGGGTGCGCCGATGCTGACACGCGAGCCTTCATGGGCGAAGCGCGCGGCGCCGTCCTGCAAGATGGGTCCGTAGCCGTCGAGGCCGGCCAAGCGGACCCGGTGCTCTGGACAACTGACACGCCACAAGCTGGCGCTCGACGCCGAAACGAAGTGATCGCCACCCCTGTCGGCGGCGTCACGGCAACAGGCCGGGCAAGCCGCGCCACGGATGAAGGCAGGCCGGCTCAGCACCAGCGGAGCCGCGATCGTCGCCAGGTCCGGTGCGAAGAAACGGCGTAGCTCATTCGCATCCAGGCGCGTAGCCTCCGCCAACTGGTCGAACAGGCCGTCGGGCGGCGCAAGGTCTTGAGGATCGTCGCAACCCAGCCCGGACCAGAAGTCAGCCGCAGTGACGAAATTATTGGCCGCCCGGCGCGCCACCCACGACGATAGACCCTCGCCGGCCATTGGCCGGGGCGCGAACGGCAACGACGGCATCCTTAGCCTGCCGCGGCCCTCACCCGGCGCCGCATGGCGGCCGCGGTGCGGACATGGCGGGTGACATCGTCAAGTCGCAGAGTCTTCAATGTGATCTGTTCCTCGCCCGTGTCTATGGCGTGCACGGCGGCCGCGTTGAGCAGGCGGAAGGTCTTGCCAGGACTGCCGGCGGTCAGGTCGTGAACGCCATCGACTGAGGTGGCGCCGGAAATTCGGACAGTTGGCTAAGGTGGTTCGACCTCGATGAAGGACGGACTTTATGACTGGGAAGCGGAAGCGGTACTGGGCTGACTTCAAGGCCAAGGTCGCGTTGGAGGCGTTGAAGGGGGAGCTGACCCTGTCTCAGCTGGCGACGAAACACGGCGTCCATCAGACGATGATTGCGGCGTGGCGCAAGCGGGCCATCGAGGGGCCTTCCGGGGTGTTCTCCGGCAAGGCCGAGGCGACCGAGGGTGCCCGGGAGGGCGAGATCGACAAGCCCAATCAGGTCTGGTGCGCCGACATCACGTACATCCCGATGCGGCGGGGCTTCCTGTACCTGGTGGCGGTAATGGACTGGGCGAGGAGGAAAGTCCTGTCCTGGCGGCT
>NZ_JAFCSZ010000047.1:0-14067 GCF_049895765.1 Caulobacter sp. DWR1-3-2b1
GCGTCGCTTTCGCGGCCAAGGGTTTTGGTCTCATCTTCGTTCCTTCGTCACTACGATGAGACCAAAACCCTCCTCTAAACGGAACCCTCAATCTGTCTCAAAGGCGCTGACGGCGGACATCGGCACCAAGGCTGGGATCATCGTCGATCATTTCCTCGACCAGGTGATCGCGCGCAAAAAGGTGAGCGGGGAGGCGCGCGCAATGGTGGCGACCGACGGTATCGAGCGCGCGATCGACTATTGGCAGGCAATCAACGCCGCGCTCGCGAAGCGCGGTTCACCCTACAAGGCGATAATCGCCTTTTCTGGCGCAGTTGATGATGCGGGCGAGCAGCGGACGGAGGCATCGTACAACGGCTTCCCGAGCAGCGAGCTTGAGGACAGGTTCGACGCCGACCCGTATCGTTTCCTCGTCGTCGCGGACAAATATCTGACAGGATTCGATCAGCCCAAGCTGTTCGCAATGTATGCTGACAAGACTCTGGCCGGCGTGAAAGCCGTACAAGCCTTGTCGCGGCTGAACCGTGCCCGGCCCGGCAAGAGCGAGCCGGTTGTGCTCGACTTCCGCAATGATCCGGCGGTGATCGAGGCGGCATTCTCTGACTTCTACAGAGCCACGATCCTCTCGGGTGAGACCGATCCGAACAAGCTCCATGACTTGAAGCGAGCGCTCGACGGCGCCGGAGTTTATGCTTTTGAGGATATCGAAGCGGTCGTTTCGCTGTTCCTCGCCGCTGCGCCGCGCGATCGTTTGGACCCGGTGCTCGACGCCTGTTCCGTGCCCTACGAAGCGCTGACCGAGGACGAGCAGATTGCGTTCAAAGGGGCTGTCAAGGCTTTCGTCCGCACCTACGCCTTTCTCGTAGCGATCCTGCCTTACGCGGTGCCAGAGTGGGAAAAGCTGTCGATCTTTTTGTCGCTGCTCATCCCGAAATTGCCCAGCCCCACAAGCGACGACACGCCGCTCGACGTGCTGGAGACGATCGACATGGACAGTTACCGGGTCGAGGTCGCGGCTGCTATGGAGATCGCTCTAAACGACGCGGATGCAGAGATTGAATCAGTGCCCACAGGTGCTGCCGGCGGTCGGCTTGAACCGGAAATGGATCAGCTGAGTTCCGTCGTTCGTGAGTTTAATGAGCGTTTCGGTGCAACGGATTTCCGAGACCAGGACCGTGTCACCCGCTTCCTGTTCGAGGAACTTCCGGAGAAGATTGGCGCAAATGGACGCGTCCGGAATGCCTTGCGAAATAGCGACAGTCAGAATGCAAGGATTGAACACGATCGCGCGGTCGATGATGAACTGCTCGGGAGCCTAGCCGATCACACGGACTTATACGCCCTGTACAATACCGACCGAGCGTTCAAGGCTTGGCTCCAAGAGCGGCTGTTCGCGGCCGCGCGCGGCTCTGCATCATCAGCAGCCGGAGCCAAATCGCCGTAGCTGGAGCGCTGTCGTATCCAAAAACTCCACATTGGAGATGTTTAGCGGTTTGGGATGATCGACCTCAACATCGCCTCAAGCCTCTCGCCGTGGGCTCGCGCGCCGTGTTCCAGCTTCCAAGCCGCGACGCTGTGGGTGACTGTGTAAAGGTGGCTGAGGTGGTCGAGGGTTTCCGTCAGGCCCGCACGTGAGCGGGGACGGCCCATGTCAATCCAGGCTCTTGCCGCTACGCTGCTGGGCAATAGCAGCTGCGCGCCGAAAGCGCGCGCGCGTTGCTCGATGGTCAATGGCATCAGGCCGTCCAGTACATCGACGGCGCTTAAAGCGTTGCCGCCGTCGATCAGCAGATGGCAGAGCTCGTGCGCCAAAGTCACGCGAGCGCGACCGGCATCTCTGAAGGCGATCTCGGGCTTGCGATCAACAGCTTCTGTATTGAGGAGGATCGCTGGTCCATGCTTGCGACCGTAGACCGCCAATGCGTCGAGTGTATGGGGCTCGACGGCCTGTACGCGGGTATCCACGCCCAGTTGCTCCACAATCGAGAAGATATCGACCGCTTCATCAGACTTCAGGCTAAGTCGTTCACGGACGAAGTCGGCTAAGCCCTCGCCCTGTTCGAAGGGGCGAGCCGCCACCAGCGTTTCGTCAAAGTAGGTGCGTGACGCGGCAGCCAGGGCGACAAGTCCGGGCGCTTCGACCTTGGGAAAGCCGGCGACCAGCTGCAGCACTGTACGGACCTGCTCGGGCGGCAGGGCGCTGGCCATGCGCGCGGCCAATCTCAACTCGTCATTGTCGTTTGCCGCTTCGGCGAGGCTCTTCGGTGCGTCCAGCAAGCCGTCGTCAGCCAGGCTTTGCGCCAACTCCTGGTCGAGGCTGGTGGCCCAGCTGAGAAAGGCTAGGCTCTCGCCATCGTTTCTCGCCTTCCAGGCGCCGACGAGGTCGCTCCAGCGCTCGCCCGCCGCTGCTAGCCGCGCGGCAATTTGGTCACCGGCGGTCACTAGACCTGCAATCGCGACGTCGAACGGCACCGAAAGCATGCCTCCGACGGCTTCGACGAGCATCTGGTCACCGGAACGGATGATCCATAGCGGCGGCAGGTCGAAGTAGCCGGCGAAGCAACGCGAGATTTCGTGGCAATCGAGGAAGGCTTCAACCTCTTCGTCTTCGGCCTCGACCTGCTCTTCGGGCAGTTCGTCCCATCGACGCCGCGCCTTGTATCCCAGGTCGCTGGGACGCTTGGGGTTGAGGCCCAGGGGATACGTCTGGCGCAGGACTAGCGGCTTCCAATATTCGGCCATGTGCGCCAGGAGATCGTCAATCTGGATCTCAAGGCTCGCGTCATCGTCGCCTTGGACAGGCCAGATAGCGATGTCGTCGGCATAGATCGTCAGCGCACACGTCGTCACGAGGCGGACTTCACCTTCCGCGACGTCGGTCATCCTGAATTCGAACGCGCTCACTTTCCGTGCCTCGTAATGTACTTCTTACGCCACCGGTCAAACTCTTCCCGGCACCCATCCTTGTCCGCCATCGCGGCAAGTAGGACGACAATGGCATCGCCCAGCTTACCCTTGAATGGATAGGCATGATACGTCCGACCGTGATCGGAGGTCTGCGCCTCATAGATCGCGCCTTTATATACCGCGTAGATCTTTTTGGGCGCCTTGAGTTCACGATCCGCATTGGGGAGCGGCACGGCCCGTTCTAGAAGGTCGTCGCGGTCGGCGTCGCTGATCGTCGCTGGACACTTGCCGATCACCTTGCGCGGATTGTCATTGTCGAAAACCAGTTGAGGCTCATCGCCCGCACTGACGTGCTTTCGCCGGCGCTCGCCCTTGTCATAGAGGCGCTTGGGTTCTGGTTTGGATATCGGGGTGGTCAAGCTCGCGCGCCCTTCGCTTCGGTCGCTCAAATGGTAACTGCCGTACGGATCGCGCTGTGCCTCTACCGTCGTAACAGCACACTGCCATTTGGCAGGTAAGTGCCTCCGGCGAAAGGGTAGCTCGAAATAGCGCACCCAGCCTGCGGCGGGCGACCAAGGCTCAGTTTACCAACTGTAGGGTGCCAGGGCGCGGCGCGTCGTCTCCGTCGCCCGACGGGTAGCTGCGGCGTTGGAGCTCTGCTAGGCCTCATTTTGAGGCTGGAGGTTAATCCGCCCGAAGTGCCAGAAGCGGAGTTCCAATGGCCGTCCCCGACTACCAGGGGGCACCTCAAGGTTTGTTACATGGACGGCGCTAAGTCGAACAGATCATGAACTTATCAAATGTCGGCTTAATTCCGGCCGGCTCGCGCTTGGTCGGCTCAGCTTAACCATAAGGCGATCTTTTACTTTACTCTCTCAAAAAGACGCTCCTTAGTGGGCGCAGCCTTTATGGGCTCTTGAGCGATAGGAGTAGCCATGCCCGATACCGTCAGCGAAATCGTTGTGATTGGCTATCGCCCGCCGGAATGGCCATCCACAGGAATTCCTCCAGGCAGCATTGCGTTTGAGGACGGCTATTATGGCATCTGGAAATTCCTGCCCGACGGTTCGCCAAACGGTGACTACCGACCAGCGCCACCGAACCTGTCATAGCCTGGGATATCAATCCAAATACGCCCGAATCCCAGGCGCTGGTGCTGCTCATCGGAAACGCCTTGGTGCGGCTACAGCAGAAAATCCAGGTCCTGCCCGACATGACGACCATCTCGATCAAGGCGGGCACGGTCTATGGAACCCATGTCAAGAGTGCCTTGCAGGACGTCACGACATATCCCATCAAGATCGCCTACACCGGCGCAATTCCCAACGCAGTGGGCGGTCAAAGCCAGGTCGCCGTGATCATGGAGGGATCGCCGTTACACCCAGTAATCTATGTCACGCCCTCAGTCATGGCTCCCGGGAACTATGGCGACGCTTCGGCTTTTCCCAATGATTCCGGGATCAATTTCGTGTTGCTTCACGAGATGGCGCACGTCATGACACCTGTCACCACTCAGACAAACCAAGCCTATTTCGACTATCTGCTCCGCACCGGTGCCGGCAATCTGGACCATTTCAACGATCTCGATGCAAATGATCGTTTTGTCCACCCCGAGCCGGCGCAAATTGAGAACTACGCCAATAACGCGGCCATCGTTCTAGGGACGTACTTTGGGCTTCCCGTGTATTTAACCCCGGTCTACGGCAGCTAGGAGCGCACAATGAGCGTCCTCGGGCTTGTTTTCTCTGGCGTGATGATGACGGCGCCGGGGTACGTGAAGGATCAGCCCCCCGCGCCTCCGAAGCCGATCAATCATGTTCTCGGGCCTTTTGGTCTACTTGGTGCTGCTACGCGTCAAACAGAGGTTCCCAAGGCGCCGATCGCCAGATTGATCAACAGCGGCTTGGCGCTCACGACCGATGGCTTTTGGCTCCGCTGGCGTGAGCAATGGAACGGGGCGGAGATAGTCGGGGTCGAACAATTTGATCGTGCGGGTGCTGAGGCCGATCTGCAGGGCTGGAACGTGCCGACCACCACCTCACTCGTTGCGCTGCCTGCTGGCCTCAAGGGGGAATCCGGATGCCGGCTGATCTCAGCCGTAATCGCCAATGGCCGCCGTCTCGGCGCCTGGAATTGCGAGAGTGCGAACGGGACCTTGCTCGCCGCGCCAGCCAAGAGCGGTGAGGTCGTCGTACTGGCGCGTCTTGGCTATCGTTTCCAGGGCATGATTGCCGGTCCCATGCCGCATGTTGACGTCGGCCGGATTACCCTTGCTGCATATGACCCTTGCACGCTCCGTTTCGAGATTCTTGAGCTTAGCTGGCCACAGAGACAATAGCGAAAGCTACGCTCGACGATGGCCCCAAGCAGCCACTCATCTCAAGCCGTATCAGTTGCGCACCCAGTTCTCGGCGCAATGTCCTCAGAACACGACGAAGGGCGATATCCAAGGCCCGCCCTCCGCCCCTGCAGTCATTCGGTAGGCCCGCTTTGGGGCTGAAGGGCTCTATAGAGCGTGGCGTGGTGACACTTCAGCAGAGCTGCCGCGTCGCGGACGGACGTTCCCTCGTCCACGAGGCGATGGCCGAGGGCGATTTGGTCGGCCGTGAGCTTGGGTGGGCGGCCGAAGCGGACGCCTCGCTTTTTGGCGGCTTCACGTCCCGTGCTGGTCCGCTGATGAATGAGCGAGCGCTCAAACTCGGCGATGCCCGCGAAAACCGTCAGGATCATCCGGCCCGCCGGCGAGGTGGTGTCGGCCCAGGGCTCGGCGAGTGAACGCAGGCCTGCACCGATCCCATTGAGCAGTTCGGCCACCTCAAGCAGATCCTTGGTGGACCGCGCCATGCGGTCGAGCCGGGTGACGACGACCACGTCCTCGTCGCGGAGCGCGTCGAGCATGCGCACGAGTTCGGGGCGGTCGCGCTTCGCGCCTGAGATCTTCTCCTCGTAGAGCCGACGGCAGCCGGCGGCCTTCAGCGCGGCGCGTTGGAGCGTGAGGTCTTGATCGTCGGTCGAGACGCGGGCGTAGCCGATCAGCATGTCGCAAAAGTGCTTCGATTTGCCAGACTTTTGCAAGAGACTTTCGCGACACAGAAAGCTGAAGCGGATCAAGGCTTGGTACGGGCGTCGCACAAGTTTCGAGTTATGCGACTCGCGAACCGCGACGCGTGGGGTTAGGCTTCCGAGCGGGGACCCCGCCGATGGCCCGACGCGATCTGCTGACAGAAGAGGAACGGGCGTCGTTGTTTGGCGTCCCGACCGAGCGCGCCGCCTTGGCGCGCCACTACACGCTCGGGCCCGACGACCTCGACTTTCTGGCGGCCCGGAGAGGCGATGCCAACCGATTAGGGGTCGCGACCTGGATCGCACTGCTGCGTCACCCAGGCTTCGGACTCCGGCACGATGAGACGCCGCCGCAGAAACTCATGGCCTACCTGGCCGACCAACTCGGGTTGTCGGAGGCGTTGTTCGGCGCCTATGGCAGCCGATCCAAGACGCGCCTTGAGCACGGGTGGGATGTGGCAGCCCATCTCGGCGTGCGCGGGTTCGAGGCGGGCGACGTCGCCTTCGCCCTGGATCGTGCGACGCAGGCTGCCTGGCCTACCAACGAGGGGCTTCCGATTGCACGAGCTGTCGTCGAGGCGCTCCGGGAACGGGGTGTTATCCTTCCCGCGTCCGCCCGCATCGAGCGGATCGGCTTGGCCGGGCGGGCGCGTGCTCGCAAGCGCGCACTTGACGCCGTGGCGGGCGTCGTCACGGCCAACCAGGTCACGGCCCTCGACGCCTTGCTGGTTCCCGATCCCACGACCGGCGTGACGCCGATCGCCTGGCTTCGGGATATCGCCGACTCCCCCTCGGCGCGGAATCTGTCTGGTCTTCTCTCGCGTCTGGCCTACGTGCGTCAGATCGGACTTGATCCCGCCGTCGCCGACACCATCCATGAGCGCCGGTTCCGGCAGTTGGTGCGCGAGGGTGCAGTCGCGCCCGCGTTTCTGCTGTCGGACTACTCGGTTCGCCGCCGCCGCGCGACCCTGGTCGCTCAGCTATTCGACCTGGAGGCGCGACTGTCCGACGCCGCGGTGCAGATGTTCGACAAGCAGGTCGGCGAACTGTTCGCCAAGGCCCGCGCCGCCCAGAAGCGCCACAACGTGGCTTCCGCGCGCGACGTTGGGCGTCTCATGCGCCTGTTTGACGCCACCATCGATGCCCTGACCACAGCGCGGGCGGAGGGTATCGATGCGATCGAAGCCGTTGACCAGGCGGTCGGTTGGGCTCGATTGCAGGAGGCTCGGCCGCAGGTCGAGGCGCTCGCCGCTTCGGCCGACCAGGATCCGCTCTTGGGCGCTGCGGCGAAGTATATGACACTGCGTCGCTTCGGTCCGGCGTTCCTGGAAGCCTTCCGCTTCAGGGCGGCGGGAGGGCGCGATGGTGCGCTCGCCGCGGTCAAGTTGCTTCAAGACCTGAACCGCTCCGGACGGCGGGATGTACCGGCTGATGCTCCGCTCCCGTTTTCCCGTGGCTGGAAAGCGCTCGTCGGCGAGGGGGAGAACATCGATCGGCGGCTTTACGAGACAGCGACCTTCGCCACACTTCGTGACCGCCTACGCTCCGGTGACATCTGGGTTGATGGCTCGCGCAGTTACCGCCGGTTTGACGCCTATCTGCTGCCTCGCGCCGAGGTCCCGGCCGTCGCAACGAGCCTTGGTCTGCCCGCGACAGCCGACGAATACTTGGCCAATCGGGCGCGGCTCCTCGACTGGCGACTGCGCCGGTTCGCCGGCGCGCTACGGCGTGACGCGGTAGAGGACGTTGAGATCCGAGGCGGCAAGCTTAGGGTCGCGCCCCTGTCGGCGGACGTCCCGCCCGAAGCGGCGCGGCTGGACGCCATCGTGGATCGGCTCCTTCCTAAGGTGCGTATCACCCGGCTCCTGTCGGAGGCGGCGCAGCGCACCGGTTTCACAGACCGGTTCACCGAGCTGCGCTCGGGCAAGACTCACCCCAACCCAGAGGCCCTGCTGGCCGCGGTGCTCGCCGATGGGACCAATCTCGGCCTGGAGCGGATGGCCGACAGCAGTCAGGGCGTGACCTATGCCCAGCTCGCCTGGACCCAAGCCTGGTATTTGTCAGACGAGACCTACGCCGCCGCCCTTGCGTGCATCGTCGATGCACAAGCCGCGCTGCCGCTCAGCCGGGTCTGGGGCGACGGAACTACCTCCAGTTCCGACGGCCAGTTCTTCCGCAGCGGTCGCCGCGGCGCCGCCGGCGCGATCAACGCGAAGTACGGCGCCGATCCGGGACAGAAGATCTACACCCACGTCTCCGATCAATATGCCCCCTTCCATAGCCAGCTGATCTCGGCGACGACGGCCGAGGCGCCGCACGTGCTCGATGGCCTGCTCAACCACGCCAGCGGTCTCGATATCCACGAGCATTATACAGACACCGGCGGGGCGACCGACCACGTGTTCGCCCTCAGTCATCTGCTCGGCTACCGGTTCGTCCCCCGCATCCGCGACTTGGCCGATCGCCGGCTCGGCACATTCGAGGCCGCAGGCCGCTACAAGGAGTTGGAGCCCTTGATTGGCCGCCCGATCAACACCGCCATCATCCACGAGTGCTGGGACGAGGCGGTGAGGCTCACAGCCTCGCTGAAGGCCAAAACGGTCCCTCCCTCGGTGATGCTCAAAAAGCTCTCCGCCTACAAGCGAAAGAACCGTCTCGATTTCGCCCTTCAGGAGATCGGGCGCATCGAACGGGCGCTATTCACGCTCGACTGGCTGGAGAGCAAGTCGCTGCGCCAAAGGTGCCTTGCCGGGCTGAACAAGAGCGAGTCGCGCCACGCGCTCGCCGCTGCGGTGTTCACCCAGCGCCAGGGCCGCCTGACCGATCGCACCGTCGAAAGCCAGGAGTTCCGGGCGTCGGCTCTGAACCTGGTGACGGCTGCGATCGTCTACTGGAACACTCTTTATATAGGCCGCGCCGTCGAGCACTTGCGCACCTCCGACAATCCCGCGCCCAACCACCTTCTCGCCCACGTCGCACCCCTCGGTTGGGCGCACATCAGTCTCACCGGCGACTATGTATGGCGTGAGCCCAGCGCTGGCGCCGACGACTTTCTACCCTTGCGGCTGAACGACCGGCTCAGCTCAGTCGCCTGAGCCCATGTTCATGGTCTGTCCAGCTTAGCGCCGTCCGTGTAACAAACCTTGAGGTGCCCCCTGGTAGACCCGGCCGCGCCGCTTCTGTCGATCGGCCCAGAGTCCAGCCTCGAGCATCCAGATCCGCAGCGTCTCTCGACCAATGAAGATGCCGTGGAGCTCACGGAGCTTCTCGGCCGCCAGCGTTGGACCAAAGCCCGAGTACCGCTCGCGGATCAGGTCCAGCGCCTGCGTCTTGACGTCCGACGGCGTGCGCCGGTTGCTCGGCTGACCACGCTTCTTGGAGATCAGCGCCGTGGCGCCTTGCTGCTGATAGGCCTTAGCCAACCGCTGAACCTGTCGTCGCTCGAGGCCCAGCAGCTGCGCCGCCGCCGGCGTCGTCAGCCGGCCGCTAGCGAGATCGCGGAGGATCTCCAGCCGCGTGAGCTCCTTGTCGCTCATGAAATGCAACGCCATCCTGGGGACCTCCGTCACGATCGCGACAGAGGGTGACATGTCTAAATGGCACGGTGCGACATTACTATCCGGCGGCTACATACGGTTTGCGTCTAAGGTATCTTATCGGAAATAGTGGCAATTTATCATAACAAAAGCTGTCAGATTTCGAAATAGCCGCGACTGGTGCGCTGGCTTCGGATTTGGGGCCCAAGGCCGCGCGGCTATTCGCTCCGACATTCGAAATAGATGCGACAACCCTCTCTGGGATCCTCAGGCCGATCCAATAACCCGGACGCTTTTTGCGACGGGCTTGTCTCCGTGCAGATCGATGGCCATGGACGGCCGATCTGGAAATTCGACCATCAATCGCAATTCGCCGCCGAGCGCGCGGATGTGCCGGCGCAGCGTCGAAACCAGCGCGTCGTCGCCGTGTTCCAGCTTGGATATCCGATCCTGGGACGTTCCCATGGCGGCGGCGACCTCGACTTGGGTGCGCTTTACCGCCTCTCGGACCTCCCGAAGCGTGACTTCGCGGATGAGTTCTTCGCCGCGAACTTCGCCGGCCTCCCGGACCGTCTTGGGCTGCCGCGCGATCCAGTCGTTGGCGTCGATGGTGCGATAGGTCATTTCAGCGCCTCCAAATGTTGATCGAAGCGGGCGTCAGCCCGCTTGATGAGTCCCTTGTAAAACCGGCCCGAACTGACGCCTGACTTGTCGCCGCCAACGAGCAGGATGGCGGCTCGTTCGGGGTCGAACGCGAAGGCGATGCGCCACACGCCGCCGTCGGCGCGAAACCGCAGTTCCTTCATGTTCGCGTGCTTGGAGCCGCTCAGGGTATCGACAGCGGACCGGCCGAGGCTGGGTCCAAGATGCTCAAGCAGCCTGATCCCCGCGATCAACTCGATACGCACGGCTTCCGACAGAGCATCCGCCTCAGGCGCGAAATCGGCGTGGAACTGAACTCTCCAAGTCATGGCGATATATGGCCCACAATGAATAGTCTGTCAAATGCATATTTCGAAGCGAAGTTGAGAAGCAGGAGCGAACTTCACGCGAATGGCGCCATCGCTGCGCGGAGGTGTCCTGATATGCGACCATTCGATTGTTCGCATCTATTGCGAGCAGGTCGCCCGTTGAAAATCAGCGGCTTACGTCCGCAGTCAGTCGCGTTTGTTGCGCCCTATGACAAAAGCAGCGGCTTATGTCGGACTCTCTCATTGCTGAGACTCGAGCCATCGCAGCGAATTTGAGCTTTTGAACAGCGAGACTCGCTTCTCATTCATGAGACCGCACTGTGTGAATTGTTCCCCCATAAGCCGGAAGTGCCACAGTCACGCTGGTTCGCAGAGTCCGGCGTAGAGCCGATCTAGGGCTTTGACTTTGCCCATGTGACCAAGGGCCCAGATTGCCAAACCGCGATCGCCCATGAATCCACCGTCTGCCTCATTGACCAATGCCAGGGCTTCAGCATCCGAAATCAACGCGATGTCCGTGTCGCTGGGCAAGAAGCGACGCAGGCGGCCGTTGGTGTTCTCGACCGTGCCCTTTTGCCTGTGCAGCGGCGTGGAAAAAGGACCCCCTTAGCGGGGTGATAGGCGCCTAAAAGGGACCCCTCATTCCGATGGTTTAGGCACGGCGGCTTGGTTTAACCGGGCGGTCGAGATCGGGATGTTGGTCGTGGAGACAGTGGTGCGGATTCGCCGTGAGTATGCGGCGGGCAAACCGATCAAGGCGATTTGTCGGGATCTGAGGCTGTCGAGGAAGGTCGTGCGCAAGGCGATCCGGGCGGAGGAAGCCGATGCGCTCGCCGATCGGATCGACGCCATGCTGCCGCGGATCCGGGTGACCGAATTGCTACATGAGGTCGCCCGCGACACCGGCTTCCTCAGCGCCTTCACCAACCCACGCACCGGCGAGCCTTGCTCGAACGAGAACGCGCTCCTGGCGGCCATTCTTGCCGACGCGACGAATCTTGGCCTGGCCCGCATGGCCCAGGCCAGCCAGGGGGTTACCAGCGATCAGTTGGTCTGGACGGCGGACGCCTACATCCGCGACGACACATATAAAGCGGCGCTGGCGCGGATTATTGACGCCCACCACGCCTTGCCGATATCGGCCGTCTGGGGCGGCGGAACCACGTCCAGTTCTGATGGGTAGTTCTTCCGTTCGGGAAAGCGGGGAGGCCCGGCCGGTGAGGTGAATGCTCGCTATGGCTTCGATCCAGGCTTCAGTTTTTACACCCACGTCTCCGACCAGCACGATCCCTACCACGCGCGCGTGATCTCGGCGGCGACGCATGAAGCCCCCTACGTCCTGGACGGCCTTCTCCACCACGGCACCAGTCTGCCGATCGCCGAGCACTACACCGACACCGGCGGCGCGACCGACCACGTGTTCGCGCTCTGCGCTATACTGGGCTTCCGATTCTGCCCGCGGCTGCGCGATTTTCAAGATCGGCGACTGGTCTCGATCGGCCCGCCATCGGCCTATCCCGGATTGGCGCCGATCATGGGCAGGAAGGTGTGGGCCGATGTCATCAAGGAGCACTGGGGCGAGATTCTGCGCCTGGTCGCCTCGCTCAAGGCCGGCCACGCCGCGCCATCGGCCATGCTGCGCAAACTCGCCGCCTATGAGCGGCAAAATCAGCTCGCCGTCGCCCTCCAGGAGGTCGGCAAGATCGAGCGGACCTTGTTCATGATCGACTGGCTGGAGAACCCAGCACTCCGGCGGCGCTGCCAGGCCGGCCTCAACAAGGGCGAGCAGCGGCATGCGCTGACGCAGGCGATTTGCACCTTCCGCCAGGGGCGGATCTCCGAGCGGACCCGCGACGCTCAGCAGTACCGCGCCTCGGGCCTGAACCTGGTGATCGCCGCCATCGTCTGGTGGAACTCGACCTACATGGCCGACGCCTTCGATCACCTGCGGGCTGCTGGCGAGCCTGCGCTCGACGATCTCCTCGCCCACACCTCGCCAGTCGGCTGGGAGCACATCGCGATCTCGGGCGACTTCCTTTGGGATCACGCGGCGGCCATTCCGGCGGGGCGGCGGCAACCGGCGCTTGGCCGCCGGGTGCGCGGCGCAGCCTAAGTTCCCGTTCCGTTCGACCCTAGCGTTGCTCAGCAAACAAATGTCGCGCTGCCCTCGATTCGACGTTGGCGCTAGCCTCTTATCAGAGCTTTGGCGCTGGCAAGTTGTTCCGGCGACATGTCATCAAGAACGATAAGGTGCATCCTTTCGTCGTCCCGGTCAGAGAGCAGGATCCATCGCTCTCCGATGAAAGCCTGGTGTCGTACAGCATAGGGAAAGGGGCGGTCCGGTGCCCATTCTGGCGCTGTCTTGAGCTTGCCGAAGTAATCGTCTTCGGTGTCATCGCTTCCAAATTCGACGTGGCGCTCGCCGCCATCCAAATCTAGCAGCCACCAGCGGGAGTCGTTGAAGGTCTCCGCTACCGCTGCCAGGTCGGGGAAGAAGCCACGTGCGTGGATGGCGTTCTCTCCGCTGATCACATGGCGACCGTCGCGTGAGATGGCGTCCTGAAGTTTGGACAGCCCACCCCAGCAACTCTGCAGAAGTTCATATGGGTTTTCCAAATCCCAGCCCTATGGTCCGAAACTATATTTCACGGTGTTGACCCCATTCACATAGGCATCAGCATCGCCGTAGCCGCCACCACCACCACCACCACCACCACCACCACCAAGATTAGGGTCTAACGATCCCTCACGGGCTGATCGCCACTGTCTGCGTTTGATGCCGCACGATGCGAGCGCCCGATTGTGACGTCAGCGTGGCTTATGAATGCATCATGGCGAGGCTTAAAATCCATGCTTCCCTGTTTCTATATCCAATTCCCAGAGATTTGCATGTGTACTACGAACACGAGGATAAATGCTAACATACTTTGAGCAGAAGCTATCGCGGCGACCGCAACTCGCGACCCGCGAAGCAAAACAGTGCCACCAACGCC
Source organism: Caulobacter sp. DWR1-3-2b1 (assembly GCF_049895765.1). Taxonomy (NCBI): domain Bacteria; kingdom Pseudomonadati; phylum Pseudomonadota; class Alphaproteobacteria; order Caulobacterales; family Caulobacteraceae; genus Caulobacter; species Caulobacter sp. DWR1-3-2b1. Next base: position 13,471 of record NZ_JAFCSZ010000047.1, read on the forward strand.
AAGCACCAAGCTGAATAGGAAAAAACAGTTGGGTGCTTCTAGTATCCAAGTCGCTCGTTGCGCAGCGCCTTGCCCAGGATCCATAGTGAAAATCAACCCCAAAATGGCGCTGAGTATGACGGGTACGGCTAAAGCAACAGCCAGCACCCGACCAAACGGTCGCCCAGCTCCTGAAAACCATCTCCAGGATAGACAAATCAATACAATTTCAACTGCGGCCAAGGCTACGTGATATCGCATCACTTTGATCCACGATTGAATGAAAATCTCCGTCCAAGTGCAGCGGCAACATCTGTGACGGGCAACTCATGCTCCAATTCCGGTCTATACTAGAACTTCGGCTACTGGCAGGTGAGGCCATCCGCCGACGGCGTGCCGCCGTTTGTACACATTACAGCATAGCCGCCGCCTGAGCGGTTCCCAACAGGTTGCCAACCACCAAACGCCAGCAACCAGGATAACGTGTCGTATGGATTTACTGAACCGCGCCGGGTTTGCCGGAGGCCTCAACTCCTGAGAGGAAGAGGCCATGACAAGCAAGACGACGAACAAGTTTTCACCTGAGGTTCGCGAGCGAGCGGTTCGGATGGTTGTGGA
>NZ_JAFCSZ010000048.1:0-13180 GCF_049895765.1 Caulobacter sp. DWR1-3-2b1
TGGTCGGCGCCTTAAGACGCTCAAGGGCCTGACCCCCTACGACTTCATCTGCAAAATGTGGACAAAAGAGCCTGCAAGATTCAAGATCAATCCGATCCATCAAAGCCCGGGACCAAACAACTAGTCCGTAATCAGACTCAACTGGCCAATTCGATCCGCGGCTTCGCGGCGGAGTTCGGGCTGACCGCCACTGCCGGCATGGATCAACTCGCGCCGCTACTCGACCGCTTGGTGGCCGATGAGGACCTGCCGACCTTGGCGAGGGAATTGTTCGCTTCCCAGGCCAAGGAGTACGCCCAGTTGAGGGCGAAGATCGAAGAGATCGATGGCAAGCTGATGGCTTGGCAGAAGGCTGAACCCCGGTGCGGCCGCCTGATGAAGGTCCCTGGCGTTGGCCCGATCCGCTCGGCCTTGCTGACGATGAAGACGCCGGCGCCGGAGATGTTCCAGTCGGGCCGACAGTTCGCAGCTTGGATCGGCCTAACGCCGAAAGATCATTCGACAGGCGGGAAGGTCAGACTCGGCGTCATCACCCGAGCCGGCGATGAGGCCTTGAGGAGCGTCTTGGTGGCTGGCGCCACTGCGGTCGTCAATCAGGTGAGGAGAGGCAATAGCAAGAACGCCTTCGCCCCCTGGGTGGCGAGCCTTGTTCTGCGCAAGCCGCCAAAGCTGGTCGCCGTGGCGTTGGCCAACAAGATGGCCCGCGTGGCCTGGAAGTTGATGGTCACCGGCCAAGGCTATATCGACAAACCTGCGCCAGCCGTCTTGGTGAGTGCAGCCTAGAAATCAGCCAGACGCGGGGAGCACTCAATGCAACCGCGCTGAGCCGATACCCGAACTTGCAAGATAAACAGCAGATGGTGTGATCGATCGATCCATGATGAGAAATACTCCGATCACCTCAATGGCCTCCAGAGGTCGCTACCTTGTTTGGAACTCTCATCGCGGAAACCATCTTGGCCAGTGTTCATATGCGGACAAATCAAAAGGCCGGACATATGAATGCAAGCGATCTGATCAAAATACCTGCCAATCAACTTGCGAGGAGGGGGTCGTCCACATATAAGGTGAGCCCCTCGACGTGATGATCATCGATCGGATGCTTCCCAGCCTGGACGGTCTGTCGGTCGCCAGGGCCCTGCGCGAGGCCGGGAGCGAAAAGCCCATCTTGGTCCTGACGGCGCTGGGCTCGGTCGAAGATCGGGTCGCCGGCCTGGAGGGCGGCGCCGACGACTATCTGGTCAAGCCGTTCTCGATGTCAGAACTGATAGCCCGCGTCGATGCCCTCGGCCGCAGAGGCGCATCCGCATCGCCCACTCGCCTGACCATCGCCGATTTGACTCTCGACCGTTTGACGCGGGAGGTCCGGCGAGCGGGCGAGATGATCGACCTGCAGCATCGTGAGTTCCAGCTACTCGAAGCCTTGATGCTGCAAACGCCCAATGTGGTCACCCGCATCATGCTGCTGGTAGGCGTTTGGAAAATTCGCTTCGATCCGGGTGCCAGCCTAGTGGAAAGCCACGTCAGCCGCCTTCGCGCCAAGATCGATCGCGTGGGGAGTCCGATGCTGATCCACACCGTGCGAGGAGAAGGCTATGCCGCTCGCACGCCTTAGCCCGCTCTGGCGTTCGACCAGCTTTCGGATCTCCCTCATCCACGCCGCGCTGCTGGCGGCGGCAATCATGGGCGCGGGAACCGGCGGCTGGGTCGCGACCCGCGGCGCGGCCGAGCGCGAAGCCCATGACCGTATCGCCTTGGAGGTCCACGCCGTCACGCTGGAGATCCAGGCCAAGGGTCTGAAGGCCGCCGGCGACGCGGTGACGGCGCGCGCGGAACGGCCCGGCGCACTGGAATACCGCCTGGTTGATTCCGCCGGCCGTCATGTCGCGGGCGACTTGATCGACCTGGGACCCAAGGAGGGGTGGAGGAGCTTCGACTTTGATGGATCCGCGCCCGGACTGGAGGGCAAGGACCGCCTTCTCATCCCGACTCAGCGCCTGCCGGATGGGGCGCGGCTCACGGTCGGAGAGGACCTTGGAAGAGCCGAAGCGCTTCGCAACACGCTCTTTCGGACCCTGTTGTTGTGGGGCGGTCTGGCATTGGCCCTGGGGCTGGCGGCCGGCCTCTATCTGACACACCGAGCACTCGAACGAATGAACGCCCTGGTTCGCACGGTGCGCGCCGTCGCGGACGGCGACCTAGCGGCTCGCGCATCCGACGCGAGACCTGAAGGCGACGACATTGGCCAGCTGGCTGCAGGCGTCAATCAGATGCTGGATCGCATCGGTGTCTTGATGGCCGCCGTGCGCCGGGTTTCCGCAGAGGTCGCCCATGATCTTCGGACCCCCTTGTCGCATGTCCGCCAGCGGCTCGACGCGGCCGCCACGGCCGCGACGCTAGAGCCCTTTCCGACCTGATGGCTTCATCAGGGTGGGCGAAAAGGGCTCTAAATCAGAAGTTTTGAGCATTTTTCGATCCGATAACCGTTTCACACTTATCGGAAAATGCTCTAGACCTCAGAAACGCCGCCCTTCAGTCGGCGAACGACGGCATCGACAGAGCCCTGCGGATGTTCGACGCGATGCTTCGCCTGGTGGAAATCGACGCCGGCGCGGCGCGGGCGCGGGCGCGTTTCGCGGCCGTCGACCTGACGGATCTGACCGATCGGGTGGCGGACGCCTACCGCGCGGAGTTGGAGGCATCGGGGCGGATTTTAATCGTCCAGATCGCGGAATGCTCGGTGGTCGAGGGCGACGCCGACCTTCTAACCCAGGCGCTCGCCAATCTGTTGGAGAACGCTCTGAAGCATTCCCGCGCGGGCGTCACGGTGACGGTGCGGCTTGTCGAGGAGCCGGACGGGATCAGGCTCAGCGTCGAGGACGATGGACCAGGCATTCCGCCGGAGATGTTCGAGGTCGCGGTCCGGCCGTTCTCCCGGCTGGACCCTGCTCGCGCGGCGCCGGGCACGGGTCTTGGCTTGGCGATCACCGCCGGCGTCGCGCGCCTGCACGGCGGACGGCTGCTTCTTGAAGACGCACGGCCCGGCTTGAGAGTGACCATGCTCCTGGCCCCTACTCAGGGGTCCATGCTTTCTCAGAATGACGCCTCTTGCGACCGCGGCCGTCCTGACCTCGCAGCCGTTCGAGGCGCCGATGGAAACTGACAAGACTAAGGCATCCTGGCGCTCCGGCATCGCGGCTGTTCCACGAGGGGTCTGGGCGCTCGGCCTGGTGTCGATGTTCATGGATATCTCTTCAGAGATGGTACACAGCTTGCTGCCGGTGTTCCTGGTCGGAACCTTGGGCGCCAGCGTCGCTCTGGTCGGGGTCATTGAAGGCGCCGCCGAGGCCACGGCTTCGATCACCAAGATCTTCTCCGGTTGGCTGAGCGACAGGCTCGGCAAGCGAAAGCTCCTGGCCGTCTTAGGCTACGGCATCGGAGCCTTGAGCAAGCCCATCTTTCCCCTGGCCGTCACGCCGTTCGAGGTGTTCGGCGCGCGCTTCGCCGACCGGATCGGGAAGGGCGTGCGTGGCGCTCCGCGAGATGCGCTCGTCGCCGATCTTTCGCCACCGTCCATTCGCGGCGCCGCCTTTGGCGTCCGCCAGTCGCTCGACACCATCGGCGCGTTCACGGGCCCGCTGGTGGCGATGGCGCTCATGCTGGTGCTGGCCGGGAATATCCGCGCGGTCTTTGCCTGGGCCGTCGTCCCGGCCATAGTGGCGGTCCTGCTGCTGATGTTTGGCGTTCGGGAACCGAGAGCTTCCGCTGGCGCGCACGGCGCCGCGCGGCCACCCATTCGATGGGCAGAGGTGAGGGGTATTGGGCCAGCGTTCTGGGGCGTGGTCGCTTTAGGCGTCGTGTTCACAATGTCCAGATTCAGTGAAGCCTTCCTGGTTCTCCGGGCACAGGATGCCGGTTTGCCGATTGCGCTTGTCCCCGTCGTTATGGTGGTCATGAATGTCGTCTACTCGCTCGCAGCCGCGCCGGCGGGAAGCCTGTCCGACCGGATCGACCGGCGACTGGTCCTCGCTGCCGGCCTGGTCTGTCTGGTCCTCGCAGATCTATTCCTGGCGCTGGGTGACGGTGTCGCCAGTGTGCTAATCGGGGTGGCTCTTTGGGGCCTGCATATGGGCCTCACCCAAGGCCTGTTGGCGGCGCTCGTCGTCGACACGGCGCCTGCTCATCTGAGGGGAACTGCGTTCGGTCTCTTCAATCTGGCGAGCGGCGTGACCATGCTCGGGGCGAGCACATTGGCCGGGGCACTTTGGTCAGTCTATGGGTATCAGGCGACGTTTCTGAGCGGCGGACTATTTGCCGGGCTCACGCTCGTCGGCCAGGTGGTGATCATCCGCCGTCAGCGGAATCGGTATTCGCCGCGCGGCTGACATGTTGCCCATCACCATGCTGCTAAATCGGAAAATTTGGACGCAGGGAACGCTGAGCCACGATCAACCTCAAGTGGGGGTGACGGGTTCGGGTGACCAGAGTGACTATGACTTTGCAAGACCGGCAAATCGCCACGGGAGCGTCTCGCCGGCATGAAACGGAATGAAGTCCTCGGAGGCTTCCGTAAGCTTGGCGGGCACATCCACCGGCCAACGTTCGAGAACGATCTGATCGCTGTTGGGAGCAAGGCCGTAGAAGGCTGGTCCGTACTCCGATGCAAAACCCTCAAGGCGATGCAGAGCCCCTTCTTCCTCGAAGGTCATGGCGTAACTCTCGATCGCGAACGGGGCGTTGAAGATTCCGGCGCACCCACATGCTGACTCCTTTTGCGTGATGGAATGCGGCGCGGAGTCTGTGCCCAGGAAGAACTTCGGTGATCCCGATGTCGCGGCGCGCCGCAGCGCGAGACGGTGAGGCTCCCGCTTGGCCACAGGGAGGCAATAGTGATGGGGGCGAATTCCCCCATCGAACATCGCGTTGCGGTTCAGGCGCAGGTGATGGGGTGTGATCGTCGCGGCGAGATTTGACCCACCGCCCATGACAAAGGAGACCGCGTCCGCCGTTGTGATGTGCTCGAAAACAGTCTTGAGCCCTGGAAATGCGACGTTGATCTTGGAGAAAACCCGCTCAATGAAGACAGCTTCACGATCAAAGATGTCAACGGTCGGGTCTGTGACCTCACCGTGAATTAGAAGGGGCATGCCGATCCGCTGCATGCGCTCCAGGACGGGAAAAACCTTGTAGATGTCGGTGACACCTTGCTCGGCGTTCGTGGTGGCGTGCGCCGGATAGATCTTGCAGGCGGCGAACACCTTTTGAGCGAAGCCCCGCGCTATGTCGTTGGGGTCCGCGTCATCGGTGAGGTAGCACACCATCAGCGGGTCGAACTTCAGGGCGGGATCAACGGCCTGCTTGATCCGCTCTCGATAGGCCTCGGCGGCCGCAGTGGTCATAATAGGCGGCACAAGATTCGGCATGACGATGGCGCGCCGGAATTGCCGCGCCGTGTACGACGCGACAGCTGACAGCACATCGCCGTCGCGGAGATGGACATGCCAGTCGTCCGGGCGCCTCAGCACGAGGCGGTCCTGCTGAGAAGGCGGAGGCATCGACGGCCCGTCAGTTAACAATGTCGAAGATGTCGCGACGCTTCGTCTCGCGAGAGCCATCGTCGTCGCGATCGAATAGGCCCGGACCGTCTGAATGGTTCTCACGACGCCCCGGACGCTGATAGCCTGCGGCCGTGGGCGCCTGACGCTTCGGCGCTTCGCCGGCGGCTATCGGTTTCCCCGGCTCGCCGCGGTCTAGCCAGACGCCGCGACAGGCCAGGCGCATATCGAACTCGACGCCGCCGCGGATAACGGTCGTCATCGCGGCGTGGTTGTTGGGGCTCTTCAGTAGCGGCATTAGTTGATATCCCGGAAATGCCGTCATCGCCGCTGGCCGAGGAAGGCCAGCAGAAACTGGAACAGGTTCACGAAGTCGAGATAGAGGCTCAGCGCGCCAAGGCTGGTGGCGGCGCCCAGGCCGGCTTTGTCGCCACCGAGTTGATAGTAGGTGAGCTTCAGGCGTTGGGTATCATGCGCGGTCAGCCCAGCGAAGATGAGCACACCGATACCGCTGATCATCAACATCATCAGCGACGACTGAAGCACCAGGTTGACCAGGCTGGCGATGAGCAGCCCGACGACGCCCATGATCAGGAACGTACCGATGCTGCTCAGGTCCCGCCTTGTTGTGTAGCCATAGAGGCTGAGCGCGCCAAAGGCCGTGGCGGTGATCAAAAACGTCGATGCCAGGCTCTGACCAGTGAACCGCAAGGCTAGCGCGCCAAACGATGCGCCGATCAGCGTCACGACTGTCCAGTAGAGGGCGCTAGCGGTCCTCGGAGAGGCATTCCGCATCAGGAAGGCTGAACCCAACAGGATCACGAGGGGTGCGAATACGAGCACCGTTCCCGCTAGGGTATAGCCCGCGAGACGACCGTCCGAGACGATGTACAGGGCGTTGCGCGCGGGCGCCCAGGCTGAGGTGGCCCAGGCCAGGCCCGCCGAGACCAGAAGGCCGAGGGCCATCTTATTGTAGACGCCCAGCATGAAGGCGCGCAGCCCAGCGTCGATCGCCATACTGGGTCTGGCAAGGGCGTGGTCCAGGTTCGGATTCAACTTTTCCATGAGAGCTCCCTTCAAGGGTTAGGACTGGGATGAGGGCGGGACTGTCTCAGGGACGCCCCGGCGGGTTCGCCAGAGTGACCAGGCGATTCCCCCGGCGAGGATCGCGAACGTCACGCCGAGTGACACCGCGGCCGGAAACTTTTCCCACCCGAGCAAGTCAGCGACGAAGATTTTCGAGCCGATGAAGATGAGCAGCACGGCCAAAGCCTGTTTGAGATAGGCGAAGCGATGGATGATGGCGGCCAGGGCGAAGTAGAGGGCCCGCAGGCCAAGGATCGCGAAGATGTTTGACGTGTAGATGATGTAGGGGTCCGTGGTGATGGCGAAGATCGCCGGAACCGAGTCCACCGCGAAGATGAGGTCTGCGACCTCGATAAGCAGCAGGGCCATGAACACGGGCGTCACGTAGGTCGCCAGCCGGCCAGTCTTCTGATCTGGAAGCCTGACGAAGAAGCGTTCTCCATGCAGCTCCTCAGTGACCCGCAGCCGGCGCTTCAGAAAACGGAGAAGGGGGTTGTCGCCCAGGCTGTGGGACTTGTCGGCCATCGCGAGCATCTTGACGCCTGTCAGGATCAGGAAGGCCGCGAAGACATAGAGGAGCCATGAGAACTCCGCGACGAGTGCGGCGCCGCCAGCGATCATGATGGCGCGTAGAACAATGACACCAAGGATGCCCCAGAACAGGACCCGGTGCTGATACTTCTGGGGGATGGCGAAGTATCCGAAGATCATCGCGATGACGAAAACGTTGTCCATCGCCAGACTCTTTTCGACCACGAACCCGGTCAGGTACTCGATCCCCGACTGTGCGCCGAGGGTGAACCAAACCCATCCCCCAAAGCCGACGCCCAGGGTCAGATAGCCCAACGACATGAGCAGGCTTTCGCGTACGCCGATTTCGCGGTGCTTCTGGTGCAAGACACCTAGATCGAGCACCAGCAGCACGACGACGAGGGCGAGGAAGCTCGCCCACATCCAGATCGGCTTTGACAGAAAGTCCTGAGTCAGAAAGTCCATGAAGACTCCAGTGAGCGTCGAGTGATCAGACGCGAATGTCGAACGCGTGAGGGCTCACGCGACGTGGGGTCGAATTGTCTTGGATGCTGTTGGCAGGCTCGACAGGGCGTTCGGTCGAGACACTTCGGTGACCTGCCGCCTGGCCGACGGTTTGGGTCAACTGGGCGGATAAGGCTGCGGTCCAGTGAGGCATGGAGGGAGGCCCAATCCTCATGGCCGACGACCTTGATCGGCTATGATTTCGAACGTGGCAGGCGCGAGATCCAGTAGTTCGCAAAGTCGCAGGATGACATCGCGCTCCTCGGCGTCGAAGCCGCCGTCGGCCTCTGCGACCGCGCAGGCGGTTTCAACCAGCAGCCGCGAGGGACCGGCTCGTCCGGCGAGACGCTGAACAGCCGTCTCAGCGGTCGCGACGCCATCGTTGAGATCCTGGTCAAAACGCTCGTTGAGAGTTTCGAAGCCCAGCAGAACTTCTTGAACGCCAAACACTGCGACAGCAGGCGATCTGCGCATGCGTTCCACCATGCGCTGGCGTTCGTCGCGCGTGACCCAACCATCGGCCTGAGCCACGAGGGCGCAGGCGGCGATCAGCGCGTCCATCTCGATCTCATCGCCTGGAGTCCAGACGTCGGTCGTCGAGACGGCAGGGGGAGTCCGGTGCTTTCGGGTTGAATATGTCATTAGCGTCTCCTGAACAGGCCAGATTTTGACGGATGGTGCGCTAGAGCCCTTTCCGACCTGATGGCTTCATCAGGGTCTGGCGAAAAGGGCTCTAAATCAGATGGTTAGAGCATTTTTCGATCCGATAACCGTTTCACACTTATCGGAAAATGCTCTAGCGTGTGCGCGCTCTGGCCGGCTGAAGGGCCAGGGCGCGCCCCCAGACGAAGGTCAGCGGGAGCGTCGGTGCGCTGAACTGCAAGGTCCCGGAGCCCGAAGGCCTGTTGTGCCGGACAACCCGAAGCGCGCGACGGTTGCGCCTCAGCTTGGGAGACGTGAGCGCCGCTTGCACCAGCAGGCCAAGGCGACGTAGACGCGCAAGTATGGTGGACATGATTGAGCCGCTCCTTCTCGAGGAGGGCGCGCTCGACGCTAAGGCGTCGGTGTTCGAAACAGGGAGATTGAAGCCGGACCCCATCATCGAGCGCACCCGATGCAATCCGACATCACGATCACAATGATCGCCAGAGGGGCCCGGAATGCTTTGGCATCCTGCCGAGCCCCGCGCCACATCGCCAATGAGAAGAGACAATACCGTCCATAATCATCGCTTATGGAAGTTGATCATTCATTTGGGATGGGGAGGACGCCGCAGCCTCTGAACCCCGTCTCTGGTCATGCCGCGCGCGCTTTACGGCGCCGGCAATCCCCGCTCGAGGGTGCGCAGAACCTCCTGCGCCAAAAGCTTGGCCGGGCCATCGGCTGCGCCGCGAGCGGTCACCAGGGCGATTTCACTGTCGGCGAGCCTGGGCAACGGTTCGCCAATGACGATGAGTTCGCGCGGAGCCATGGCGAGTGGCAAGACGGCCGACGCCGAGACCAGCTCGAAGGGCTGCCATCTGGCCCGCCAAGCTGGGCGATGTGAAGGCGGCGCGGAAGGGAATGTCCGCGTCCTGCAAGGCCGCCAAAGCCCGCTTGCGGTAGATGTCCGGGACGGGCGCAATGATCAGCGGGAGAGATGGCGCCTCAAGGATCGCGGCGTCCAGCGCGACCCATACCAAAGGCTCGCGCCAAACTCGAACCCCCAGCTCGGGGCCTACTGGCTCGCGTTTGATCAGCGCGAGATCGAGCAGGCCCCGGGAGAGCTGATCCAAAAGGTTTGCGGTGTAGTCAGCTGTCACCGCCAGCGTGATGCTCGGGTGGCTGCGCGCGAAGGCTCTCAGAATGGCGGGCAGGTGGGGCTCACCTCAAGGTTTGTGCGCTAATATGCGGCAGAAAGAACGGACGATGAACATTCGCCATTTCTGACGCCATCACCACGCCTTCCCGCCTTCCTGACCCAGGGCTTACCTCAAGGTTTGTGCGCCAGAAAACGGCCTTGAGAACGAACGGTGTGCGTGTCGCCGACACGCCAACTGAGCACGAAGTCCGAAGATTGATGCAACAGGTGTTGCCTCCGCCCCCGCCCCCGCCTTCTGAAACACGTGTTGCATGTCAGATGCAAAAGCCCCGCGATGGCTGATGTTCCTAGCCCAGCTGCCAGCCTCGCCTTCGAGCGCGCGGGTGGCGCTGTGGCGCCGTCTTCGCGCCGCGGGGGCTGTTGGCTCCATGACCGGGGCTTGGGTGCTGCCAGCAGGCGAAGCGCACGCGACGCTGTTCAGGCACCTAGCCGAAGCCATACGGGCGCAGGGCGGTCAGGCAGCGGTTCGCAGCCCACACCCTTGATGACGGCGACTCGGCAGTGATCGAGCGCTTCCAGGCCGATCGCGTTCGGGAATACGCGGAGTTCGAGGACCGTAGCTTGGCGCTGCTTGTCGAGATCGAGAAAGAACGGCGGCTAGCGAAATTCACCTTCGCCGAGTTGGAGGAGATCGAAGACGATTGCCAAAAGCTCACCGCTTGGTTGGCGAAGATCGAAGCCCGGGACTTTTTTCCCGCCACAAGGCGCGAGGCTGCCCGGCAGACCCTGGCGATATGCCAAACCGCCCAGGCCGGCTTCGCCCAAGACGTCTACACGCACGAAGGATTGGAAGCCCCTGATGAGGCAAATTCATAGATGGGTCAGTTTGGTAGCGGCCCCGTTCCTGATGATCGTCGCGACCACAGGCGTGATCCTGCAAGTCCAGCGGCTCACCGGTGAGGACGAAGACCGCGACCGGGGCGCGCCGACTGGCCTTGCTATGCCCCTCAACGCCTATGCCCCGATGCTGGCCAAGACTCTGGAAGTCGCCCACGCGCGGGCGCCAAACCGGCCGATCGCCTCGATCGAGCTGCAGTTGGCCGGCGACGAGCCCAACGGCGTCGTTACTTTCCCGGGTGAGCCCGGCCGGAAGATTACGGTCGATCTGCGCGACGGAAAGCTGCTGAAGGACGAAGAGCACGAGGCTGAGTCGCTGATCCTGCGCATCCACAGCGGCGAGATCCTGGGCGAACCCGGCGTGGTCTTGGGTGTGTTCTGGGGCTCAGCCCTGGTCCTGCTCAGCATCACGGGCTTGATCGTCTATCTCGAGCTCTATCGCCGGCGGCGCAAGGCGCCGGGCAAGAACGGGCTGTTCTGGTGATGCGCCCATTTGGCCTCGCCTTACTCGCCATCGCCGCCGCCCTTGCGGGTCCAGCGCTCGCCGAGGAAGCACAGACGCCCATAGAGCCGCCGAAGGCTGCCGCGCCCACGATTTCGGGGTGGGCGTTTAACCCTGACGCGGGCTTCGTGTATCAGTCGGGCGACTTCAAGGTCACGACCTGGGGCTTCGCCGAACGGATCATCGACCCGAACGGCCCCGACTCGTTCCGGCGCTTTCGACAGGGAGCGGAGTTCGATTTCCCCCGCGTGACGGAGCGCCTGCGGCCGGCCTTCGTTTATGAGATCGACCTCACCGACACGGACTTCTTCGACAATGGATTCGGCGGGCGTGAGGGCTTCGGTCGGCGAAACCTAGAGAATGCATTCCTGGCTCTGCAGGACGTGGACGACCCCGGTCAATTCCGGCTGCTGGTCGGCGAGGACACCCATATCCTCTCGCGCGACGATAACCTTTCGCCAGGCAATCTGCCGACGATCAACCGCTCCTTGATCCTCGAGGAGCATGGCTCGGTCGCAAGTTTTGGCACGCAGTTCGGGCTCCAGTTTCAGAAAGCCCTCTCCCACAAGCTGACCCTGCAGATGGCCGCCATGGATAATCGTGGCTCCTTCAACAAGGTCGAGCCACGCTACCAGATCGGCAACTCACTTTCCGCCAAGCTCGTCGCAACGCCGGTCAATGACGCCGAGCGCGGGCGCAAGCTGACTCTGGGCCTTGCGATCGACAACACCGGCGACATTAACACCGGCGACATTGGCGACCGGACCTTCACCCTGGCCACTGCAATCGGCCAGACACCGATGGCGGGGGCGGCGGCCTGAGGGCCGTCCCACGCGGCGTCTGGGCCATCGGCTTCGTGTCAATGTTTATGGATATCTCCTCGGAGATGATCCACAGCCTGCCGCCGGTCTTCCTTGTCGGTACATTGGGCGCAAGCGTCGCCCTCGTCGGCCTGATAGAAGGCGTCGCCGAGGCGACCGCGTCGATCACCAAGCTGTTCTCCGGCTGGATCAGCGACCGGCTCGGCAAGCGTAAACTCTTGGCGGTGCTCGGCTACGGCCTGGGCGCGCTTTCCAAACCGGTGTTCCCATTGGCGGTGACGCCCTTCGAGGTGCTGGGGGCCCGCTTCGCCGATCGGATCGGCAAGGGCACACGCGGAGCGCCCCGGGACGCCCTAGTGGCGGACATCACCGAACCTGGCGCGCGCCGCGCAGCTTTCGGATTGCGGCAGGCGCTGGACACCGTCGGCGCGTTCCTAGGACCGATGGTGGCGATGGGACTGATGCTGGTCTTTGGGGGGACATCCGCGGGGTGTTCGCCTGGGCCGTCGTCCCTGCGGTAATTGCGGTGCTGCTGATGATCTTCGGCATAGCAGAGCCCAAACGGCCTCACGCGCTCGGCCAAGCTCGGGTCCCGATCCGCTTGCAAGAAATCCGCGACATGGGCAGGCCGTTCTGGTCAGTCATCGCGATCGGTGCGGTGTTCACGCTGGCCCGGTTCAGCGAAGCTTTCCTGGCGCTAAGGGCGCTAGAGCCCTTTCCGACCTGATGGCTTCATCAGGGTCGGACGAAAAGGGCTCTAAATCAGAAGTTTAGAGCATTTTTCGATCCGATAACCGTTTCACACTTATCGGAAAATGCTCTAGACGTAGGCCTCCGCCCGGCTCTGATCCCGCTGGTCCTAGTCGTCATGAACCTGCTTTACGCCGCCGTGGCCGCCCCGGCCGGGGCGCTCTCGGACCGAATGGATCGGCGTGCGCTCCTGGCGCTGGCGTTCCTCTCGTCGGATCGGCGGCGTGCTGTTCGGCGTCGCGCTTTGGGGCGTGCACATGGGGGTGACGCAAGGCCTTCTCTCCGCCCTGGTCGCCGATGCTGCGCCCGAGCGCCTTCGAGGCACCGCCTTCGGCGTGTTCAATCTCGTCACTGGCGTTACGGTCTTGGCGGCAAGCGTTCTGGCTGGCGGGTTGTGGGCCAACTTAGGGCCACAGGCGACTTTGCTAGTGGATTGATCGGGACGTAAGAGTCCTTGTTGGGATTCCCTTGGGCTTTTGGCCATGCGCATCTGCGGGATGCGTACTGGCGTCACCGTTGATCTGAGCCCGACCGATCGCAAGCGCTTGCGGGCGATCATCGATGACCGCAACCGCCCGCAGAAGCATGTCTGGCGCGCCCAGATCGTGCTGGCCACGGCCGATGGCCTGGGCACGGTGGAGATCATGCGCACGGCCGGCGTCAGCAAGACGGCCGTCTGGCGCTGGCAGGCGCGGTTCATGGAGGCCGGGGTCGAAGGCCTGCTGCGCGACAA
>NZ_JAFCSZ010000049.1:0-12975 GCF_049895765.1 Caulobacter sp. DWR1-3-2b1
GTATCGCTCGACGGACAGCCGCTGTCGTTGTGGCGCTCCCGTGGTGTACCTGCCCCATAACGCATCCTTCCAACCATCGGAAAATAGTGCACCATCAAAGTCCGGGACCAAACATCTAGGGCGAGGCGGACCGCGCTGTCGCGAGCGGTGTGGTCAGCTCCCGGCTCGCCCCATTTTTCTCCAACCAAGCCACTCTCAAGGAGAGCCACATGAAAAAGCTTATGGGACGCCGCGCGTCACTGGGCGCCTTGGCCGGCCTGGCCGCCGCGCCGCTCGTGGCGTCGAAGGCCAGCGCCAAGCCCGCCGCGCCTATGCCGCCGGTGACGATCTACCATCTGGAGGGACGCCGATCGGAACGGCTCGTCTGGCTGATGGAGGAACTCGGTCTCCCCTACGACCTGAAGTTCAAGCGCGGCGATCTGGCCGGTTCGATGGCGCTGATCCGCGAGTTCAGCCCGGTAGTCCCCATGGCGCCGACCGTGAAATATGGCGACCAGATCCTGGTCGAGTCCGGCGCGATCATCGAGTTGATCCTGAACCGGCACGCGCCAGGAAGGCTCCAACCCAAGCTGGATAGCCGGGACTATCCCGCCTACCTGATGTGGATGCACTTTGCCGAAGGCAGCCTGGCGGCGCGCCTGTTCTCTGACTATCGGGCCTGGATGGCGCAACCGCCCAAGCAACGCTCGCGCCTCGTCGACTCCGAGGCCGTTGTCCAGTTCGCGGAAGACTTCCTTGCCAAGCATCCCTGGTTTGGCGGCCCCGCATTCTCCGGCGCGGACATCATGATGATGTTCCCGCTCAATGCGGCCACGGGCCTGAACCTGGTCGAGGTCTCGCAATTCCCCAACGTCGCGGCCTGGAAGGCCAAGATCGAGGCCCGGCCCGCCTACCAGCGCATGCTCGCCAAGGCGCGTCCCGACGGCATGATCGGTGGTTTGCCGCGCTTGCCGCAACACGCGCCTTCCGGACCGCGCCAAACGCCGGCGCCGCAGAATTAGACTGGAAATTCAGACCAAAGCTCAGCTCATCGCGCGACGCGTCATTTGAATTCGTGGACCGCGCTAGATCGTTTGTGGGGAGTCCCCGCGTCCGCGCTTTGAGACTGGAGCCCGTTCTTGCCGGCAGCGCAGGAGGTTCACGACGAATTTCGCCGTCGGTCGCGTCGGGGGCTTGCTCATGGCGCATCGGCGCTACGGAAGCAGAAAGCTGAAGGACGGTTGCGAGCGCGTCGGGCGGTCCCGCGCCAGTCCTATCTGCCTACGGAGAGCGAGGGCGATGTGACCGGTCTTTAGGCATACGGGTGGATGTCGTTCCGTAGCGCGCTATCTCTGTTAGATCGGGCGTTTTTCAGCCAGAAGAGCGCATCCCGGTCGGCCGTCGCGCGTTTGCACGCGCATTGTCGCCCTCGTGCCTTGTCGCGTGCCGCATGCGGCGACATCTCCTTATGAGGCGACAATGCTCATTCGCTACGGCTACGAAATAACGGTCAACTGTCAGCAGCCCACGGCGATGGTCACCCTGTTGAGCATTCGTGAGGGGCGTGAGGCGGATATCCGCATTCCGGAATCCTTCTTCATGACACCGCCGATCGAGAGCTCGACCTATCGCGACATGTTCGGCAACGCCTGCCGCCGTTTCGTAGCGCCTGCCGGAAACCTGACCCTGTGGAGCGACAGCGTCATCGAGACCAACGGCGCGCTGGACGCCTACGAACCCGACGCCGAGCAGCATGCCGTCGCCGACCTGCCTGACGAGTGCCTGATCTACCTGATGGGCAGCCGTTACTGCGAGACGGATCGCCTCAGCCAGATGGCCTGGAACCTGTTCGGCGCGGTCCCGCCCGGGTGGGCCCGGGTCCAGGCCATCTGCGACTACGCGCACCAGCACATCGGCTTCGACTATCAGAATGCCCGCGCGACCCGCACGGCCTATGACGCTCACGCCGAGCGCACCGGCGTCTGCCGGGACTATGCTCACCTGGCCGTCACGCTTTGCCGCTGCATGAACATTCCGGCCCGCTATGTGAACGGCTATCTGGGCGACATTGGTGTCGCGGTGGCCGATCCGATGGATTTCTGCGCCTGGATGGAGGTCTATCTCGGCGGTCAGTGGCACACCTTCGACCCTCGCAACAACGTGCGGCGCGTCGGCCGGATCGTGGTGGCGCATGGTCGCGATGCGGCCGATGTGGCGATGTTGAGCTCGTTTGGACCTCACTTTCTGATGGGGTTCCGGGTGTGGTGCTACGAAACGGCGGCCGAGGGACTGCCGGTCCACGTGGTGGACACGACGGGCGTGGCGAGCCCCGAGATCAGGGCGCGATCGCCGTTCTGATCGGCGACCAAGCCATTAAGGCGACATTTGGCTGGCGGCCAGATGCTCGGCTGGCAAGGCTAGTTATGTCTTGCGCATGTGAAGGCCGCATGGCGCAAGATCCATGCGTCTTTGGAGAACAGCTTGTCCATCACCGTCGCCCTCCACCATCTGACGCGCTACCGCTATGACCGTCCTGTCGAGATGGGGCCTCAGGTCGTGCGGCTGCGACCGGCCCCGCACACGCGAACGCGGATACCCAGCTACGCCCTGAAGATCACGCCTGCTCAGCATTTCATCAACTGGCAGCAGGACCCGTTTGGCAACTGGCTAGCCCGGCTGGTGTTTCCCGCCCCCGTCAGCGAATTTTCCGTCGAGGTGAACCTCACGGCGGAAATGTCGGTCGTCAATCCGTTCGACTTCTTCGTCGAGCCCTATGCCGAGACCTTGCCCTTCGCCTATCCCGACGAACTGGGCGGCGAGCTGGCCCCCTATCTCGTCTGCGACGACGACAGTCCCGCCCTGGCTGCCTATGTCGAGACCCTGGAGACCTCCAGTTCAAGCACTATCAACTTCCTGGTGGACCTGAACGCCCGTCTGCAGCGCGAGATCAGCTATCTGGTTCGCATGGATCCCGGTGTCCAATCGCCCGAACAGACCCTCGCCCTGGCGTCGGGGTCCTGTCGCGACAGCGCATGGCTGTTGGTGCAGATCCTGCGCAAGCTCGGCTTGGCCTCGCGTTTTGTGTCCGGCTACCTGATCCAGTTGAAGGCGGATATCGACGCGCTGGACGGTCCGTCGGGCACAACGGTCGATTTTTGCGACCTGCACGCCTGGGCCGAGGTTTATCTGCCCGGCGCCGGCTGGATCGGGCTGGACGCGACCTCGGGCCTGTTGTGCGGGGAGGGGCACATCCCGGTGGCGGCTACGCCTCACTATCGCTCCGCGGCGCCGATCACCGGCGTGGTCGGACCCGCGCAGGTGGAGTTCGAGTTCGACATGTCGGTGACCCGGCTGATCGAGCCGGTGCGCATCACCAAGCCGTTCGAAGACGAGCGATGGGCCGCCCTCGACGCCCTGGGCGAGGCTGTGGACAGGGACCTGGCCGAACAGGATGTGCGCCTCACCCTCGGCGGCGAGCCGACCTTCTGCTCGATCGACGATTTCGAGGCGGCGGAATGGAATACCGACGCCGTCGGCCCCACCAAACGCCGTCTCGCCGATGACCTGATCCGGCGTCTGCGCGACCGCTTCGCGCCCGGTGGGTTGCTGCACCACGGCCAGGGCAAGTGGTATCCTGGCGAGCCTCTGCCCCGCTGGTCCTTCGCGCTCCACTGGCGCGCCGACGGCCAGCCGATCTGGCGCGATCCAGAGGCGATCGGCCGGGAGCCAAGTCTGGGTTCGCGCGGCAAACCGACCGGGGCGCCGCAGGCCTCGCGCTTCGCCGCGCAGTTCGCCGAGGTCCTGGGTCTGGACCCGGGTTGCGTGCTCACCGCTCTGGAGGACCCCTTGCACTGGATGGGCAAGGAAGGCGCGCTTCCGACCAATTTCGACGATGAAGACCTGCCGATCGATGATCCGGAAGCGCGCGCTCGGCTGCTGAAGGCGTTCGACGGCGGTCCCACCCGACCGCGAGGCTATGTGCTGCCGATCCGCCGCTGGCGCACCGGCCAGGATAGCGGCTGGATGACCGAAGCTTGGAGCCTGCGGCGCGGCCGGATGTTCCTGGTTCCCGGCGACTCTCCGATCGGCTTTCGTCTGCCCCTGGGCGATCTGCCCAAACTGTCGCCCGAGGACTATCCCTCCATCGTGGAGCGCGATCCCTTCGAGCCGCGCGACCCACTGCCGGCCCACGGGCACCTGCGCAAATCCCCGGCGGAGACTGCGGCGACGTCGCCCCATGTGCGCACCGCCATCATCTTCGAACCGCGCGACGGCCTGCTCTATGTGTTCATGCCGCCAGTCGAGACCGCCGAGGACTATCTGGAGCTGGTCGCCGAGGTCGAAGCGCTCGGGGCGGCGACGGGCCAGATCCTTCGCTTCGAGGGCTACCCGCCGCCCAGCGACCCACGCATCAACACCATCAAGGTCACCCCCGATCCGGGCGTGATCGAGGTCAATGTCCATCCCGCCGCCAGCTGGCGCCAGACCGTGGACATCACCACCGGCGTCTACGAGGAGGCGCGTCGCACCCGCCTGGGCGCGGACAAGTTCATGATCGACGGTCGTCACACCGGGACCGGGGGCGGCAACCATGTGGTGGTCGGCGGCGCCACGGCGCCCGACTCGCCGTTCCTGCGCCGTCCAGACCTGCTCAAGAGCCTGCTGCTCTACTGGCAGCGGCATCCCTCCTTGTCCTATCTGTTCTCTGGTCTGTTCGTTGGGCCAACCAGCCAGGCGCCGCGGGTCGATGAGGCGCGGCATGACGCCCTGTACGAGCTTGAGATCGCCATGGCGGCCGTGCCCGCTCCGGGCGCGGGCGAAGCTCCGTCGCCTTGGCAGGTCGATCGCTTGTTCCGCAACCTGCTGGCCGACGTTGGGGGCAATACCCACCGCACCGAAATCTGTATCGACAAGCTCTATTCCCCCGATGGCCCGGCTGGGCGACTTGGCCTGCTCGAATTTCGCGGTTTCGAGATGCCGCCGGAAGCCAGGATGAGCCTGGCCCAGCAGCTGCTGATCAGGGCTCTGGTCGCCTGGTTCTGGCGAGAGCCGCAGGACGGACCTCTGGTCCGCTGGGGCACCGCGCTGCACGACCGTTTCATGCTGCCGCATTTCGTCTGGACCGATTTCCTGGGTGTCCTGAGCGACCTTCGCGGGGCAGGCTATGACTTCGACCCGATCTGGTTCGAGGCCCAGCGCGTATTCCGCTTTCCCGCCCATGGTCGGGTCGAGCATGGCGGCGTCCAGCTGGAGATCCGCCATGCCCTTGAACCCTGGCACGTGATGGCCGAGGAAAATTCTGGCGGCGGCACCGTGCGCTTCGTCGACGCCTCGGTGGAACGTCTTCAGGTCCTAGCCGAAGGCTTCATCCCCGAGCGACACCTCATCACCTGCAACGGTCGGGCCTTGCCGATGACCTCGACCGGGGTTTCGGGTCAGGCCGTCGCGGGCGTGCGCTACAAGGCCTGGAAGGCACATAGCGGCCTGCATCCGCTACGCGAGGTCGATGCGCCTTTGACCTTCGACATCCTCGATCGCTGGAATGGACGCTCGCTGGGGGGGTGCGTGTATCACGTCACCCATCCGGGCGGCCGCAGCTACGACACCTTCCCGGTGAACTCTTATGAGGCTCAGTCGCGGCGCCTTGCGCGGTTCCAGGAACACGGCCACACGCCGGGGGCTATCGTCATGCCGGTCGAGCATCGCTCCGCCGAGTTCCCGCTGACCCTGGACTTGAGGACGCCCGTTGCCCGCTGACCACTCCGCCGTGCAAGATCGGGACGCCGCCCAAGCGGCCTCTCAGACTCGCCTGGACGCCTGGCTCAGCGGCTATCGACGGCTGCCCAACGTTCCTGACGAGCTCATCCAGCCAGACGGGACGACGCCAGACGCCTGGTTGCGGTTTCTCGGGGCGCTGGCGGAATTCCCCGAGGGCGAGTTCGAGGATCGCTTCGCCCTGGCGACCCGCCACATCCGCGACGCCGGGGTGTCACACCGGATCTATGGCGACGACAACGAACGCATCTGGCCGCTGAGCCCGCTGCCACTGATCCTGGACGAGCGCGAATGGGCGGTGATCGCCGAAGGCGTGGCCCAACGTGCGACTTTGCTCGAGGCCGTGCTCACTGACCTCTATGGCGACGCCCGCCTGATCAGTGAAGGCCATCTGCCGGCCGCGGCTGTGACGGGCGGCGCTGATTTCGTGCGGGCCATGCGCGGCGTCAAGCCCGCCGGCGGCCGGGCCATGCATCTCTATGCCGCCGACCTGGGGCGCGGACCCGATGGTCGCTGGTGGGTGCTCGATGACCGCACCCAGGCGCCGTCCGGCTCGGGCTATGCGCTCGAGAACCGGATGGTGTTGTCGCGCGCCTTCCCCAATCTCTACAACGCGATGAACGTACATCGGCTCGCACCGTTCTTTAGTGACTTCCGGACCAGCCTGACGGAGGCGGCCCACCGCAGCGACCCCCGCATCTGTCTGCTCAGCCCTGGCCCCTTCAGCGAGACCTATTTCGAGCAGGCCCATCTGGCCCGCTATCTGGGCTTCCTTCTGGTCGAAGGCGACGATCTGGTCGTGCGCGACGGCCAAGTCTATGTGCGCACCATCGCCGGCCTCAAGCGGGCCGACGTCCTGTGGCGACGGGTCGACGCCGACTTCATCGACCCTCTGGAACTGAACAGCGCCTCCCGCCTCGGGGTCCCGGGGTTGCTTGATGCGATCAGGGCCGGGGGAGTGGTGGTGTCCAATATGCCCGGCTCCGGCCTGATCGAGTCGCGAGCCCTGCTGGGGTTCCTTCCCGCCCTCAGTCACCGCCTGCTGGGCGAGCCGCTGAAACTGCCCAATGTCGCCACATGGTGGTGCGGCCAGCCGTCCGAACGCCGGCAGGTTCACCGCAACATCGACACCCTGGCCATCGCCCGTGCTTTCAGCGGACAGGGTCATGCGTCCCTGGCCCAAGGGCCGCGCATGCTCGCGGATCTCGCGCCCGCCGAGCGCGAGTCGTTGCTGGCGGCGATGGACGCGCGGCCGGTTGACTATGTCGGCCAGGAGGTCGTGCGACTGTCGACAACTCCGGCCTGGCGCGGCGGCGAGCTGCGGCCCAGCCCGTTCGTCCTGCGCGTCTACGCCACCGCCACCGCCGACGGGTGGAAGGTCATGCCCGGCGGCTTCTGCCGTATCTCGGACCAGCCTGACGCCCGCGCCCTGTCGATGGGTCAGGGCGCCCAGGCGGCGGACGTCTGGGTGCTCTCGGAGCGGCCGGTCGAGCGCATCTCGCTGCTGGCCCATCGTGACGAGGTCAAGGTGCGCCGGATCATGGGGCATCTGCCCAGCCGCGCGGCCGACAACCTGTTCTGGCTCGGGCGCTATTTGGAACGAGCGGAGGCCACCCTGCGACTGGTGCGGAGCCTGTGCACCAGTCTGATGGACTCCGACGCGGCCATGCATGGGGCCGGCGAGACCCTGTCGAAACTGCGAGGCCTGCTGGTCGAGTGGGGCGCTGTCGACGAGGCCGCCAATGGCGATCAGGTCGCCGACTTCGTCTCCGCCGCCCTCTATGACGAGGCGGCCTATGGTTCGGTGATCCGTCTCGTGCAGGCGGCCCGCCGTACAGCCGCCACCATGCGCGAGCGGCTGTCGGAAGATTTCTGGAAGCTGTTGCTCAACCTGGAAGACCGACTCAAGGGTCGGCGCCAGGAGGCGCTGACCGAGGCCGAAGGCTTGGCGCGCGCCGAGGGCGCGCTGCAAACCCTGTCGGCCTTATCGGGCCTGACCCAGGAAAACATGAACCGGGTGGCGGGTTGGCGCTTTCTGGATATGGGCGGCCGCATCGAACGCGGCGTCAACACCTGCCGGATGATGCGCCAATTGGCCAGTGACGACGCGACCCTGGACGATCTGGACCTGTTGCTCGACCTGATCGACAGCCAGATCACCTATCGCTCACGCTACCTGGAGGGGATGGCCTTGGGTCCTGTGCGTGACATGGTGTCCCTGGACCCGTTCAATCCGCGCTCGGTAGCCTTCCAAATTCTTACCCTGAAGACGCACCTGGCCTGCTTGCCTACCTTGCAAGACGACGGCATGCCGGAAAAGCCGACCCGGCTGATGGTCCATCTGGCCAGCCAGGTCGAAACCGCCGACGCCGCCGATCTGGACACCGAGAGGGCGATGGAGATCGAGCGCCTGCTGATGGCGTTCTCCAATGCGATCACTGACCGCTATTTCCTGCAGGGGTCGAACGCGACGCCGACCAAGAAGCTGGGCGGTCTGGCGTGATCTATCAGGTGCGCCATTTGACGACCTATCTCTATGAGAAGCCCGTGACCTTCGCGCGCTGCGCGCTGCGCCTCGCGCCGTGGCAGGGGGCGGACCAGGCGGTCCTGGACAGCCATCTGACCATCACGCCACGGCCGATCCGGCTGGACGAGCATGTCGGGCAGTTTGGCGAGCAGGTCGTCACCGCCACCATCGAGACGCCGCACCGGTCGTTGAAGATCCTCGCCCGCTCCAACGTGGATGTAACGCGACCCCGACCCGTCGGGGCCCTGGGCGGCGTTCCGTGGGAAACCGTGCGGGAAGCGGCCTTCGCCTCCAGATCGCTCGATATCGCCTCGCCGGTGCATTTTCTCTATCCGACGGCGACGACCAGCCTGCAGTCGGCGATCACCGCTTACGTCGCCGAGAGCTTCACCCCCGGACGCCCCGTGGTGGAAGCGGCCTTCGACGTGGCCTGCCGGATCAAGAGCCAGTTCACCTACGATCCGCAATCGACCGAGGTCTCGACGCCCGCCATCGAGGCCTTCAACGCGCGCCACGGCGTTTGCCAGGATTTCGCCCACATCATGATCACCGGCCTGCGGGGCCTGGGGCTGCCTGCCGCCTATGTCAGTGGCTACCTGCGCACCTATCCCGCTCCCGGCAAGCCAAGGCTGGAGGGCTCCGACGCCACCCATGCCTGGGTGGCCCTGTGGTGCGGCGGGGCGGACGGCTGGATAGGCTTCGATCCGACCAACGCCCTGGTCGTGGCCGAGGACCACATTGTTCTGGCAAAAGGCCGAGACTATGCCGACGTGGCGCCCATCGGCGGCGTTGTGCTCGGGCCTGGCGCCCAGGTCATTACGGTGGCGGTGGACGTCATTCCGGCCAGTTGATCCGGCCCGACTGCCCGGTACTTGAAGCTCCGCTCTAGCGACATTCCACAATGTCGATCGTGCCGCTCCCAGCGCTACAGTTGGAACCGGACACATTCGACGGCTCAAAGACGGCGCCGCGACCCCTGAGCGGAGAAGGGTCATATATAGCTCTATCCCACGGGAACTATTGAGTTTCTGCCGCCTTAGACATCGAGGAGGACAAGTTATGCAAAAGACTGAAAGCGCCCCGAAGAAGGCGCGTCGTGGTTTCGCGGCAATGGACCCAGAGCAGCGTCGCGCTATCGCTGCTAAAGGCGGTGCAAGCGTACCTGCTGAGAAGCGCAGTTTCGCTCGGAGCAAAGAGCTTGCGAGCGAGGCGGGGAGCAAGGGCGGCCGAGCCAGACCTTCGTCAACCAACGCCTAGGCCCTTGCTGGTCACAAACGCACCGATGACGAGCTCCGCTGCGGCAAGCCGAATTAGGCTTGGACCGGAAAGTTGCCTTCGTTTTCCATCAGTTCGTAACGCCAAAGCGTCGCAATGGCGCTGCTGGAAGCCAAGTGGGGCAGCTTTGTCGTACAATTAACGATGAAGCACTTAGACGGCACGCTGATGCACGCTAATGCCGAAAGCCGTGCCGCGTCGCCGCAGCTGGGTCAGGAGATGCGGTCTATGGCGGATGGCTCGGTGAAGGTGATGCGCGACACGTCCGAACGCCGTCGCGAAATCACGGCTATGCTCCGAACCCGCGGCAGCGTTCAGGTCACGCCCCTGTCTGAGCAGTTTGGGGTATCGATGCAGACCATCCGCAAGGATCTGCACTATCTCGAAGAACACGGCGTCGCGACGCGCGCCTATGGCGCCCAGACCGTGGCGGCGCTGGAAGATCTGCTCTTGGACAAGCTCTTCCTGGGTGTTGACGGCTTTGACGTCGAGCTCGGCATCACCACCCACCACGAAGCCGAGGCGCAGCTGAACCGCAAGATGGTCGAGACGGCGCGTGAGATCATCGCGGTCACCGACGCATCCAAGTTCGGCAGGGTCTGTCTTCACCGCATCATCGATGTCGGTGACCTGGATGTCCTGATCACCGACGCCGCCGCGCCGGACTATATCGACCAGGCGGCGGCGCAGCTGGGGATCAGCCTCTATAAGGCCTGACGCGCTTAGCGGCGCAGAGCCGCGCCCCCCAGGTGACGATCAGGGGGAGGTCGCTGGTCGCGGTCACCGATCGGGCGACGATCTCGACGATGCGCACGCCCTTGATGTCGGCGGTGAGCGCATGTGGAGCCTTGCTCAGGCCCATCGGCGGGCTTTGGGCCAAGAGCTTGCCGTCGCCATAGACGGCGAAGCGCACCTTGTCCCTGGTATTGCGCGTGGAGTCATCCACCCCAACCCGGGCCTCAAAGCGTGTATGGCCCGTGTTGCTCACCTCGATGAGGGAATTGGCCAACACCCCTATGCCGGTGTCAAAGCCTTGACCGTCGATACGCAGGGCTTGGTCGTAAGGCATCGCGTCGGCCTGGGCCCCGCCCCAGCCGGCATAGGTCGGGCGCTCGCCTGAGCCGCGGGTCTCGCCCCAGGCGTTGCACATTCGGTGAATGACCGGATCGGCCTCGGGGGCAATCACGCCATCGACCGCCACGTTCACGTCGCGGGACGTTTCCGACAGATAGACACCGTCGCTGAGCTGTCGCTGGCCAGAGGCCTCGAAGACCAGGGTCTGGCGCGGCTCCAGCGTGAAGTTGGTCGCCCCGGTGAATGCTGGCGGAGCAGACTTGTCCCACAGGTTCTTGAGCTGTACCGGGGCGTCGTCGGCGAATTTCAACTGGGCGGCGGTGAGGGTCACGTCGGTCTTGCCCAGACCCCGGTTGAACAGGGCCACGGCCTTCTTGCCGTTCGCCAGGGTCTTGACGATGATCTGCACATCGTCCGAGGCGTAGGCGATGACGCCCTGGTGGCCGCCGGGGTCCTGGTTGAGCCGCACGATGTCGGCATTGCCCCAGATGTCCATCAGGCTCTGCGGGGCCTGGCGCAGGTCGTAGCTGATCAGCAGCGGCGCGTTGATCATGGCCCACAGCGCGAAATATGAACGCGCCTCGATCAGGTGGTTCTGATCGAATTCGCCGTGACCGATGAACAGGATGTCCGGGTCGTTCCAAGCGCCTGGCTTGGCGTAGAGCGCGCGGGTCGAGGCGCTGTCGAAATTGTGCAGCATTCGCGTCCAGGTCGGCGTGATGTCGCCGCTGGTGCGCCACATGTGTCCGACGTTCTTGCCCCACGACCTGACGTCGGCCGAGCCCCAGTTGCAGATCGCCAGGATGTAGTCGCCGTCGGGATTGTGGGTCTTCAGCGCCTGAGCGACTTCAACATAGCGGGCTCGCACGGCGGGCACGTCGCCGCCCCTGATCGACATCTGGTCGATCAGGGGCGGCGACAGCGTGTAGGCATGCTTGCGCACGATGTCGGCTTCCGGGCCGTAGACATTGATGCCGCAGGCATCGACCTAGATGTAGTCAAAGCCCCACTCCTTGAAATAGAGCGCGATATCCTGCTCGACGTGGCCTTCAAGGCCGACCTCGCGTTCGGCCGTCGTGCCTTCGAGCGGGTTGGGGGAATGCAGGTCATAGGCCTGCGAGCAGGTGTTGCGGCCGATGTCGGTATAGATGCCGGCCTTCAGGCCCATCTTGTGCAGTGCGTCAGTGTAGGGACGGAAGCTGGTGTCCTTGCCCTTGATCCTGGCCGACGGGAAGATCGCCGTGCGGATTTCCAGACGCCCGTCCGACTGCCGGCGCTTGAGCCACCAGCCACCAGCCACCAGCCATCGTCGATGTTGACATAGTTGTAGCCGAGCTTGGACAGGCCGCTATCGACCAGGACCTGGGCCGCGCCCACAACCTTGGCCTCGTCCACCTCGGTGCGAAAGGCGTTCCAGGAATTCCAGCCCATGGGCGGGGTGCGCGCCTGGGACCGCTGGGGGATCGACCATTTGCCGGTGGCCGCCAGAGGGTCGGCCACGGGGCCGGTTTGGGCGAGGGCGGGGGCCGACAGGGTGAGAAGGCTTGCGACGGCGGCGGAGGCCAGCAGGGAACGGACGGTCATGGAGCCTCTTTTCAATCGGCTTGGAGTTCAGTGTTCACGCCCGGTGAAGAACTCGCGCTTGGCGTTGCCGTAGTAGATCCTGTCGATCACCGACCGAGGCAGGGCCAGGCCGCGAGCATCGGCGTCGATGTCATCGACGCGTTGGGTCTCGGCCGTCGCCAAGTACTTCCAGTCCGCCATCCAGTAGTCGTGCGCCACCTTCCTGAACCCCTGTGCGTCCTCGCCGGGATTGAGCGTGAGGTCGGTGCCGTAGAGGATGCGATCCTGATACTTGATGAAGAAGTCGCGCACCTTCTGGTGGTTTCGGACCGACTGATACTGGATCTGCGCCATCCGGGCAGCCAGCTCGATCACCGCGTTCGGATGGGCGTCCAGGAACGTCGCCGCCGCGTCGACGCTCCACTCCAGGCTGCCCATGTGCGCGCCGACGAAGCGAAGCTTCGGGTGATTGGCGACCATTTTGTCGCGCTTGGCCGTCAGGGTTTCATAGCGCGGCATCTCCGGGTGGAGATACATGTGGTATTCCGGGTGGTTGCTGAAATAGGCCTTATCGTTCCTGGTCGTCATCTGGTCGCCCGGCGGCCAGCAATTGCGTGGCTCGCCCTGGTGAGCGATCAGGGGAATGCCCGTCGCCGCGAGGTGATGTTTGGTCCCGGGCTTTGATGGATCGGATTGATCTTGAATCTTGCAGGCTCTTTTGTCCACATTTTGCAGATGAAGTCGTAGGGGGTCAGGCCCTTGAGCGTCTTAAGGCGCCGACC
>NZ_JAFCSZ010000050.1:0-12197 GCF_049895765.1 Caulobacter sp. DWR1-3-2b1
TCGGGCATGCTTGCGCCGGGTGGTTTCGGTCCACATGTCAAATTCCGTTGTTGGTTCGCATCTCCAACAGAATCACAAGTGACTGAAATCACCCAACTTCATTTCGGGTCAGCCTCTAACGCGTCATCGTTCTCGCCTAGGATAGAGCGAGCCTCGGCGGTGAACGCGACAACCTTCAACCCGATGGACTCGGGCCCTTCGGCTCAGCCTCTAAAAATCTTCAGTAATGCCACTGCTGGGGATGCCGATCCGATATTACGGTTTGTTTGAGCCGCCTCGATGACTTCGACAAGTTCATCATATTTGTCGGCTTGTCTGTCGTTTAAGTTGGTCATATTCATGTTCCAGCGCGGGAAAGTACGGAAGTTTGCCGGCTCGTTGTACAATACTCGCGAATTTTTGTGCCTAGAATCGAGTTCTATTTTTTCATATAGCTTATCGAGCGTTGATAATGGACCTTCCAATACTTGCAAAAACCAACCGCCGTTGTAAAACAAACTACCCGTCACGTCGAGTGGCGCATTGTTTTTCTTTGCCGTTTCCTGTATCGCAGAGAGGTCTTCTGGAGACATCTTACGTGTTGCTTGGCTTATATAAACAAGTTGATTAATCGACATATTTGCATCCTATTTTTTCGTGAACCCGGTCGGATCTGACTGTACGTCGTCAGAAGTTTTGGGACCGCCGGGTCGCGGATTTATTGGAGGGTTGGCCTCGTCTGGGGTTGATATCTTGGCGGCGATCTTGCGGTGCCTGCGAGGGGTGACGCCATAGAACGGGCAGAAATGTACGTTACGGACATATGATGAACGTTGGGTGTATTCGCCCGACAAGATGGCGCAACACGGCGCACCCTACTTAGCGCAGTTGGAAGCGCGAGTTGCCGAGATTGACGCTCAAATCATTGAGCGAACGCAGGTCCGCTGACCACCCTTCTGAGAAGTTTCCAACGTCCGCTCGCGGCGCGCAAACCCGTCAGAGCCTCGCCCGCCTGGCGGCGCGCTCGGTGAGGTCCAGGAAGGCGAACACCCCTTCCCTTGCGTCGGTCGCCGGCCGGGCTCTGCGCGGTGTGAGAGCTCCACGCCCGCCCGCCGCCCGACCCGTAAATCGGCGCCAGGCGACATCTCTATCTGGCAGACTGAGCGACATCTCTAACTAGCTGCGCCAGGTCTTCGCCTACGGCGGCTACGCCGGCGACAAGCTGCGACACGCCATGGCCTGACGTGGCGACTGGAAGATCGAGATCATCAAGCGATCCGACACCGCCAAGGGCTTCGTGCTGCTGCCCCGCCGATGGGTGGTGGAGCGCACCTTCGCCCGGCTCGGCCGAAACCGCCGTCTGGCCAAGGACTTCGAGAAGACCCTCGACAGCTCAACGGCATGACTCTTCATGGCATCGGTCCAGCTCATGACCCGAAGGCTCGCAACCCTCTGATCACAATCAGAAACATTATGAGGCAGACTCTTAGTGGCGTAGACATTGCGTCAAGCTTGGCCGCACCAGTCAGGCATGTATCGACGCAGGTTCGCCAGTCGCTGAAAACTGTGCAACCAGATAAGATGAAGAAGGCGTCGACGCCGAGACCAGCTCAATCGAAGATTGCTGGTCCAAGCCATGGCGTTCCAAGGCCATTGTAATTGGTAGTGGAAGAGCACGACCCCCAGAGCCAGCGCAGAGCGGATCGAGGTCAGCGCGGGCAGACTGTTGGGGAAGGGCGTTGTTTCAAGCCCAATCTGATGAACGACTTTCATTCTAGCCCCCGCCCTCCCGCATATACGCGCGGGAGATAGGTCAGCCTCGTCTTGCTGAAACGCAGTTCCGACGGTCGTGTAAGGGGACTTGGGAACACCGGCGAGGCGCATCCGCTCTCTCGCCGGACTTACCCCAACGTGCCAGCGGCGTGTGCCAATTGAGGGGCGATAGGCGGGGGCCGCGTAGTCTTCTTGTGAGCCAACCCGTTTGGAGACTTGAGATGCGACAACAACTTTTTTGCCTTACTGGCCTGACCATGACGGCAGCGCTCTTTGCCAACAGCCCAGCTTGGGCTCACGCCCATCTGGTGAGTTCGGATCCAGCCGCGGGCGCGACCGTAAAGACGGCTCCCAAGACGATCGTATTGACGTTTAGCAACAAGGTGGTCCCGGCCTTCTCCAAGTTCAAAGTCACCATGCCTGAGCATGGCGGGATGAAGATCCCGGTGCGGACGACAGTCTCGAAGGATGGCAAGAGCATCGTTGGCACGCCGCAAACTGCTCTGGCTTCTGGCGCGTACAAGATTGTCTACACGGCGGCAGCCGCCGACGGCCACAAGATGGCGGGTGAAGTCGCCTTCAAGGTGGGCTGACGTGCTCGAGCCTGCGGTCATCGTGCTCAGGCTGATGCAATATGCAGGAGCGATGATCCTTCTCGGATCGCCGCTTTTCTTCATCTACGCCCTTCCAAGGTCCGGGGCAGCATCGGCGGCGCAGACTGCCTGGGCCCGCCCCCTGCTCGCGGGCGCCGGAGCCCTCCTGGCCATTGCCGCTCTCCTTTCGCTGCCGGTCCACGCCAGCATTCTCGCCGGCTCGATACGCGACGGCGTCAAGCCGGAGACCCTAGTGGCGGTCCTAACGGGCATGGACCTTGGCAAGGCGGCAATCTGTCGAGCGGGCGCGGCCGGGCTAGCGGCCTTGCTTGTCCTGGTGCTCAAGCCCGGCCTTCCAAGCTGGGGCCTGACGGCTGCGCTTGGGGCGGTGGCTGTGGCGAGTTTCGCCTGGATGGGCCACGGCGCCGCTACCGAGGGGCCGATCGCCCCCCTGCACCTGGCGGCCGACATTGTGCACAGTTGGGCGGCGGCCCTCTGGCTCGGTGCGCTCGCGGTTTTCGCCCTGCTGCTCCTCGCGCGGCCTGGAACGGCGGAGAGCGTGGCGGCGCTGCACCGAGCACTTCATGGCTTTTCGGGCATGGGGGCGCTGCTTGTCGCCACACTGGTTCTCACCGGCCTCGTGAACAGCGCGATCCTGGTAGGGCTCGACCGAATCGAGGGCCTGTGGCTCACCCCCTACGGACGACTTCTAAGCCTGAAAATCCTGCTGTTTATGGCGATGGTGGGTCTTGCTGCCGCCAATCGCTACCGTTTGACGCCAGCCTTGGGGCGAGCGCTCGAAACGCCTGCAACTGAAAGCTCCGCCTTAGCCGCGCTGAGCCGCAGCGTTGTCGTCGAGGCGGGGTTAGGCCTGCTGGTGCTGACCCTTATAGCATGGCTCGGGACTCTGCCCCCGCCGTCCGCCCACTAGGATACTAGGCGTGCTTGGCGAACACCCGCGTCTTGCCAGCAGGTAGCAGCAGCAGGGTGTCGTAGGCTTCCTTCCGGCCGTCCGGCATCTCCATGCCGGGAGATCCCAGCGGCATGCCTGGCACGGTCAGCCCAAGCGCTTTTGGCCGCTCTTTCAGCAAGCGGGCGATATCAGTCGCGGGCACGTGGCCCACGGTGACATAGCCGCCGACGGTGGCGAGGTGACAGGAGGACAACTCGACCGGGACCCGGTAGCGCTCATGGAGCGGCCCTACATCCTCGACCACGACAACGTTCGGCTGATACCCAGCACGCCGCATCAGCGTGATCCAGCCACCGCAGCAGCCGCACGAGGCCGTTTTGTAGACGGTCATTGGCGGGTTTGCCGCAAACGCTATCGCCGGAGTGAGCAAGCCAGCGCCGGCGAGAAGGGCTCTACGAGAAATCATGTCGGCCTCGGCAGTGTGCGGCCGCTTTCGCGGCCGCATTGGGTCAGTGCTGGTGCTGGGGCTTCGGGGCCGGCGCATCAGGGGCGGGCGCCGCTTCAGGCTTCTTGTCGCAGCACGCCATTTTGACGTCCTTGTCCTTGCAGCAGCAGTCGGCAGCAAAGGCTGCGCCGGCGCTCAAAACGGTGAGCGCGACTGCGGCCAGCGCGGATTTTGCGATAGTGTTCATGGAACTTCCCCTTGGCGCGGAACTCGATGGGTGGGGCCTGCACTGTTCCCGCCTGTTGATATACGCGCTCGGGCTCCATCGCCCCTCAACAACTCCCACAGCAACCGCCTTTTGTAGCGCTTGGGGCCGTCTCGACGGCGCGCGGGGTGTAGCCGGCAGCGCGGATCACATGCTCGATCCGCTCTGACGCGAACAAGCTGGTAACCGCGACTTGCTTAGGCCCTAGATCCACTGACACCTCGGCACGGGGGTCGAGGCCCTTCAAGGCCTGGGTGATCGCCTGAGCGCAGTGGCCGCAGGTCATGTCGTCGACTTGGTAGCGAAGCATCGAAATCTCCTTGTTCATCACCTCGCTGCTGGAGATGGGGATTCCCATGATGGGAGGGTCAAGGGGCGGCCGGAGAAATCTCAAAACCAAGCCCGCAGGCCCACGATGAACCGGGTGCTGTCCACCGCCTCGCCATGCGCGTGAGCCAGCCGTCCAGTCTCGCCGAAGGCGCGTTCGTAGGCGACGCCTATATAGGGCGCGAATTCCCGGCGGATCTCGTAGCGCAACCGCAGCCCGAACTCGCCCGTCGACAGCCCCGATCCAATGTCGCTCTCCGGGATATCCTGCGCGGCAAGCTCTAGCTCAGCGCGCGGCTGCAGGATCAGTCTCTGAGTGGGCCGCCAGTCGTAGCTGCCCTCAACCCGTGCCAGGACATCGCCCTTGCTGGAAAGGAAAACCGCACCCTCGACCTCGAACCAGTAGGGCAACATGGTGTCGACGGCGAGCGTCGCATAGGTGCGGGATCTGGGTTCCAGATCGTACCGCAATCCCACCTGCACGTCGGTGTAGCGGGATACAGCTCGCGAGTAGAGGAGTTGCACCTCTGCGCCCTCAACGCCCTCGCGGGACACCCCCTCGCCTTCGGTCTTAATGGCCAGCCGGTTGATGTCGCCGCCGTACCAGCCCTCGACTTCCCAGCCGTAGCGCTCGCCATCCGGCGCCCATTCCAGCAGGTCAGCTTGAACCTTGGAGATGGGCGAACCGCCATGCTCGTTCTCCAGCGTCGCGCGCGCCCGCTGCATCGGGCCGCTGCCAAACGTCTGGTCGGCGAGGTTGTCCACGATAACGGGCGGTGGCGCCGCATTCCCAATGGGCAGATCGACGCCCGTCCGCGCGGGGCTTGGTGGGGACATGGCATGGCCGGCGTGCGGGTCCACAGGTGCTGGCGGGAGCGCCGGCATGGTGTGCCCGGCGTGGGGATCGGCGGGCGCAGCCGACTGCGTGGGCATGATGTGCCCAGCATGAGGATCGGCCGGAGCGCTTGGAGGCGGCGCTCGGTGACCGGCGTGCGGGTCTGCAGACGCCGCGGGCGCTGGCTCAGCATGTGCAGCTTGCGGGGCAGGCATGACGTGGCCGGCATGGGGGTCCGCCGAAGCCTGGACGGGCTTGGCTGGTTGCTCCATCACATGGCCGGCGTGCGGATCTAGAGGTGCCTGGGCGGCCGCGGCGGACGCTAAGCCGGCGAGCGTCAGGACGAGGAGCGAGGCGCGCATCATACCGATGCTCCTTGCGCCGGGCGTACTTTAAAGACTTGGAACATGCCAGCGTGCATGTGGTACAGCATATGGCAGTGGAAGGCCCAGTCGCCCGTCTCGGCGGTGATGTCGAAGCTCACCTTCCCGCCTGGAGCTACACTGACCGTGTGCTTGCGCGGCATTTTGCCGACGGGCCCATGCACCAGTTCGAAGAAGTGTCCATGCAGGTGGACCGGGTGGGTCATCATCGAGTCGTTGACCAGGGTGACGCGCATTCGCTCTCCAGTTCGGAAGGAATAGGGCGGCGGATTTTCGCTGAACTTCCAGCCGTCGAACCCCCAGATGAAGCGCTCCATGTTGCCGGTCAGCCGGATCTCCAGAGCCCGCTCCGGCGGTCTCGGATCCGGGTTCGGCTCGAGGGCGATGAGGTCCTTGTAGACAAGGACGCGGTGGCCGACGCTTTCGAGGCCAAGACCCGGCTCGCCGGTCCGGTCCATCGGCATGGGCGTGATCATCTGGACGCCGGGCCCCCTCTTGATCTGAGGGGCCTTGGACCAGTCGAGCATGTTCATCGCCATGCCGCCCATGTCGCCCATCAGGTCGCCCCCCCGTTGACGCGGCGGCGCCATGCCGGGGGACGGGTTGGAGGCCATTCCGGGCATGTTGCTGTGGTCCATGCCGGCCATCGCGCCGTGGTCCATATTACCGTGGCCCGTTTCCACAGCGCCGTGCGCCTCGTGTGACATGCCCATGTCATTCATGGTCAGGATTGGCCGCCCGCGCAGTGGCGGGACCGGAGCCGACATGCCGGCGCGCGGCGCCAGCGTCGCCCGACCCATGCCCGAGCGGTCGATCGCTTCTGAGACCAGGGTGTAGGCCCGGTCCTCGGTCGGCTGCACGATGACGTCGTAGGTCTCGGCATTGCCGATCTGAAACTCGTCGACCTCAACCGGTTGCACGTTCTGACCGTCCGCCGCCACCACGGTCAGTTTCAGTCCGGGAATACGGATGTTGAAGATCATCTGCGCCGCAGCGTTGATGAAGCGCAGCCGCACCCGCTCGCCGGGGCTAAAGAGCCCGGTCCAGTTGTCGTTAGGTCCGTGCCCATTGACCAGGAAGGTCTGCACAGCGCCAGTGACGTCGGAGAGGTCGGTGGGGTCCATCAACATCCTGGACCATTCGATGCGCTCGGCCAGCGTCTGGTCCCGGCCTGCCAGGAGACCAGCGATCGTCTGGCGCTGCTGGTTGAAGACCCCACCTTGCTGCTTCAGTCGCTTGAAGATCAGGTGCGGATGCAGCTCGCTGTGGTCGGCAAGGACAATCACGTGTTCGCGGTCAAAGGCGACTGGGTCTGCCTTCGCCGGCTCGATTACGATGGGCGCGTAGTGGCCTTCGGCTTCTTGGAGCCCGGAGTGGCTGTGATACCAGTACGTCCCGGACTGAACGATCGGGAAGTCGTAGACGAAGGTCTCGCCGGGCTTGATACCGGGAAAGCTTACGCCCGGCACGCCGTCCATGTGGGATGGCACGAGGAGGCCGTGCCAGTGGATCGAGGTCTCCTCGTCCAAGGTATTGGTGACGGCGATCCGGACCCGCTGCCCCTCCTTGAGGCGCAGCATTGGACCCGGGACCGTGCCGTTGATGGTCACCGCATGGCTGGTCTTCCCATCGATGGTGACAGGCGTGTGGCCAATCGTGAGCTTGATGTCCTCGCCAGATAGCGTCGGAAGAGCAGAGAGGCTGCTTCGCTCGGCGCTCATCGCCCAGTTGGGGAGCAGCGAGCTGACCGCAGCTCCTGCGCCAAGAATGGCGCCCTGGCGCAGAAGGGCGCGGCGATCGATATCGAGAGGGAGCCTGGGCATCAGGGATCCTTGAGGAATGAACGGCTAGGCGTTGTCCGGCTTCCCACGGTGGGAAGGTAAAGCCTTGGCTCTTCTGCATGGACAACGCAGCGAGGGCGGCAAACCCCTGACTTTGACGCGCTAAATCGACGAACGGTCGAGAAGCTCCGCGAGCCGCTGACGCGCGCGATACACCCGCGT
This sequence comes from Caulobacter sp. DWR1-3-2b1, assembly GCF_049895765.1. NCBI lineage: Bacteria > Pseudomonadati > Pseudomonadota > Alphaproteobacteria > Caulobacterales > Caulobacteraceae > Caulobacter > Caulobacter sp. DWR1-3-2b1. The sequence goes on from NZ_JAFCSZ010000050.1 coordinate 7,517, forward strand.
CTCGATCGTCTTGACCGTAACGCCCAGAACGTCAGCCGCCTCCTGCTGGGTGAGGTCGTCGAAGTAGGTCAGGAGCAAGGACTCCTTGAGCTTGACCGGTAGCTGGTCGATGGCTCTCTGGAATGTCGCTCGCCGTTCAACCGCCATAAGGCTGGCTTCGCCGTCCGGCTCAGGATCGCGTTGAGCCGAAGCTTCGGCGGAATGATCGTCCTTCTCACCAAGAATAAACCGCCGGACGGCGAGCCTGCGAGCGCGGTCGCGGCACTTGTTCAAAGCGATTGCGCGCAACCACACCCCAAAAGGCCGGCGATCATCGTAGCGTCCGAGCGAGCGCCAGGCGGCAATAAAGCTCTCCTGCACCACGTCGGCCGCGCCGTCGCCATCTCGCATGTAGCGTCGAACAAAGCCGTAAAGCGCCGGCTTGTGATGCTGCAGCAGCACGGCAAACGCTTGGTCCTCCCCTTCCCGCGCACGCGCGACGAGGTGAAGCTCTGCGTCCCTGTCGCCCGTCACGGCGCCGGTTCGGTAAGAGCCTTGCCGATGCGGGTGTCGAACTGCCGGGCCTGTTCAGGCGTCAAGACCGCACGCATGGCCAGCACGTGCAGAATGGTCTCCTTCTGCAGCTCGCCCATGGCCCCATGGAAGCGGTCCACCGCCGTCTGGACCTGCGGCGAGTATTCGTGCCGCGCCTGAATGGCGCGGGCGAGATCGGCGTTAGCCGCGCGAAGCTCCGCCTCGCGCGCCCGCCGGCGAACCGCGAAGGCCCGCTCCAGAATCTCGATGCGAGCCTTCTGGTCGGCGCTGAGCTTCAGCTCATAGTGCACAAACTCGTGCAGCGAGGGCTGGTGGCGCTGAACATAGATGTAGCGGGCGCCAATCCAGGTTCCGCCCATGGCGGCGATCAGGGCCAGCAATAGGGTGATGACGAGGCCGCGACTGAGGCCGCTCATCTTTGGCCATCCAGCAAGGTGGACGGCGCCAGTTTGCTATCGACCGAGAATGCGGAAATCTCCTGGGGCTGGCTCGCGACGGCCACCGCAGTAACGCCGCCGCCGGCGACGCCCAGGGCAAGCCCGCCAACGACCGCCGCCGCGCGGACAGCGTTCAGGACCGGCGCGGCCTCTCGAGCGCGCCGAATCTCGGCGATCCCGCGCCAGACCGCTTGGTCGATATGGTCGTAGCCCGGGGCCGGCGGCTCGGACCTCAAGGTTTGGATCGACCGATCCAGTGTGTTGGTCATGACGATCCCCGCACGTTGTTCCATATCTATACGCCCAGCCCACCGATCGCCCCTCAAAGACATTTGGGGTCTCCAGCGGCCGTTCTCGGCGGCTAGAAAAAGCGCTCTTGACCCTCCCATGACGGGAAGGTCTACCTGATCTGGGCAACAAAGATCAGGAGCTGCCCGATGCCCCAGACAACCCTACAGTCAATCGACATTCCCGTGCTGGGCATGACCTGCGCCAGCTGCGTGGGACGCGTCGAGCAGGCGATCGCCGCCGTCCCCGGCGTAGCACGCGCTTCTGTGAACCTCGCGGCGGGTCGAGCGCACGTGGAGTTCAATCCCGAAGGTCAGATGCCGGCCGTCGTCGAGGCTATTCGCAAGGCCGGCTACGAGCCTCTGGAGCGCACCATCGATCTCAAGGTCGAGGGCATGACGTGCGCGAGCTGCGTCGGCCGGGTCGAGCGGGCGCTTCGCACTGCGCCCGGCGTTCTGAGCGCGCAGGTCAACCTAGCGACCGAGCGGGCGACGGTCACAATGCTCGAAGGCGTTGACGCGACTGTGCTGGTCTCGGCTGTCGAGAAGGCCGGCTACCACGCCACCCCCATCCTGAAGGCAGGTCCGGACCTGTCCGACCGCGAGCAAGAGGCCCGCGCGGCGGAAATCCGCGCCCTCAGGCGCGCCGTGGTCTTTTCAGCCCTGGCGACTCTTCCTTTGTTCCTCATCGAGATGGGCCGGCACCTCATCCCAGGCGTACACCATTTGCTGGCGGACACGGTTGGCGAGCAGCCCTGGCGGCTGATCAGCTTCGCATTGGCAACCCTGGTTCTGTTTGGGCCGGGCCTACGGTTCTACCGCAAGGGCGTGCCCAACCTGATCCGGCGCACGCCGGACATGAACTCCTTGGTGGTGTTGGGAGCCACGGCGGCTTTCGCCTACTCAACGCTCGCCACCTTCGCCCCGGCCCTTCTCCCCGCCGGCGCCAACCACGTCTACTTCGAGGCCGCGGCGGTGATCGTCACCCTGATCCTGGTAGGCCGGCTGTTCGAGGCGCAGGCCAAGGGCCGCACCAGCGAGGCCATCAAGCGGTTGATGACGCTGCAAGCGAAGACTGCCCACGTGGAGCGCGACGGCGCCGTCCGCGAGATTGCAATCGCCGAAGTCGTTGTCGGCGATGTTGTCGTTGTCCGGCCAGGGGAGCGCATCCCTGTCGATGGCGAGGTACTGGATGGTGCGTCCTACGTGGACGAGTCGATGATTACCGGTGAGCCGCTACCGGTGGAAAAGCGCGCCGGGGCCGGCTTGGTGGGCGGAACGGTTAACAAGACGGGCGCTTTCCGCTTCCGTGCGACAAAGGTCGGCGCAGCGACCCTCCTGGCCCAGATCGTGCGCATGGTCGAAGCCGCCCAGGGCGCCAAGCTTCCGATTCAGGCCATGATTGACAGGGTGACGAGCTGGTTCGTGCCGGCCGTAATCGCTGCGGCGGCCTTGACTTTTGCGGCCTGGCTGGTGCTTGGGCCTAGCCCAGCGCTCAGTTTCGCCCTCGTCAACGCCGTCGCCGTCTTGATCATCGCCTGTCCCTGCGCCATGGGCCTGGCGACGCCGACCTCGATCATGGTCGGCACCGGCCGGGCCGCGGAACTGGGCGTGCTCTTTCGGCGAGGCGAGGCTCTGCAAGGCCTGCGCGATGTCCAGGCGGTGGCTTTCGACAAAACTGGCACCCTCACCCTTGGCCATCCTGCCCTGACCGACGTCATTCCCGCCGACGGGTTCACGGAGGTCGACGTGCTGAGCGCCGTCTCTGCGGTGGAGCGCAACTCCGAGCACCCGATAGCGCAAGCCATCGTCGAAAGCGCTCAAGCACGCGGCCTCGCCATTCCCGAACCCTCCGACTTCAACGCTCTGCCGGGCTTTGGGGCCGAGGCGATCGTAGAAGGTCGCCGCGTGCAGGTAGGCGCGGATCGCTACATGGAGACGCTCGGTATCTCCGTCGCGAGTTTCACGAGCCAATCCGAACAGTTGGCGCAGCAAGCCAAGACGCCCATCTATGCTGCCATCGACGGCCGGCTCGCTGCTCTTCTGGCCGTGGCGGATCCCATCAAGGATAGCGCGCCGCAAGCGCTGGCGGCCCTGAGCGCAGCGGGACTGAAGATCGTGATGATCACAGGCGACAACCGCCGCACGGCCGCGGCGGTTGGCAAGCAGCTGGAACTCGACGAGATCGTCGCCGAAGTGCTGCCCGACGGAAAGGTTGCGGCAATTGCGGCGCTGCAGGCTCGCTACGGACGCGTGGCTTTTGTCGGAGACGGCGTGAACGACGCTCCGGCCCTCGCCAGCGCCGACATCGGCATTGCCATGGGCGCGGGAACTGACATCGCCATCGAAAGCGCCGACGTGGTGCTGATGCGCGGGGACCTTCGCGGCGTCGCCACCGCGATCGACCTGAGCCGCTCCGTCATCCGTAACATCCGCCAGAACCTTGTCTGGGCGTTCGGCTACAACGTGGTGTTGATCCCCGTGGCCGCCGGACTGCTCTACCCAGCCTTCGGCCTGCTGCTTTCGCCGATGGTCGCCGCCGGCGCCATGGCCCTATCCAGTGTCAGCGTTCTGGCCAACGCTTTGCGTCTTCGGGCCTTCAAATCAACTAGGTTTGTTAGTTTCACGGCCGCTCAAGGAAGCATCGCTTGAACATCGGTCAGGCCTCGAAGGCGTCCGGCGTCACCACCAAGATGATCCGCTATTATCATGAGATCGGCTTGGTTCAGCCGGCGAGCCGCACGGACTCCAACTATCGCGAGTATGACGAGCGACAGGTCAATGAGCTGCGCTTTATCAAGCGCGCCCGCAGTCTTGCCTTCTCCATGGAGGAGATCACCCAGCTGCTCTCGCTTTGGCGCGACCGGGATCGCCCGAGCCGGGAGGTCAAAGCCATCGCCGATCGTCACCTGGCCGATCTGGACGCCCGCATCGTCGAGATGCAGGCCATGACCGATACGCTGCGCCACCTTTCGCACTGTTGCGAGGGCGACGACCGGCCAGATTGCCCGATCCTGAAGGATCTCACCAACGGAACAGAGCCGACAGAGCGTGTTGGAAAGCAGGCGGTCGCGAAGCGTATTGGATGAGGTCTTAAGCCGTTATTTGACGGCCCGGGACCAAGTTGGTTCGTCGCAACGCCGCCCGCTCAGCGGGAACGGACGCGAGGCCAGGTTGCGCCAGAGTACTAACCCGCTAGAGCCCTTTCCGACCTGATGGCTTCATCAGGGTCGGGCGAAAAGGGCTCTAAATCAGAAGTTTAGAGCACGATCCGATAACCGTTTCACGCTTATCGGATCGTGCTCTAGCGCGGGATGGGTGATTGTTCGTCGAAGATGAGCGGCGGGGTTCTCCTGTTTGAAGAGGAGCGTGGGTCGGCCACGTCCTCCTCGAGACAGGAGACGAGTGATGCCCGAAGACGCG
>NZ_JAFCSZ010000051.1:0-12015 GCF_049895765.1 Caulobacter sp. DWR1-3-2b1
CCTCGAACATCGGCGCTTGCAGCACCGCAAAATCGCCGCCTAGATATCAACCCCAGATGAGGCCAACCCTCCGCTAAATCCGCGACCCGGCTGTCTCAAAACTTCTGACGACGTACAGCGGCAAAAGGCCGGCGCCCTCAATCGTCATTGCTGGCGACCTTTCCAGCGCGATCAATCAACGGCGCGCGGAGTTGGTCTTCCAGGCGCTGAATCTGTAGGCTAATGGCCGGTTGTGTCCGTCCCGGGAGGGCGGACGCCTTCGTAAAACTACCGGTTTCAACAACAGCGATGAACGCTCGCAGCAGCTCAATGTCTAGGCTCACCAAGCGGCGCGCCATTCCATAACCATCCATTATGTGATGCGCTTGCAGGATAAGTTGGGAAGAGAGCCCAGGGAAGTGACTCTGGCCGCGAAATTCAGCGCCGCCTGATCTGAAATTCTGCGGAGGGGCCGGAACGGTGGCTACCAGGGCACGTGATCGCCGAAAACGCGGCTGCTTAATCGACCAAAGCAAAGCGGTCGGGTCGGGCGTATCTGGTCAATAGGTCTCCCAGCAGCTGGTTGGGAAACCGGCGGTTCTGGATGATCGCGTAGAAGCTCTCGGTGAGTTGCGGGATCCGGCAATGCTCGACCAGGACCCCGGATTCCAACTCGTCGCGTACAACGATAGGCGGAACGAGCGTCACGCCTTCGCGCTCGCGGGCGAGGAGGCGCAGCATCGCCATGTCATCGACTTCGGCCAGGATGATGGGGCGAATGCCTGCCAGATCGAGCAGGCGGTCGAAGCCGACCCTTATGTCGCTGTCCAAGCTTGGAAGCAAAATGGGCTCGCTGCGTAGATCCTCAGGAAAGTGAAACAGGGGTTTGTCGGGCCTCGGCCGGCCGACCAGGCTTACGGGCTGCTGGTTGAGCAGGTGATTGCGGAAGGGCGCGCGGGCGTCGCGTTGCGCGGCGCTGTTGGAGAGAACCACATCGATGGCGTGGGCTTGAAGTTGTGTGAGCAGGTCGCGGGTCGTGCCGGAGCGCACGATCAGCTCCACGTCCGCGCGGCCGACCAGAGGCCGCAGGAACTCCAGCTGGAAGTTGCGCGACAGGGTCGTGAGCGCGCCGACTCGCAGAACCTGTCGATTGGCCAGAGGCCTACCCTCGAGGGTGCTCATCAGCTCGGCGCCGGCCTGGAAGACGGTGTCGGCATAATCGAGCGCAATCTGGCCGGCCTCGGTCAGGACGAGCCGCTTGCCGACGCGGTCGAACAGCGGGTGGCCCATCTGGTGTTCGAGCTTCTGTACCTGCACCGAAAGTGCCGACTGCGAGAGACTCAGCCGTTCAGCCGCCCGGGTCAGGCTGCCCTCATGCGCGACAGCCCAGAAATAGCGCAGGTGGTTGAAGTTCAGGTTGGCCATATCGTTCTATAAAACAGAACGAAACCACCGAAACAATGAATTTTCCGGGCCACACCGAACCAGCTACCTCCCGCTTGCGATCCGCAAAACGCGTTAAGGGAACTTCATTGCCAATCGATCTCTTGCCCTTGCTGGCGCCCGCAGCGCTGCTTCTGATCGGTGTCTTCGGCGTTATCAGCCGCGGGCGCCTGGACCGCGTCATGTCTCGGATCGCCGAAGCCTCAGCGCTACTTGCTCTGGCCGTCGGCGTGATCTCTGCCGTCGTCCTCATCATGCACGGGCCGGCGGATAGCCGCCTTACCGGGCTGGGTGGCTTTGGTCTGTCTATCCGGCTTGATGCCGTCAGCGCCGTGATGTTCCTTCTGGTTTCGTTCATCGGCTGGGTCGTGGTGCGTTACTCCGCGACCTATCTGGACGGGGAGGCGCGGCAAGGTGCGTTCACCGGCTGGCTCTGTATGACGCTGGCTTCGGTGCTCCTGCTGGTGCTGTCGGGCAACCTGGTCCAGCTCGTCCTGGCCTGGGTCGCGACGAGCTTCTTTCTGCACCGGCTACTGCTGTTCTATCCGGACCGGATCGCGGCGCGGCGTGCGGCCGCCAAGAAACTTGTGACCGCGCGGCTGGGCGACGCGGCGCTGATCAGCGGCGCTGTGCTGATGGCGCTCGGCTATGGCACAACCGATATCGCGGCCATCTTGAGTGCAGCCCGCAGCGGAAACGGCGGCGGTCTCGCGATCGGCGCCGCGGCCCTTTTGGCGGCCGCGGCACTATTGAAGTCCGCGCAGTTTCCGATGCATGGCTGGCTGACCGAGGTGATGGAAACCCCAACGCCCGTCTCGGCGCTCCTACATGCCGGCGTCATCAACGCCGGCGGGTTTCTGCTGATTCGCTTCGCAGACGTGATGTTGCTGGCCCCCGCCGTCTTGGCGTTCCTTGTCCTGATCGGTGGCTTTACCGCGCTATTCGCCGGACTGGTGATGCTGACGCAGCCGGCGGTGAAGACCTCATTGGCTTGGTCGACGGTCGGCCAGATGGGCTTCATGATCCTGGAGTGCGGGCTGGGGCTCTTCCCGCTGGCCTTGCTGCACATTGTGGCCCATTCGCTCTACAAGGCTCACTCCTTCCTGGCCTCCGGCGGCGCGGTGGACTTGATCGCCGCCAACCGCAGGCCCGGTCCCGTGGCCATTCCCAAGGCCGGCGCGGTCGGGCGCGCTTTCCTCCTGGCGCTAGTTATCTATGCGGTTGTTGGCCTGGGGTTCAGCTTCCAACACAAGTCGCCTCAAGCCATCGCGCTAGGCGCCATCCTGATCTTCGGCGTCGCCTACATGCTGGCCCAAGGCTTGGCGGACGCCGCGCCCAGGGCGTTGACCCAGCGCACCATCGGCTACGCAATCGCCACCTCCGTCAGCTATTTCGCGCTTCAGGTCTTCGCCGTCTGGCTGACCTCCGACGTGCTGCCGGCCGCGCCGGCGCCAGGTCCGCTGCAATGGGCGCTGATCGGCCTCGCGGTCGTCAGTTTCGGCCTCGTGGCGGTCGTCCAGGCGATGTTCCCGCTCTGGGCCTACCACCCAGCCGCCGCAGGCCTGCGCGTGCATCTCTCCAACGGCTTCTACGCCAATGCGGTGTTCGACCGGCTGCTGCGCGGCTGGCGGCTACGCAACGCAACTTGATCAGCTCGGAGGACGAAAAATGACGAATGCAGAAACTTCGAGCTGTCGAGATGTCCTGCAGTTGGACGTCGCCGCCGATCGCGCCGCGCGGGCGATCCCACCGCTCTGGCCGCTAGCGTCGAGCGTCGCGGTCAATCCGTTCCTCGGCCAAGCTGATGAAAGCCTCGCGACGGTCGGCGCCCGCCTGGCACGGGTGGCGGGCGTCACGGTGACTATGCCGCGAAGCTGGTTCCAAGAGCGGATCGCCAGCGGAGTCATTACCGACACCGATCTGGCGGATGCTCTAGCAGGTGGGCCATCATCGCTGCGCCCATCAGATCTCGCGGCTCTAAAGTCCATCGCGCAGGTCTCGAAGCCGAAGATCTGCGCAGCGCCGACCATCGCGGACCTCGCGGCTGAGGTATCCGGGATTGACTGGCCGGGGCTAATTTCCGAGCGCTTCGGCGCCTGGGCGGCAGGATACTTCGACGAAGGACAGGCGCTCTGGGCCGCACCGCGCGGGAAAGGCGCCTACGCTGCCTGGCGCGCCGTCGCGACCCACGATCTGACGCCCGAAATTGTCGGCCTTGGAGGCTTTGCGACCCGCGTCTCGGAGGCCCCGGAAAGTGCGCCAGACGCAGTTGCAGGCGCGGTGAGCCGGCTCGCGCTCCCAGCCGAGGCTCTGGAAACCTACTTCCACCAGATGCTGATGACGCTCGGCGGCTGGGCGCAATATGCCCGCTATCGGCTTTGGCAGGCAGAACTCGGCTGCGGTGCGGACGCGACGATCACCGACTTTCTGGCCATCCGCCTGATCTGGGAAGCGGCCCTGTTCGACCGGTATGAGGACCAGATCGCAGCCCGTTGGAAGGCTGTCATCGCTTCGCATTCGACCCCCGTCGCACCGACAGCTGACCATGTCGTGGACGCCATCCTGCAGGAAGCGTCTGAACGCGCGGCGCAACGGGCCTTGGCTGAAACGCTCGCAGCGCCGGGGAGAGTCGCGACGGGGGGTCGACCTCTGCTCCAGGCTGCGTTCTGCATCGATGTCCGATCCGAGGTGTTCCGGCGGGCGCTGGAATCGGTCAATCCAAATATTCAGACGCTGGGGTTCGCCGGCTTCTTCGGCCTGACAGCCTCACATCGGCGATTTGCCTCCGACGTTCAGGAACTGCGGCTGCCTGTCTTGCTGAACCCCGGCCTTACCTCCTGCTCGGGCAGGTCGGAGAACGCTGCAGCAGATCAGTCTGCGCGGTTCAAGGCCCGCGCCAAGCGGGCCTGGGGTCGGTTCAAGCTGGCCGCCGTGTCGTCCTTCGCCTTCGTCGAGGCGACGGGACCAATCTATGTCGGCAAGCTTGTGGGCGATGCTTTAGGACTGCATAGCAATCGGGCGCCCAACGATCCTGCGCCCCGTCTTGATCCCGCTCTCGACCGCGACTCTCGAACTAAAGCGGCCGGAACGGTGCTGCGGGCCATGTCGCTGACGACCAACTTCGCAAGGCTCGTGCTGTTGGCCGGGCACGGCGCAAACGTCGTCAACAACCCCCATGCCAGCGGACTGCATTGCGGCGCATGTGGCGGCTATCCGGGTGACGTAAATGCGCGGCTGCTGGCTGCACTGCTGAACGACGCGGAGGTGCGCAGGGGTCTGGTTCTTGAGGGAATCGAGATTCCGGACGACACCCTTTTCGTCGGGGCCTTGCACGACACGACGACGGACGCGGTCACGCTCTATGCCGAGGACCTCCCGTCCATTTCCCATGAGCCTGACCTAAGCGCCGCGAGGGCCTGGCTCGCAGCCGCGGGCAATGTCGCGCGGGGCGAGCGGGCCTTGCGTTTGCCTCGGGGGGCGGGGGAGAGCCTTGCCAGGCGCAGCCGCGACTGGGCTGAGGTGCGGCCGGAATGGGGGCTGGCAGGCTGCAAGGCGTTTATCGCAGCCCCACGTGGGCGTACGGCGGGTAAGACCCTCGAAGGGCGCGCATTCCTGCATGACTATGATTGGAAGGCCGACAACGACTTTGGCGTTCTCGAATTGATCCTGACCGCGCCTGTGGTCGTCGCGAGCTGGATCAGCCTGCAGTATTACGGATCGACCGTGGCACCGGCAGTCTTCGGCGCCGGCAACAAGCTCCTGCACAACGTCACCGGCGGCATCGGCGTCGTTGAGGGCAACGGCGGCCTGATGCGCGTCGGGCTGCCCTGGCAATCGGTTCATAACGGAACGCAATACGTCCACGAGCCCCTGCGTCTGTCCGTCTGCATCGAAGCCCCGCGCGAAGCGATGGCCGAGATCCTGAAGCGGCATGACGGTGTTCGCGCGCTCTTCGACAATCGCTGGCTGCACCTCTTCGCGCTCGACGAGACCGGCCAGATGGCCTGGCGCTACGCAGGCGATCTCAAATGGTCGGCGATGGCTGTTGCGTCTGATCCGGCGGCGGCTCTGAAGATGGCGGTTTGAGCTGTGAAACTTACCCGCTCTCACCTGTCCTGGCTGGAATCGGAATCCATCCACATCCTGCGGGAGGCCGTCGCCGAAGCACGCGACCCCGTCATGCTGTTCTCGGCGGGCAAGGATTCGACCGTGATGGCGCACTTGGCGCTGCGAGCCTTCTATCCATCGAAACCGCCGTTCCCACTGCGGCATGTGGACTCGACTTGGGAGTTCAGGTCGCTGATCGAGTTCCGGGACGACTTCGCGGCGAAGCATGGCTTTGAGCTCATCGCCTATTCAAATGAAGGGGGGCGCGCGGCGGGCCTCAATCCCTTTGATCATGGGGACCGCTACACCCTGGTCACGAGGACGGAGCCGCTGAGGACGGCGCTCGACGTTGGCGGCTACGACATCATCTTCGGCGGCGCCCGGAGCGACGAGGAAAAGTCGCGCGCCAAGGAGCGTATCATGTCGGTTCGCGGTGCCGGCCATGCCTGGGAACCGCGCCAGCAGCGACCAGAGCTCTGGCGACTCTACAATACCCGCTGGGTAAGGACCAGACTGCCAGGGCCTTTCCGCTCTCCAAATGGACCGAGACAGATATCTGGGCCTACGCGTTGCTCCACAAGATTGAGCTGGCGCCGCTCTATTTCGCAGCGCCGCGGCCGGTTGTGCAACGGGCCGGTGCGTTCATCGTCGTCGACGAGGAGAGCCGTATGCGGTTCCGGCCCGGCGACGAAATCCAGACCAAGACCGTACGCTTCCGAACGCTCGGATGTTGGCCGGTGACAGGCGCCGTCGAACCCGAGGCCACTGACTTGGCCGCCGTCGTCGATGAAACGCTACGGGCCTCATCGTCCGAGCGCCAAGGACGGATTAGCGACGGGGAAGATGGTGGCTCGCTCGAACAAAAGAAGCGTGAGGGCTATTTATAATGACGCCGAACGATGCTCGTCCTTACCAAAATACGGTCGCGGTACTCACTACTATGCATTGCAAGGAGCGCGTGATTGGTCCTGTGCTTGAGCAAGGCCTGGGTCTCAGGGTTGCTCTCGCGATCGGACTGGATACCGACCGCTTTGGCACATTCAGCCGCGATATCGAACGGACCGGCTCCCAGCTCGATGCGGCCAGGGCCAAGATCGCAACGGGGTTCGAATACGCGCCCTATGCTCGCGTAGGGATCGCCAGCGAGGGCAGCTTCGGCCCGCACCCCTACATCCCCTTCCTTGCCCTTGGCCGTGAACTTGTCGTGCTGATCGATCGTGAGCGCGGTCTCGAACTGACGGGCCATTTTGCGAGCCCTGAAACCAACTACGGCCATGCCATCGTCTCGGACTTGGAAGCCGCGATCGCCTTCGCCGCGCGGTCGAAATTCCCTGAGCATGGGTTAGTCGTGATGGGCTGCGTTGATGAGAAGCCCGCGCCGGGGCTAGCCCTGATCAAGGACGTTGATGATCCTGCCACGCTGGAAAGAGTGATCGGCCAGGTACTCGCCAAATGTGGCGCAGCGTTCGTCGAGGCCGATATGCGCGCCCATCGCAATCCCACCCGGATGCGGGCGATTGAAACTGCGGCGAGCGATCTAGTGCGCCGGTTTCGCAGTCAATGCCCGGCCTGCGCCCATCCAGGATTTGACGTCACCGAACGCATTCCTGGTCTTCCGTGCGAATGTTGCGGTGAGCCAACCCATGTGATCCGCGCGGAGGCCTTGACCTGCCAAGCTTGCGACTATCGGCAGGAGCGCCCAGCGACGAGCGCTGTGACCGCAGATCCTGGACGCTGCGGGAGTTGCAATCCTTGATCCGGGGGCGCTGCCGTCGCTTGAGCGGTTTTGGCGCAATCACGGTGCGGTGGGATCACGACCTCCGTCCACGCGTGAACCAGCGACGCGACAAGTGACGCGGGTATTGGCGGCCCCTGGTGACGTGACCCTCGATCTAAGGCCGAACGGGGGATCACAAGACGCCTTGGTGACGCTCGATTCCGTGGACGGGACGGCGAGGCGCGGTGTCGCCAGGTCGACCTGAAGAAGTGCAGGAACTGATGGCGCCGTCAGTCCAAGGTCAATTCGTCTCCGGTCGGGCGTAGTTCGCCCAAAAGCGTTCTTCACCGCTGCGCCCGTTTGACGCCGCCGCGTATTCGAGCCCAGCTCCAAGCGCCGCAGGCAGGTAGCCGGGCCCTAGAGCATTTTCCGATAAGTGTGAAACGGTTATCGGATCAAAAAATGCTCTAACCCTCTGATTTATAGCCTTTTTCGCCCGACCCTGATGAAGCCATCAGGTCGGAAAGGGCTCTAGCCGCCAGCTGCTGCCCAGCCCAGAAGACGGTGTGCAAATGGCGCAAAACGAACCACGATGGCTCACGCACCATGAGGCCGAAGGCGCCGACGAGCACGGTGCTGACGCAAGCCGAGTAAGCCATCGTGGCGGCCTTCCGGCAGAAGACTATGCTGCCACTGGACGACGTGCTGGGCCGCCTGCGGGACACCATCCCAATCCTCGGCCGTAGCGGCATCGAGCACCGGCTCATCAAGTCTTACCATCCACGGACCAATGCCTAGGCAGAGCGCAGGAACCGCACGATCAAGCACGCCATCGTCAGGGTCTGCCACTACGAAGAACTGGAAGGTTTCGAGGCCCATGTCCTGACCTTCGTCACCGCCTACAACTTCATCAAGCACCTGAAGGACCTGCGATGGCGAACGCCCTACCCGGTCATCTGCGAGACCTGGACCAAAGACCGATCAATCTCAAAGATCAACCCGCACCACCTCATTCCGGGACCATACACCTAGTCGAAGATATCGAAGATAGAGCCGCGCTTCTTGCGATAACTACCGTGGCCTTGGCCGTATTCGCCCCGCTCTCCGCCCTCGCCATATTCGCCCCGTTCACCGAGACCTTCGGTCCAGCTCTGGGGGCGGGGAGCGGCGGCGGGAGGAACGGCGCCGGCCGGCGGTGCTGTCGGCTGAGCGCCTGCGGCCATCAGATGTTCGAGTTCTCCTCTGTCAAGCCACACGCCGCGGCAGGTGGGACACATGTCGAACTGGACCCCCGCGCGCGCCACGGTCTGCATGGAACTGTTGTCATTGGGGCAGAGAAGAAGAGGCATGGGCCGGTCCCGTCAAAAGAAGAGAGGCGCGACGCCGCAGCGGGCGAAACAGCCTCAGGTTTGAACGTGTTGCGTCCGACATCACCGCGACGACCCTGGGATCGCCGCAGCCAGAGGGGCCCGGTTCGCATAGCAGACATGGTGTCAGAGCGGGCCTGGCGCAAGAACATGGCTTCAGTCCGACGATGGTCTAAGGCGAAGGAGCTTTGGAGGGTGCCGTCACCCCCGCTAGACTTACGCCCAATCGGAGGCGCCGTTGATGGAAATCGCTGACTTGCTCGATCGCGAGGCGGTGCTCGCCTGCCGCGATATTCTGGCGCGTGCGCCGTTCAGGGACGGGGCGCTCACCGCAGGCGCGGCCGCCTCGAGGGTCAAACGAAACCAGCAGGCGAACGGCGCTGATCCTGGCATTATTGCGCTGAGCCAGCGGGTCCGGCTGGCCCTCGAACGCCACGAAGTCGTCCGGCGCCTGGTCCGCCCCGTTCGCTGGTCCAACCTGACGTTCTCGCGCTATGCCGCGGGGCAGGAATATGGCCTCCATGCAGACAACGCCGTCATGTCCGACGGTGACGGATGGCCGTTCAGGACGGACGTCAGCTTCACCCTCTTCCTGTCCGATCCGGAGACCTACGTCGGCGGCGCGCTCCTGATCTCGGACAGGGCGGGTGAGCGTGAGTATCGTCCCAAGGCGGGCTGTATCGTCTTCTACCCCACCGGCTATCTGCACAGGGTGGCGCCGGTCACGGCCGGCGAGCGCCTGGCTTGCGTCGGTTGGGTCCAGAGCTTTATCCGGCGGTCCGATCAGAGGGAGGTGCTGTTCGACCTTGAGCGTCTGCGAGACGCCGCAGTAGCCGATTCAGCCCTGATCCTGGACAAGACGATCGGGAACCTGCTGCGCATGTGGGGTGAGGTTTGAATGCGCACATCCTGAGCCAGGCAGTTCCCATGGGGGCCCCGTCGCGGACGTCGGACGACCGCCCCGGCTTGAGTTCGGGCAATCCTGACCCTGCACCGCATCCGAACCGCTCCTGGGGAAGCCGCACCCCGTTGCAGGATCCGCCCCCGCCCCCGTTCCCCGCCCGCGCCGGGCGGGGAACGGGGGCGGGGGCAGTCAGCCGGGCGCTACGGCTTGGCGGTCCCATCGTGGGTCTTGACCCAGGAATAGATCATGGAGCCGCCGATCAGGGCGAGGGTCGCCAGCAGGGACCATTGCGGCTCGAGATAGGGCACCAGCGGCTCGCCCGTCATGTCCTTCCAGGCCTTGTAGAGCCCGAAATTCCAGATGATCTTGACCCCGATCAGCATGAGCACCGCCGACAGCCCGTATTTTAGATACCTGAACCTGGCGACCGCCTCCGCGAGCATGAAGTACATCGAGCGCAGACCCAGGATCGCGAAGATGTTGGACGTGTAGACGATGAACGGGTCCTTCGTGACCGCGAAGATCGCCGGTACGGAATCGACCGCGAAGATCACGTCCACCACCTCAACCATGACGAGGGCCAGGAACAACGGGGTAGCGAACAGCACTTGCCGCCCCGAGCCCTTGGGATCGAGTCCCTTCACAAAAAAATTGTGGTTCTCGATGGTATCGGTGACGTGCAGTCGCTTCTTGAGGAACTTCAGAACCCGGTTTTCGTGCAGATCAACCTGCTGATCGCCCCCGAAGATCATCTTCCAGCCCGTGAACATCAGGAAAGCTGCGAAGATGAACAGGACCCACGTGAACTCGTTGACGATCACTGCGCCCAGAGAGATGAAGATCGCCCGGAACACAATGGCGCCCATGATGCCCCAGAACAGCACCCGATGCTGATACTCACGCGGGACGGCAAAGAAAGTGAAAATAATGCCGATGACGAATATATTGTCGAACGCCAAGGCAGTTTCGAGCAAATATCCGGTGAAATACTGAAGTACCGCCTGCTGGTTCAGGTTGTCCGGGCTCATATAGTAGACGGGATTGGGGTCGTAGACCCAATAAACATAGGCCCCGAACAGGATGGCGATGGATGCGAACGAGGCCCACATCACGGCGGACTTCTTCGCCGAAACCACGCCGTCCTTCTTGTTCACGACCCCGAGGTCGAGCCACAGTAGAAAGCCGATGAAGGCGAGGAACGCTATCCACAACCAGATTGGCTGGCCAGCATAGGTGGCGACCAGAAACGGAACAGACTCGAACATTCAGCACCCCGGGGCAACAAACGGGCGCGGCGACGCGCCATCCATTCGGGGTCCGACATCGAAGCCGAAAGCGCGGCCTCCAGAGGGGCCCGGACCCGCCTAACCAGGCTCATGTAGGCCTTATTCCCGCCGCGTCAAGACGGCGGGGGTCTGGAGTTGTGATCCGCCGAGCCGGCGGCATGACCACGAAGGCGTCAGACCCGACTACGGTGCATAATTTCCGATAATTTTCATTATAAGAGGAATGTTTGTAGCCGGGCGGATTCTATTTTGAAGTGCGATTTATGAGGGTTTTTATGGACTTAGGTCCAGGGAGATTTTCACATGGGATCGCGTTACGATCATATCACGGTTCAAGAACGCCACCTGATCTGTCGCTGGCGTGACGCCAAGGTGCCCGTCCGGGTTATCTCCGAGCGGCTTGGCCGCCACCCGTCGACCATACATCGCGAGATCAGGCGCAATTGGTTCGATGACGGCCCGTGGCTGCGCGGCTACTTTGCCATCGCCGCCGACGAGCGCGCCTCGTCGCGACGCAGGCGTGTCGGCAAGCTGCATCGTGATCCAGAACTGGCCCGCTTCGTCACAGAGCGCTTGCAACAGACCTGGTCGCCAGAACAGATCGCGGGCCATCTCAAAGCCACTCGCCAAACCCAGGCCTATGCCTGCCACGAAACCATCTATCGCTACGTCTATGGCCCAGATGGCCGGGCTGCGGAGCTCTACAAGCTGCTGCCCAGGATGCGTCGGCGCCGGCGCGCGCTATGCCCGACGGCCGCGCGGCCTAAATATCCCGCTGCAGAACACCATCGCGCAGCGCCCCGCCCACATCGGCGAGCGCCAGTGCTACGGCCATTGGGAGTGCGACCTGATCGCTTTCCGCAAGGAATACGGACGTCACAACATCACGACGCTGGTGGAGCGTCGAAGCCGGTACCTGATCATGATCAAGAACCCGAGCCGCAGCTCGACAGGCATCATGGCCGGCCTGGCCGAGCGCTTGGAGCCGCTTCCTCCGCCGATGCGGCAATCCATCACCTTCGATCGCGGCACGGAGTTCGCTTTCTTTGCGACCTTAAAGCGCTCGCTGGAGATCGAGAGCTACTTCTGCAAGTGTCCGCCGTCAGCGCCTTTGAGACAGATTGAGGGTTCCGTTTAGAGGAGGGTTTTGGTCTCATCGTAGTGACGAAGGAACGAAGATGAGACCAAAACCCTTGGCCGCGAAAGCGGCGC
>NZ_JAFCSZ010000052.1:0-11845 GCF_049895765.1 Caulobacter sp. DWR1-3-2b1
GGCGCCTTAAGACGCTCAAGGGCCTGACCCCCTACGACTTCATCTGCAAAATGTGGACAAAAGAGCCTGCAAGATTCAAGATCAATCCGATCCATCAAAGCCCGGGACCAAACACCTAGAGGCTGAGAGCGCAGCTCTCGCCGATGGTCGGACGCGAGATCACCACGCGCGACAGGCCCGGAAAGGCCGGCGTCAGACGCTCGGCGAAATAGAGGCACAGACGCTCCAGAGTCGGGCTTTCCAGACCGGGGCGATCATTGAGCAGGCCGTGGTCCAACTCGGTCGCCACCGCCTTTAGCGCAGCGTCCAGACCGTCCAGATCGGCGACCCAGCCGGCGTCGTGCATCTGCCCCTTCACGCTGGCTTCCACCTTGAACGAGTGGCCGTGCAGCTTGCGGTAGCGATGGTCGGCGGGACCTTGCTCGATGTAATGGGCCGCATCGAAATGCGCGGCCTTCGTGATCTCGAAGACGGGCTTCATCAGGTACTTCTTTTGACAAGGCCTGGGAGGCTCTAGCGCATCGACCCTGTCACCAAGTCGAGCGCCTTATCCGTCAGGGCAGGCCGAGATATTTGTGCGTTTGGACGCTTAAACGCCATTGAGGGTGGGAAAGGCAATAGGCGACGGCCAATTGGGTGTTTCGATCGCGGTCTGGACCGTCCATCGGCTGCAGGTAAAAGCGCTCGAAATCCAGACTTTCGAAGCGTTCGGGCAGCGCCTTTTCCTGCGGATAGACCAGCTTCAGTTCCTGCCCCCGGGTCTGCACGACAAGGGCGTCCGCCTTGGGACTGATGCAGATCCAGTCGATGCCCGTGGGCGCCTCGACGGTGCCGTTGCTTTCAACAGCGATCATGAAGCCCCGGGCGTGAAGGGCCGCGATGGCCGGCGTATCCAGCTGCAGCAGCGGCTCGCCGCCGGTGCAGACCACGAGGCGATCGTTTGGACCGCCGGTCCAGGCCGCCTCGACCGCGTCGGCCAGCAGGTCCGCCGTGACAAATTTCCCGCCACCCTCGCCATCCGTGCCGACGAAATCGGTGTCACAGAAGGTGCAGACGGCCTTGTGCCGATCCTGCTCGCGGCCGGTCCACAGATTGCAGCCGGCGAACCGGCAGAACACCGCCGCCTTGCCCGCCTGGCCGCCCTCGCCCTGCAGGGTCAGGAAGATTTCCTTGACGCTATAGGTCACGCCGGAAAGGCCTCCCGTCCCGCTGCGTCCCATTCCTCGTAGCCCTTCTGGCGCAGGTCGCAGGCCGGGCAGTCGCCGCAGCCGTGGCCCCAAGGGTGCAGGTCGCCGCGTTCGCCCTGATAGCAGGTGTGGCTTTCGACCACGATCAGGTCGACCAGATCCTCGCCGCCCAGCGCCTTTGCCAGAGCCCATGTCTGCGCCTTGGTCAGCTTCATCAGCGGGGTCTCGATGCGAAAGTCGCGATCCATGCCCAGGTTCAGAGCGCTTTGCATGGCGTCCAGCGTATCGCGCCGACAGTCGGGATAGCCGGAAAAGTCGGTCTCGCACATGCCGCCGACCAGGGCTGCAACACCCCGCCTTTCGGCCAGCGCCGCTGCATAGATCAGGAACACCAGGTTGCGGCCGGGCACGAAGGTCGAGGGCAGGCCGCGCTCGGTCATTTCGATGGCCCGGTCGGCGGTCAGGGCAGACTCGGCGACGGCGCCAAAGCTCTTGAGGTCCAGCACATGGTCCTCACCGAGGCGCTCGGCCCAATGCGGAAAGCGGGCGGCGATCTGATGACGCACGGCCACCCGCGCCTCCATCTCGATGACGTGGCGCTGACCATAGTCGAAGCCGACGGTCTCGACGCGAGCATAACGCTCCAGCGCCCAGGCCAGACAGACGCTGCTGTCCTGGCCGCCGGAAAACAGCACCAGGGCGGCGTCAGTCATGGATGGATCTCCGGCTAGGCGCGGGCCTGATTGCATAAGGGTCGAAACAGCAAGCCATGGCTCCCTCTACACGAGGCGGCGGCGGCTCGAAACGGCCGAGGCCCGGCGGAGGAGCGTATCGGAGGCTTTGCAGGCCTCTCCAACACCTCGAAAGCTCTCATTGCGCCAATACCCAATTCCGTAATCGCGTGACACGCGAGAACGCCACTCCGGGTAATGCCTTGGTTTTGGGCGCCCGAGTGGAGATTTCCGTAAGGTAAGCGCCAAACCACTTTTTCTAATATCAGTGAAAACTTGCTCCAAACAGGAGAACGTGACCTTGGGGAAAGTGAAAAGGCGTAACTTATCGCTGTTCACTTAGGCTTGCGGCAGTTGACAGCCCTACAGCGCAAGTATGCAATCCACCTATGCTGCGATGGGTCCGCCGTACGCCCGCGTAGCGCGAATTGTACGGCGCCGAGGAAACAAACAACGCTCGCAGGGTCCGCCATAAGGAACCGCGGCGTTCAGGGAGGGAATTTAAATGTCGCAATCTTCGCGTTTGCGGAGCCTGCTGGCCATGGGCGCTTCGGCGGCCGTGCTCGCAGCCGTCGCCACACCCGTGCTGGCCCAGACCGCTGCTCAGCAGACCACGGTCATCGAGGAACTGGTCGTCACCGCCCAGAAGAAGGAAGAAGCCCTTCAGGACGTGCCGATCGCGGTTTCCGCCTTCAGCCAGGATACGCTTGAAGCCCAGAAGATCGACGGGGGTCCGAATCTTCAACTGGCCATTCCGAACGTCAGCTTCGCCAAGAGCAATTTCACCAACAGCTTCAACTTCCAGATCCGCGGCATCGGAGCCCGGGCGGTAGGGGCGGCAGCCGACCAGGGCGTGGGTGTTCACTTGAACAATGCCCCCCAGCAGTCGGGCAACCTGTTCGAGGCCGAATTCTACGACATGGAGCGCGTGGAAGTCCTGCGCGGCCCGCAAGGCACGCTGTATGGCCGCAACGCCACCGGCGGTGTGGTCAATCTGATCACCGCCAAGCCGACCGACACCTTCGAGGCCATGGCCCGCGCGGAAGTCGGCAATTACGGGACCCAGAAGGTCCGCGGCATGGTCAACCTGCCGATCTTCGGCGACAAGCTCGCCGTCCGGGCCGCAGGCGCCTATCTGAAGCGCGACGGCTACATGACCAACACGTTCACCGGCAACAAGGTGGACGACCGGGACCTGTACTCGACCCGCATCTCGGTGATGTTCAACCCCACCGAAAAGCTGCGCACCAACTTCATGTGGGAGCGCTTCCATGAAGACGACTCCCGCTCGCGCACCGGCAAGCAGCTCTGCACAAAAGACAATGGGCCCGCCACCGTTGGCGGCGTCGCCACCGGCGCGGCGCGAATCTTCCTGACTCAGGGCTGCCTGCCCGGCTCGCTGTACAGCAACAACGCCTACGGCACCGTCAATACCTCGGGCACCCTGACCGGCGAGCTGGGCAACATCTTCGGCTTCACCAGCGGGGACGCGAACGTCGGCGACACTACCGACAAGGACCTCAATAAGTTCGAGTCGCTGTTCGACCCGATCTACCAGTCCAAATCGGACGTCTATCAGTTCACGCTGAACTACGACCTGACCGAAAGCCTGACCATCACGGCGATGACGTCGTACAGCGAGAACTCGGTCTATTCGAAGCAGGACTACAACCGCAACGTCTCGGTCGTGCCGTTCAACACCACGCCGTTCACGCCGGGCGGCTTCTTTACCGACCCGCAGGTTGGCCGCACCAACCTGTTCACTACCCTGGACATCTCGTCCAACAACGCCGAGCAGTTCAGCCAGGAGTTCCGCCTGTCGTCGAACTTCGATGGTCCGCTGAACTTCAACATCGGCGGCATCCACTTCGACTATGAGAGCGTCACCGATTATTATGTGATCGGCAACTCGCTGACCCTGTCGGCCCTGGCCCTGAACGCCACGACGCCGGGCAATGGCGGCAATCCCAACTGTAACCCGGTCACCCTGCCCAATAGCTGTATCGGCATCGACACCAACGCCACGCCGGACGGTTCGGGGCACAACTATTATGACAACCGCACCCCCTATCGCCTGAAGTCGGACGCTCTGTTCGGCGAGCTGTACTGGCAGGCTAATGAAAAGCTGAAGTTCACGCTGGGCCTGCGCCAGACGCGTGACCGGAAGGAAATCGACAACTACAAAACCGTGCTCCTGGCTCCGGGCACTGGCCTGGTCCTCGATCCGATCACCCCGCTGGCCAAGGTCAGCTTCAGCGAACTGACCGGTCGCTTCGGCTTCGACTACAAGCCCGAACTGTCAATGACCGACGACACCCTCGTCTACGCCTTCTACTCCAAGGGTTATAAGGGCGGCGGCATCAATCCCGGCGTTCCGGCCAATGCTGTGGGCATCCCGCAAACCTTCGAGCCGGAATTCGTCAACGCGATCGAAGTCGGCACCAAGAACACGATGCTGGGCGGTAGCCTGCTGTTGAATGCCACCGGCTTCTACTACGACTACCAAGGCTACCAGATCTCGAAGATCGTGAACCGCACCTCGGTCAACGAGAACGTCAACGCCAAGGTCTACGGCCTGGAACTCGAGTCGATCTGGTCGCCGGTCTACAATCTGCGCCTCAACGCCAATATCGGTTATCTGCACACCGAGATCGGCAAGGGCGTGAAGTCGATCGACACGATGGACCGCACCCAGGGCAACCCGGCCTATACCGTGGTCAAGGTTGGTCCAAGCCTGCCCAACGCCAGCGTCGGCGCCAACTGCGTGCTGAGCTCGGCCGGCGTCGCCACCCTCCTGGCAATCAGTCAGGGCGGCATCTTGCCGTTCGCCTGCGGTGGTCCGGCGGTTTTCCAGGGCTTCCTGCAAAGCCGCGGCGTTCCGGCGGCCACTGCGGGCTTCCTCGCCAACAACACCGGCCTCTATAACTACGGCGCTGGTTATTCCATCGAAGGCACGACGGCGGACCTGTCCGGAAACGAGCTGCCCAGCTCGCCTGAGCTGACGGCTTCGATCGGCGCCCAGTACCGCTGGGACATGGCCGGCGGCTGGTCGGGCACCCTGCGCGGCGACTACTACCGCCAGACGAGCCAATATGCCCGGGTCTACAACACCGACTACGACCGCATCAAAGCTTGGGACAACGCCAACCTGACCCTCAAGATCGAGAAGTCGGAATGGGGTCTGGAAATCGACGCCTATGTGAAGAACCTGATGAACGACGTTCCGATCATCGACGCCTATACCAGCGACGACTCTTCGGGTCTGTTCACCAACATCATCACGCAGGAGCCGCGTCTCTACGGCGTGAGCATCACCAAGAAGTGGTAGTCAGCCGTCCCTGACGGGATGTCTTCTACAGGGGCGGCGGATCAATCCGCCGCCCTTTTTCTTGCCTGCACGCACGTTGAGATCACGCGCCACAAGACTACCTTTGCGAGAATTCTTCTCGACTTAACGACTCCGCAAGGGCGGGGCGGGCATGGTGATCCTTCACAGACGCCAGCGAAGCGGCCGCATGGAAACGCTATCTCGTCTTATTGATCGCCGTCCGCCGGTTGCCTCGACCACGTCCTGCCGGGACGTCTGGGCGATATTCGACGCCGATCCCCAGGCCTTTTCAGTCGCCGTCGCCGAGGACTGCAGGCCTGTGGGCGTCGTCTATCGCGACGTGTTCATGGGCATCATGGCTGTCGCCCGCGACACGCTGCACGACCACCCGATCACCGAGATCATGGACGCCGATCCGCGTCTGGTGACACTCGACACCGAGCTCGGCGCCTTCGTCGACAGCCTGGCCGACCACCCATCTCCGGTCTTCCGCACCTCGTTCGTGGCCATTGATGAGGCGGGCGACTATGCGGGCGTCGGCGGGTTGGGCTCGCTGCTGGCTTCCTACCGGCGCCGCCAACGCGAGGCCAAGGACGCCATGGCGCTGGTCGAGCGCATGGCCACCGACATCAATCACCACCTCGATGGCGTCCTGGCCATTACCGAGCGTCTGGAGCAGCAGCGCCTGACGCCCGACGCCAGCGCCTTCGTCCGCGCCATCGGCGACACCAGCCGCGACATGGGCTCCATGCTCGGCCGCGCCATCGAACTGCACCGCTCGGCCCTGGGCCAACTGCCGATGGCTCCAACGCCGGTGCGCCTGCGCGATCTGGCCGACGCCGTAGAGGCTCGCTGGTCGGCGCGCGCCGCCGAGGGCGGATCCACCCTGCTCTTCTCGTATGACGGCGATCCTGAATGCGGCGTCGAGGTCGACGGCGAGCGCCTGCTTCAGGTCTTCGACGCCCTGATCGAGAGCGCCCTGGCCAGCGGTCGCGGAGTCATCGAGGCTTGCCTGCAGGCCCGCATCGGCGTCGATGGCGTGAGTCTGGGCGGCAGCGTCCGCGACAACGCCACGGGCTTGGCCGAAGATCGCCTGGCTAGGGTCTTCGAGCCATTGGGCGCGTCACGCATCGAAGATCGCACGGAGATGGCTCTGGGTGTGGGCATGGCTCTGGCTCACCGGATCGTGCGCAGCCTGGGCGGCGAAGTCAGGGCCGAGGTCAATCGCGGCGCCGGCCTGACCGTGCGCTTCGCCTTTGTCGCCCCGTCGGCCGAGACCGGCGCGGCCCCGGCGGCGGAACCGACCATCGACGCCCGTGCGGCCCACATCCTGATCGTCGACGACAACGCCACCAACCGCATGGTCGCCGAGGCCCTGTGCGACATGTTCGAATGCACTTCCGAACAGGCGCTCGACGGCCTGGAAGCGGTCGACATGGCCAGGAGCGGCCGCTTCGACCTGATCCTGATGGACATCAAGATGCCGCGCATGGACGGCATCACCGCCACCCGCGCCATCCGCGAGATGGGCGGCCGTCCGGCCGTCACGCCGATCGTCGCCCTGACCGCCAACGCCGACCCGTCGGACGTCCAGACCTATCTGGCGGCCGGCATGCAGGACGTCGTCGAAAAGCCGATCAAGCCCGAGCGCCTTGCCATCGTCCTTAGCGCCCTGCTGAGCGGCGACGCCGATGAAGAGGTCGCGGCATGATGGATTGCTTGTGGCTGGGCAAGTCGATCCTCGCGTTCTAACCTGGCGTTTAACGCTGGAGCTCTAGTCGCGTGCTGACCACCGCCGAGCAGATGGCCTGGGATTTCCTCAGCAAGGCGCAGCATTACGCCACGCCCAACGAGGTCGAGACCCATTTCGCGCGCGCCATCGCCGCCTTTGGCTACGACCGGTTCTGCGCCACGCTGATCAACGCCGACCACTACGGCAAGGAGCCCCCGACGCTGAGCCGGGAAGACTTCGACGCCTGGGACGCCCGGTACTGGAGCGAGCGCTACGTCGTCCACGATCCGTGCGTGAAGCTCCTGATGAAGTCCACCCGGTCGTTCGCCTGGTCGGACGCCAAACCGTTCGGCGACAACAGGCGCGCCGACATCATGTGGTCCGAGGCCGCGGACATCGGCATGAATGACGGCTTCGTGGTCCGGGTGTTCGGCCCCGCTGGCCACCTGGTGCTGATCCGCATGGCCACCGAGGCCCGCGATACGGACCCCACCGCCCGCGCCGTCATCGACAGCCCGGCCACCGTGTTTGGCACCATCATGCTCAAGCACTGGGAACTGCAGGACGACAATCCCGACTATAGCGTGATCTCCGAACGCCAGGCCCAATGCCTGCACTGGGCGAGCCGGGGCAAGACCGACTGGGAGATCGGCGCGGCCCTGGAACTCTCGCCCGCACGGTCCACCACCACATCGAAAACGCCAAGAAGCGCCTGGGCGTGGCCAAACGCCAGGAAGCCGTGATGAAGGCCGGCGAGTTGGGGTTGCTGGGTAAGGGGTAGAACTGACGCCTGCTCCGGCTCCCTTGTGCCTCTAGAGCCCTTTCCGACCTGATGGCTTCATCAGGGTCGGAAAGGGCTCTAAATCAGAAGTTTAGAGCATTTTTCGATCCGATAACCGTTTCACACTTATCGGAAAATGCTCTAGCCCTCGCGAACAGGCCGAACCCGTTCCGCCAAACTGTGGCGACTCTTATGAGCCGCGGATTTGTGCGGCGGCCTTGCTCACCGCGTCACGAATGCACGACGCATAGACGTGATTGGCCGTCCCGGTGCCCCGGACCTCTTCCAGGCAGACGCGCGACGCCGCTTTGACGATCTCGGCGCGCGTCGCGCCCTCGCCTCGGTAAAATCGGTGGGCCAAGCCACTGCCACGCCCTGACGAAGACCATCTAAACCCGACATCACGACCCCAATGACAGACAGCTATGGAGCGGCGCCAGCATCGGCATAGGCCGTTTGGCCTATCGTTATCGATCAGGGACCTGACACTTAATCGCGGCCGTCCATTTCAGGGGGAACGGCCATGATCCACATCGTTACATCCGACAATCGCCATCTCTACGGCCCGCAGCTTAGACGTCTTGGACATGATCGCGTTCGGCGATCTGGGCGCCGTGCAGCGGCAGGTGAAGCGGGCAATGACGCCCCAGCTTTCGGCAGGTATCGAGCGCGACGAGACCCTGGCCGCCGAGACTCTCTTTCGCCTGCACGACACCTCGGAGCGGGCGCGGCGAATCTGGGCCGAGCGAGAGGGAGCGCTACCTCTCGCCTTCCACGCATAGAACACGTCCAGGACTCGTCCAGAAAGCGATCCAGAACCCAGATCGGGGATGAAATCCCAACCTCCGCGACGTAACGCCGCGCCATCCTTTCGCGGCCGTCACGGTCGTGTCATGTTGGACAAACAACCGTTGGAGGCGAAAATATGAGCGAAGAAACCGAAAGCCGGCGACCCAACCCGGTCGATCTGCACGTCGGCGGGCGCGTTCGGATGCGCCGCAAGCTGCTCGGCGTAAGCCAGGAGCAGCTTGCCGATTCCTTGGGCCTGACCTTCCAGCAGGTTCAGAAATACGAGCGAGGCGCCAACCGCGTCAGTGCCTCGAAACTGTACGAGATCGCCAAGACCCTGCAGGTGCCGGTGTCGTTCTTCTTCGACGGCCTGGCCGACCCCATGGGCGGCTCGGAGGTCGATGACGCTGGCCTGCACGCCGAACGGGTCGTTCAGCAGTTCCTGACCACGCCGGAAGGCCTGGAACTGGCCGAGGTCTTCCCCCGCATCGCACGCGGCCGGGTTCGCCGTCAGGTTCTCGACTTGGTCCGGGCCATGGCCGACGAAGCCGGTCGCGGCGAAAACGCCGCCTGAGCGCCCTGTTTCAGGCGTGATCCAAGGCCCCGACGGGCGACTGTCGGGGCCTTTGCGTATCTGAAGTCTAGCTTGCCGAGGCCCGTGCCTGGGACGCGGTCCAGATGTTCTTGGCCGTGCGCGCCGAGGCGTGGGTCAGGCCGCGCAGGTCGTGGGTCTTCAGGACCCTGAATCCGACCTCGCGCTCCTTTTGCCAGGCCAGCTGGACGTCATGGGCCAGACCCGCGGCCAGATCGACAAGCTGAACCTTGGCGGGCGGGGCCACGCCAGCCAGCATCTGCACCCGCACGCCGGCATCGGACACGTCGCGGATTATGCAATCCCAGGCGAAAGCGCCGCACAGCAGCTTGCCCGCCCGCTGGGTCGAGACACGGGGCGCGCCCCGTCGATCAGCTTCTCCGCCTGACGCGTACTTCGACATGACAGTATAAACGCATGGCGCGGTTAATCGGCCGTGCAGGCGCTGTACTTTTGTTGCTCCCGCGACCATACGCCTCGCACAAGTCTCTGAAACCAGAACCTTTTGTCCGATAGTCGACTCTATCGGGCCGTTCCGGATCATGGCGCCGCTCCGTTAACCTTTTGGAGCTGTCAGGCGACCACCGGCGAAGCAGGCACAGGTGTTCCCGGTGGCAGGCTAGGTGTCGTCAAGCTTGGCTTCGAGGCGCTCGACATCTCGGGCCAGAGGCGCTCGCCGTCGGGCGTGATCGGCCTTCAGCCGCGCCGTCTCATCGTTCAGCGCCGCACGACGTTCTTGGAGGCCCTGTTTGGCCTGCTCGTGCTCCATATCCGCTTCGCCGAGCGCCTTGCGCGCCGCCTCAAGCTCGCGCTTCAACGCCGCCTTGGGAGCGGGCCTGGCCTTGCGCGCCTGGGGCAGCTTGGCGACGGCGGCCTTCAGCCCGGCCTCGGCTCGCCGGATCACCGCGCCCGGCGCTGCCAGGGCCGCGACGGCCTCAGGCCCCTCGGTGACCTCCTGGGCCACGCCTTCCTTAAAAAGATCGCGGTCGGTCTCCCAGGCCGCCATCGCCTTGACGCGCGACGTCGCCGCCACGGTGTAGCGGTGGAAGCCGTCAGACCAGGTAAAGACTTTCAGAGCGCGCGCCATGGCGGGGCAACGGCCGCGACGGGCGCCTGTTCCAGGGATAGTCAGAGCTGTAAGAGGAAGACCGTCCTGGTGGTTGGAGGCGGGATCGAACCGCCGACCTGTGGGTTATGAATCCACCGCTCTAACCATCTGAGCTACCCAACCGTCCCAGGACGGAGCGGCGTCATACGCCCAAGACGCCGGAGCATCAACCCCGCAAGCGATCCGCCGCAGTGGCCGCCGGTTCGGCGCCAGATCGCGCTTCCCATGGAAATGAGCCTTCCTATCCGGGACGAGAAGCCCCCTCCCGGGGAGGCTCAAGCATCCGATCAACCACCGCTTCAAGACGCCGCGCCAGCCGGGCCGACCCATAGTCACGCAGCACGGTTTCGCGGGCGCGCTCGCCCATGGTGCGGGCAAGCTCGGGCGTGGCGATCAGCGCAGCCAAGGCGTCGGCGAAGGCCTCAGGGTCATCCGGCGCCACAAGGCGGCCGGTTTCGCCGTCCGCCACCATCTCGACAGGACCGTCGATGGCCGAGGACACCACCGGCAGGGCTACGGCCATGGCCTCCAGCAGAGCCAGGGGAAAACCTTCCTGATGCGAGGGGAAGGCGAAGAGATCGCCCATAGCCAGGAAGGTCGAGACATCAGCTGTCCAGCCAATCAGGCTGACGGCGGCGCCCAGGTCCAGTTCGGCGATCAGGTGCTCCAGATGCGCCCGTTCCTCGCCCTCGCCGGCGATGTCGCAAACCACGTCCAGGCCGCGCGCGCGCAGCAGACCGATGGCGCGGATCAGGATGTCGAAGCCCTTCTTGGGATGCAGACGCCCGGCGGCGACCACCCGGATCGCGGTGCCCGGCGCGGCGAACGGATCGGCTTGGGCAGTCGGTTCGGCCACCGCATTGGGCACGAAATGGGCCAGCGCCGACGGCACGCCTCGCGCTACGGCCAGTTCGGCCAGATGGCGTCCGACGCAGATATAGTGGGTGTCCTGGACCACGTCGAAAGCCGGTTTGTGCACGCAGACCGCCCGCACCACGCCCGTGGGCGCCAGTCGCGCGAAGAGGCGCGCTGGCCGCTGCCCGTGGCTGAGGATCAGGTCCGGGCGCACCGTCTCGACCAGCCGCCGGGCGGCGCTCGCCGTCCACGGGTCCCAGTCGGTAAAGGCGGGCATAACCTCCAGCGGCGGCGAGCGCATGGCCTCGGCCCCACTGACAGATCCTCCCCGGCGCACCACGCCCGTGCAGGTTCCGCCGTGCTTGGCGGCATAGGACTCGAGGATCGGCTGGTAGTCGAGGAACACGCGCTCCAGACCGCCCAGCCCCTTGCCCAGCATGGCGTGCAGGATGGTGGTCAAGGGCGGGCTCCGATGTGGCTGTGAGAACGGAACTTCTGCGGATGGGTCGGTAGTGTCAACGGAGCGATCTTTCGTAGCGGTCGCCAGACAGGCGGCAAGCCAAATCACAACCGTTCAGCTTCAATCCGGGTCCATTCGCGCTCGAAAAAAACGACAGCGCGGAGCCTAGATGTTTGGTCCCGGACTTTGATGGGTTGGATCGACGTTGAATCTGTCGGGCTCTTTTGTCCAGATTTTGCAGATGTATTCGTATGGGGTCAGGCCGTTGAGGGTCTTCAGACG
>NZ_JAFCSZ010000053.1:0-11191 GCF_049895765.1 Caulobacter sp. DWR1-3-2b1
CTCCATCATCCCCTCAGCAGGGGCGCCCACGATGCCGTGGAATCCGTGCCCACCATCGCGTGGAAATCGTGCCCATGATGCCGTGGAATACGCGCCCACGATGCCGTGGAATGCGCATTGTAAGGGCCGGACCTCGTCCAGCGGATGAGGCTTCTCTCACTCGCAGCGCTGCACATTCAGCCTTACTACGGTCCCTGACGCCGAGCTATCGGCGAGCGTGCGGGCTATCGCCCCCAAGAGCACGCGGTCGGGGGCGGGCGAAGGTGCGATCAGGGACACTCGCCCCTCTGAGGAGATCTTCCCGCAGAAGTCACATAAAGCTGAAATTTGCAGTTTCGGCACACCCAAAGTGTGCGCTTTTACGCATAAACGAGATTTATGTGTGTTTCGGCTTGCAAAAGTGATCCCTTTCTCGGGGATATCGGCGTCCAAATATTGGACGCTGATCGGGGGTCAGTTTTGAACGCCGTTTGACACCCCAGACTCTGGCCTTGCCACGGTCGCGCAGCACCCCAAGCGAGAACAAAGACTCGATCTGGCGCTTCCCATTTCCGTGGGGCTGCGGTGCTCGATAACAACGGAAGTGTTATGGAGCAATTGCACGGGGTATGCGGGCCACCGGGCGGCGGTGGCTTGAGCGCAAAGATCCCGGATGCGCGCGCCATTCTGTGAGGGGTGAACCTCAGGTCATCCTGGGACGGCTTTCTTTTACGAGCGCCAGTTCAGGCCAACGGGCTTGCAGAAATTGAGCCTGTTCGCGGGAGATGGGCAGGTCGGCCATCGCCTGGGGCCAAGTATCGAGGGCTTGGACGACGTGGTCGCGCACCTCGCGGGCGATCCAGTCTGGATCGAGGCCCAGATGTTCCGCCACGCGGCGGAAGTGATGCAGACGCACCGAACCAAACCGGCGGATCTTGGCGAACGGCAGGCCCAACGTGTCGTCTAGCGGTGTGAACAAGACGGTGGGGACAATGTCGTAGGCTGGCGAGAGCCGAACCTCTCCGGGCGCGGGAAAGATGAACGACCAGTTCTTCAGGTGGTTGTCGCCGTTACCCAGCAGAATGTCGGCCACCAGTCGCCGGAAGCCCTCGATCACGTCGTCGCGCCAGTCGGTGCTGAAGCGGGCGATCATGTTCAGGACCGTTTCGGTGTTGGCCGTGTATTTGCGCTCGCCCACGGCGCCGAGGATCTGGCCCGCGTCCTCGATGTGGATGCGGCCACCCTCGTTGATCCGGTCAAAGCGCTCGACGGCCAGGGCTTGCTCGCCCACCAGCATCTCAGGCGGGACGGCGGCAATGGCCTCATTCGAGACGAGGCGACAGTTGGCGGTGCGCACGCCCAGGCTTCTGGCCAGGCTCATCGCTGTGAATTCGGCCTCAGGCAGGCCGGGATGAGCGGCGGAGGCCAGCTTGAGGATGTAGCGGCCTTCGCCAGAGCGGGCTGGGGCGGTGAAGCGTTGCCCATCCTCGGCGGCGATGAACTTCAATTGCACGCCGGCCAGGGAGAACTTCACCTGGCCGTCGGGCACGGGCGTGCGAAAGCCTGCAACCTGATCCCAGCGCAGCGGGCCAGCAGAGGCGGGCGCCTCCGCATTGTCGGGCGTCACAAAGACCGCGCCCGGCAAATCGGCGCCCAGTCGCGTGATCAGGTCGAAGGGGTCGTGATCACCCGGTCCCATTTCGTTGATCACTAGGCCGCGCAGCGCGCCCTCTGGCAACAGGCCGGTGAACCACGGTGGCAGGCCGCCATAGAGGCCGATCTTGTCGCCACGATAATCCAGTCGCTGGCGTGTCTCGCCAGGGTCGTTGGGCGTGAGCCAGGTCAGGCTGAGGATCGGCCGCGCCTCGTCTCGCAGCCAGGCCTCCTCGGGCAAAAAAGCCGTTGCGCCGATCGCATCGCGGGTCAGCGCCCCGACGCGCAACGGGGCGCCATGCTGATTGAGCAGATAGACACCCAGGATCGCGGCCTGCTTAGCCACCCGGGCTCTCCTCGTCCTCATCACCCAGGTCGATGAACAACTCGTCAAAGGTCGAACGAGGCGCGCTACGGGTATGGTGCGCCCAGGAACCTTGAACAGGGGGGGGCTTGCCCGCCCGCGCGCCCACCTGGCTTCGCGGGACCAGGACAGGAACCAGATCGAGGGCGTCGCAGATTTCAGCCAGTAAGGTCAGGCGGTCTTTACCCAGGCGCCCGCGTAAAAGATCGGTTTCGAGCTCTGAGACTCGGCCCTGTTCGCGCCCCAGCCGCTTGGCCAGTTGATCCTGGGTTAGGCCTCTGGAGCGGCGAGCCGCTTTTAGAGCCCCGCCCAATTGCTGAAAGATGTCATTTCTCATCCGATATTCCGGATATGTGGACGCAAGAATCCAGAATATCGGATACCTAACATCTAGACTGAAGTCCATATAAATCCGATATGTCGGATAGTATCCTCCATTATCCGGAATTACGGATAATGGATTTCTCATTCCATTTCGCCCTTCGTCAAGGAAACAAACTGAAGACGCGAAGCCATCGCGTCTGGTTTCACATCGTTTCCAAGAAGGTAACTTTTCTCGAAACTTTTCAGGCCTGCATACCGCCTCTGCCGCACAAAAAACTATTCCGCACGCAACATAAAAAACCATTATGTTTACAGCATAAAAAACTATTATCCGCGCAACATCAAACACGATCAATGCTACGGCTGAATCTCGGACTCAAGAGCGGAGACCAGCTACATGCCCACGCCGAACGAAAAACTCGCCAACGCGCTGGAGGCCTTGAAGACAGTTCAAGCCACGGGGCGCATGGCGATCCGCTCGAAGGATCTGACGCGCACGGTTCGCGAGCGGCTGCTCAAGCACGGCTTTCTGCAGGAGGTGATCAAGGGCTGGTACATCCCGGCGTGTCCCGGCGCTGGACCAGATGAGAGCACCGCCTGGTACACTTCGTTCTGGGATTTCTGTCGCGACTATCTCACCGAGAGATTCGGAACGGAGTGGTCGCTCACGCCGGAGCAGTCCCTCGTCCTGCAGGCGGGGAACACCAGCGTCCCCCGACAACTGCTTGTCAGGGCGCGCGGGGCGCATAACCAGGTCACCAATTTCATCCACGGCACCTCTCTTTTCGAGGGCGCCCACACGCTTCCAGAACCTGATGACGTCGTGCAACTGACCGGCCTCAGGCTGTTTAAGCCCGAGGCGGCGCTGATCGCCGCGCAGCCATCGTTTTTCGAGCACTACCCCACCGAAGCGCGCACCATTCTCTCGACTCAGCGAGATGCCTCGGCCTTGTTGGCCCGCCTGCTGAGCGGCGGCCACACAGCTATCGCCGGTCGCCTAGCAGGAGCGTTCCGGAACATTGGTCGCGACCGCGAAGCCGACGACATACTGTCTGGCATGCGCGCGGCCGACTACAATGCGCGCGAGACGGATCCCTTCAAGGATCAGGTTGCGCGTGTGCCTTACCGTCGTGACGCCTCGCCCTACATCCAGCGCATCCGGCTGCTGTGGCAGAAAATGCGTGCGGACATCCCTGGGCGCTTTCCCGCGCCGCCCGCGAAGATCACCGACATCGACGCCTATCTGCGTCAAGTCGACGACATCTACGTGACCGACGCGTACCACTCCCTGTCGATCGAGGGCTATCAGGTCAGCACCGGCTCGATCGAGCGGGTGCGCAGCGGAAACTGGGATCCCGAGCAGGACAGGGCAGACCGCGACCTTGAGAACGGCCTGGCCGCCCGGGGCTATTGGCTGGCTTTCCAAGCCGTGCGGGCCAGCGTGCGTCGGGTTCTGGACGGCGAGAATCCGGGAGAGGTCGCCGATCGTGACCATAGCGCTTGGTATCGAGAGCTGTTCGCACCGAAGGTGACCGCAGGCATCCTCAAACCTGAAAACCTCGCCGGATACCGAAATGCCGCAGTCTATCTGCGGGGCTCCCGCCATGTGCCGCCCAATGCCGACGCGGTGCGGGACGCCATGCCCGCCTTCTTCGACCTCCTCGCCGAGGAGGCGGATCCAGCGGTCCGCATCGTGCTGGGTCATTTCATCTATGTCTACATTCACCCCTACATGGACGGGAATGGCCGCACCGGCCGCTTCTTGATGAACGTCATGATGGCGGCGGCGGGCTACCCCTGGACCGTGATCCCGGTCCAGTCGCGGACCGAGTACATGGCCGCTCTGGAGGCCGCCAGTGTCGACCAGAACATCGTGCCGTTTACCGAGTTTCTGGCCAGTCAGATCGGCCGGTCCGTTCCCAAGGCTGATTGACGCCTTTGAGATTGAGGGGCGGTCATCGGGCCGCCCCTTAGGTCTGGCTCTTTACCCATGACCGGCTTAGACGGTTCAGTGCCTGCGCGCTCATCGGGCGCCAGTGGGGTAGCGCGTTATCGTCTGTCCCTCCACACCTAACGAGGATTTTTCGCCGGCTAACCATTTCGCCGACTAGGCCATGAACAGAACGCCTTCACCGTCCCAGAATCGAAGCGACACAATTAGAGAAGAATTCTGCGACTATTCCGGGGTTTTTGTCCGAAAACTTACGAAATAATCCCGCAATTTCCGGTTTTGTTCCAATTGTAATATTTCTCAGCTGTATTAAATCATAATCTATTTCAATAGGTTAAGTGGCTTGTCGCGATTGCCGAACCTGACCGTATCCTGCGTATCGGAACCGTGCTGCAACGCACGGGCCTGAGCCGTTCAACCCTCTACCGGAAGATCCAAGACGGCACCTTTCCGCGCCAAGTCCAAATCAGCGTCCACGGCGCCGGGTGGCGCGAGTCTGCGATCAACGGTTGAGTTGCGGATCCGGTGGGATTTCGAGACAAAACCCACTCAACAGGAAAGTTTGGCCGCGCATCAGCCTTGGCCGGCGACCGCTCCTGAGCTGGAAATACGTCCAGCGCTACCGGGGGCGACGGGAGACGCAAGACACCTATCGGGCTGAGTGCGGGTTCGGACGGCGCCAACGATTTCAGTCTGGGCTCGAAGCGAAAATCCGTTCTCACCGTCAGGTATTAAGCGGCGTCTTAACCGGCATTCCAACCGGCAAGGCGATTGGTTATATATGGTCCTAAGGTTATGAAAATTCTTGGGTTATATCCGGCATTGTAACCGGCAAATCTGGTGGACTAAATGCACGTGGATTTTATGGAGCCCATGCTGCCTTCAGAGGGCGAGCGGGGGCTGGAAGACGTCAGTTTCGAGCTGATCTCGCAAGCTAACGCCCTGGCCGGCCGCGTCCATCCGCAGGTGCGCGAAGCGGTGGGCGATCTCGTGCGCTCGATGAACTGCTACTATTCGAACCTGATCGAAGGGCATGACACCCATCCGCGCGACATCGACCGCGCGCTCGCCAAGGACTATTCGACCGAGCCAAGGCAACGCGTCCTTCAACTCGAGGCCGTGGCGCATATCGAGGTGCAGGCTCTCATCGATGCGGGCGAGGATCCTCAAGTCTGGCCGGCCACGACGGAATACGCCTGCTGGCTGCATCGGGAATTTTGCAGTCGCCTGCCCGAGGAACTGCTTTGGGCCGAGAACCCCGACACGGGAGAGCGCATCGCCATCGTTCCGGGCGAACTTCGCACGCGCCACGTCCAGGTTGGCAAACACGAGCCGCCAGAGCCCGGCGACCTGCCCCTCTTCATGGCGCGCTTTGACAGCGCCTATGATCCCGCGCGCCTGTCGAAGATGCGCCAGCTCCAAGCTGTCGCCGCCGCCCACCATAGATTGCTTTGGATCCATCCCTTCCTGGACGGAAATGGCAGGGTCACCCGCCTGATGTCTCACGCCCTGCTTAAGCGGTTGGGGGTAGGGACGAGCTTGTGGTCGGCCTCGCGCGGATTGGCTCGCAGCGTGCAGAACTACAAGTCGCTGCTGATGGCCGCCGATGGACTCAAGCGCGGTGAACGGGACGGACGCGGCAACCTCACCCAAGCTGGCCTAGTCGAGTTTAGCGACTACTTTCTGCGAACTTGCGTCGATCAGGTCGCCTACATGGCTTCGATCCTCGAACCGAAGGAACTCCTGCGGCGGATGGAGCTCTATGTCGAGGACGAGACTCGGGCCGGGCGACTCCCCAAAGGCAGCTTCCCGATCCTGCGAGAGGTTGTGCTCGCTGGTGAAGTGGAGCGTGGTCGGGCTCCGGAGTTGACTGGCTACCAGGAGCGCGCGGCGCGTACGGTCGTTGCTCGATTGCTAGAATTGGGCCTCCTGACATCAGACGGACACCGTTCGCGCCTGAGGCTGGGCTTACCGATCGACGTGGTGGAGCGATGGTTTCCCCGGCTCTATCCTGTCGGCTAGACCAAGCAGAACGGCTGGACGCGTCCGTCAAAGGATGACGAGAGGCCACAAGCGCGACCTCGCCCGAAGGATTACCCCGGAGGCGTTGCCACGCTGACGGCACGAGCCTGCGCTATTCCATGGTCTTCCAAGACGGTATGTCTGCATCATTGATCAGGCCAACCTTGGCGTAGCGCTCCTCTAGCGCTTCGAGCATCAGGTCGTCGCCGAGCCTCGCGAGGCGACCCCGCGCCCAGCTCATAAAAAAGACAGCTTCCGGGCTGTCACGAAGGTCGCCGTGATCGTAGCGAGCCAGGAAGTCCTCCAATTGCCGAGCCGCCTCGCGACGCTCCAGTTGTCTTTCGGGGAACTTGATCTTGACGGCAGAACGGGATCTTGGGCCGGCAAATCGCAATCGCGACCATTTGAAATTGTTCTACCGACCAAATGAAATTGGAGAGCTGTGATCCACCGTCGTGACTCCACTCAAGACATAGCGAAGAATGATCGCGCCACGTCGGCGTGGCCCCCGGCGATGTCGGCCTTGGAAAGCGCAGTGACGCCAGCTGCGTCGGCGAAGCCGGGCCAGCCGGCCAGCGCGGCGGCCACCTCGTCAATGACCTGATCGACTGCCGCCTTATCGTAGCCGTGACGCTTGCCCAGGGCTCTGACGTGGGTCCGTGTCGGGCGCCGCCCCTCGCCCTCGACGTCGAGATAGTGTTCGCCGCCCGGACCGGTCGAATAGGTCAAATCGTAAGCCGGCGCGAGCCGCCACACCCCCGCCGGGTCCATCAGGTAGCTGTGCTGGCGGACATGATCATCGCGGTTGCTGGCCAGGATATTGAAGACCATGCGCCGGAAGGCTGCGGCCAGATCGTCGGCATGCCGCGTGATGGTCAAGGTCGCCCGCAGGAATAGGTCGTAGGAGGAGGGCTGCATCCAAGGGGACTCGATCGCGCCCCCCAGAGAAAGCATGTGGAGCCGGCGTCCAGGCTCGGGCCGGTCGAACCGCCGCGTGGCGAAGTAGCCTGGGCCGGACTTGGCCGGAAGCAGTCGGTGCTCGGATACGTCAAGGCCCGCCGCCTTGGCCATGGCGGCATAAGCCGCCTCGATCGGCCCGATGTCCGGCTGATCGTTGGGTGCGGCGAACTTGACAATCCATGCGGTGTGGCCTGGCGCGGCCTCGCCCTCGCCCTCGCCCTCGCCCTCGGCTACGGAGATCGCGCCGCTCGGATCGAAACCCACGTGGATTTTCGGGCGCGCGCCACCCGATCCGTTGGCCAGCGTGGCCAGGGTGGCCGCCAGCTCACTTTCATCACCGGCCAGGATGGCTGTCGCCTCGGTGGCCAAGATGTCTAGGTCCAGGGTCTCAACTTCGGCTGCGGGCGCGGTTTCGGGAACAAACGCCATGGCGCCACGACCGTGCCGTCCGACCAAGGCCAGCCTGTCGAGGGGACTAAGGTCGTCGATACGGACGCCCAGCTTGGCAAGCCGTCGTCGGGCGACAAGGCTTCCCCAGGCATCAGGCAGGCTGTCAGCGATAAAGCCATGCAGGCCTTCGAGGTCGCGACGACGGGCTCCGTGAAGGCCAGGCTCCGGCGGATAGTTCAGGCCCGAGATCGGCAGCTTGCTGGTCAGGATTGTGGGCGACCATTCCAACTGAGCCAGACCCTGGGCCATCGCCAGGCGCGCTGCCGGCATAGGCGGTTGGTCTTCATCGAAGGTGAGGTTGATCGCGAGCGGCGCACCCGGTTCCAACTTCATGCGCGAGGGGGAGCAGGTCGTCGGGCCTGCGCCTTCTGCTGGCGCAGTAGCTCGTCAAGGGTCGAGGCGACCGGAGCGGGGAAGAGAACCTCTAGGCCTTCCTCGCATCGCAGTGCGACCGCCGCCTTCACGAGATCTTCCACGGAGGCTTGCCCCATGCCCTCTAGTCGTCGCCATGTACGGTAATTGACCCCGGAGCGTTCGGCAGCTGCCTGCTGGGTCCAGCCCAGAGCCTTTCGGCGGACGCCGATGCGCTGCCCCATTTCCTGCAAAAGTTCAGCGTAAGTTTTTAGCATTGGCCATATATGGGCGATTATAAGGAAATCTGCAATTAATTGGCCAAATGTGGCCTATTTTTTTTGTAGATGGTGCGGGTGTGGACTGTTGCACTGAGTGCGTCATCAGAAGATGTCCTCACCGTTCGCGCCTGAGGCTGGGCTTCCCGATCGACCTGGTGGAGCGATGGTTTCCCCGACTCTATCCTGTCGGCTAGCTATAAGCTTGCCCGCGACTTTACAGGATGTCGGCGATTTCTAGCGACGCTGCGGGCTCCACTGCGGTGCCGAGGTGATGGCGCGTCGCCTTGTTGCTGCCGGTGCGCGTGAGCGCGCCCATGGCGACCAGGGCGGCCAGGTCGCGTGTCGCCGTGGCGGGCGGGGCGGCTGTGATCTTCATATAGTTGGCGGCGCTCAAGCCACCAGGATTCTCCTCGTCTTCATCACTCAGGTCGATGAACACCTCGTCAAAGGTCGAACGAGGCGCGATGTGGCTAGTTTCCCGGCGGCGCCGCCGGCCACTTATTCAAGTGCCAACCAAGCGGCTATTGGTAACAACCTAGAGCGGCGCGTGCGCCCGCTCGGCGGCCCCTCATCAGGAAATATCCATGACTTCGGTGGCGGCCGGCTTGGGACGTGACGCGAGGGTCAGATTCAGATCGAGGGCTTGCAGGAGATCGAGCAGGGTCGAGATCTTCGCGCCGTTATGGCCGCGCTCGATGATCGAGACCATCTCCTGGCGCGTCCCGGCCAGATTCGCCAATTGCGACTGGCTTAGGCCGCGCTCTTGGCGAACGTTCTTGATGTGCGCGCCGAGTTGGTCAGGCGAACTCGCGATCAGGGACATTTGCCGGCTCCAAAGCACGCTTGATCGCAGATTCCGCACAACGGTTCACTACGTGAGTTTCGGCGTAATCTGGAAATATGCGCTTTATCGCACAACTTAGATTTATGCGATAAAGCGCATAAAGTGAGCCCCCCCGAACGACGAGCGGTTGGACGCTGTAGGCTGATACTTGGAGGATGCAGTGACTCAACCGTGCGGTCAGATCGTGTTCGAAGGGATCGCCGATGCGCTCCGTCAATTTCGTACTTCGCGAATTTTTCTTCGCCACGCGGCGCAGATCCTCAAGCCCTGCAGAAAAGAGCCAATCCGGAGAATCGAAAGCGAAACAATTGGCGAACGCGCTTAGGGACTATTCCGGGATTTTTGACCGAAAACTTACGGAATAGTCCCGGAATTTCCGGTTTTGTTCCAATCGGAAAATTCCGCAACCGCAAAAAATATCTATATAATTCAATAGTTTAGTTGGCGGCCCGGAAGGGACTCGAACCCCTGACCTTCGCTTTAGGAAAGCGCTGCTCTATCCTGCTGAGCTACCGGGCCGCGCGCGCTGCGCGGGCGCAGGGTCAATAGCGCAGGATGGCGGGCTTGCGAACCCCGTCCGAGAAGGGGATGGGATGGGGCTGCTGGGTCGTCTGAAGTCGTTGTACGTGCAGGTGTTGATCGCCATCGCGCTGGGCGTACTGGTCGGAGCGCTGTGGCCGACCGTCGGAGTGGCGCTCAAGCCGCTGGGCGACGCCTTCATCAAGCTGATCAAGCTGGTCATCGCGCCGGTGATCTTCTGCACCGTGGCCGGCGGCATCGCACGGATGGGCGACATCAAGGCCTTCGGGCGGGTCGGGGTGAAGGCCCTGATCTATTTCGAGGTGGTTTCGACCG
Organism: Caulobacter sp. DWR1-3-2b1; assembly: GCF_049895765.1. NCBI lineage: Bacteria > Pseudomonadati > Pseudomonadota > Alphaproteobacteria > Caulobacterales > Caulobacteraceae > Caulobacter > Caulobacter sp. DWR1-3-2b1. Next base: position 10,035 of record NZ_JAFCSZ010000053.1, read on the forward strand.
TGGCCCTGGTGATCGGCCTGATCGTCGGCTGGCTGGTCAAACCGGGCGCGGGTTTCAATATCGATCCCGCCACCCTGGATCCCAAGATCGCCGCCGGTTACTTGGCCAAGGCCCACGAAGGCGAGGGCATGGTCGCCTATCTGCTGCACCTGATCCCCGATACCTTCATCGGCGCCTTCGCCGATGGCAACCTGCTGCAGGTGCTGGTGATCTCGATCCTGACAGGCTTTGCCTGTACGCGTCTTGGAGAGTTCGGCGACAAGGTCGCCGATGGTCTGGAAGACCTGGCCAAGCTGTTCTTCGGACTCATCCACGTGGTGGTGCGGCTCGCGCCACTGGGCGCGTTCGGCGCCATGGGCTTCACCATCGGCAAGTATGGCCTCGAGGCCCTGGTCCAGCTGGGCGCGCTGGTGGCGACCTTCTATCTGACCGCGCTGATCTTCGTGCTGGTGGTGCTGGGCGGAATCGCGGCGGCCGCGGGGTTCTCGATCTTCAGGTTCCTGGCCTATATCCGCGAGGAACTGCTGATCGTGCTGGGCACCAGTTCCTCGGAATCGGTTCTGCCCCAGATGATGGAGAAACTGGAGCGGCTGGGCGCCCGCAAGTCGGTCGTCGGGCTGGTGATCCCTACGGGCTACAGCTTCAATCTGGACGGCACAAACATCTACATGACCCTGGCCACCCTGTTCCTGGCCCAGGCAACCAATACACATCTGGACCTCTGGCAGATTCTCAGTCTGCTGGGCGTGGCCATGCTGACGTCCAAGGGGGCCAGCGGCGTCACGGGGGCGGGGTTCATCACCCTGGCGGCCACCCTGGCTGTCGTACCCGACATCCCCCTTGCCGCCCTCGCCGTACTGGTGGGCGTCGACCGGTTCATGAGTGAGTGCCGGGCCTTGACCAATCTGGTCGGCAACGGCGTCGCCACGCTGGTCGTGGCCCGCTGGGATGGGGCTTTGGATCGCGACCAGTTGTCGCGGGAGTTGCGGCGAGGCCCTGTTCCGGTGACTGCGCTGGTCGACGGAAAGGCGAGCGCCGACTAGATGTTTGGTCCCGGACTTTGATGGGTTGGATCGACGTTGAATCTGTCGGGCTCTTTTGTCCAGATTTTGCAGATGTATTCGTATGGGGTCAGGCCGTTGAGGGTCTTCAGACGG
>NZ_JAFCSZ010000054.1:0-10930 GCF_049895765.1 Caulobacter sp. DWR1-3-2b1
AAATCCTGCATACAGCTAATTATTTCAAATCTACGATCTGCATTGGCACGAATGCTGGACACGTTAAAATCTACCACTTCTTCCAGTCCTTGAACCGATCTTCAGGAATGTGGGTATCATCGCGCTGCCCAGTTTTCTCGCCAGGATAACTGGGAGTGACGGGCTTGCCATCAGCGTCGAGCCGCCTTCCGCCAGAAGTAACTTTGACGTTAGGGCCTCGTCCATTCTCCCCCTTGGAGTTTGGATTACCTGGCGACCAGCGCACGCCATCACCATTTTTGCCCGCCTTCCCAGGCACCTTCCACTCCCATCCACCATCGTCCGTCGGCTTTCCGTCACCCCAGCCTGAAGGAATATTGTCCTTCACTCCGTCGGGGACTGGATTTGAGTCGTTGGAATGGATGAGTCCGCCGATCGCATCTCCAATTCCACGACCGATATTGGCGACGTCGGATCGGCATTGATCAGAAGTGGCGCAGGCGATGGAGCCCCCCACGACGAGCGCAGCCCCAAGTCCAACACCGCAAGCGACGGCTTGTGGCCCCGCGCAAGCAGCAAGCAAGGGCAAGGGAAGAGCGATGTTCCCCGTCGGATCGGTCTTGTTGAGCGGGTCGTTGCCAACGTAGGCGTAGAGGTTGAAGTCGTCCTCATACCCGATGGGGTCGGTTTGGAGAGACAGATCCCCCCGACGCGGCCCTGTCGTAACTCGGGCGTTTTCCCCTTACGCCACCTGGCTTTGCGGCGGCTCACACGGGCGAGGTTTGCCCGGAGCGCCGATTTGGCCCTTGAGGCGGTTTTGGCGGCGCGGATGACCCTGCACGGGCGCACGCGGATTCGATTTTCAAAGGAGCTTTCGCACGCCCTGGCGGGCGCGGGAAAAGGCCGGCTGAGAGGGTGATGGGACGGGCGATTGGGCCCGGTCGTCGGACGCGGAGCTTGCGGCCAGCGCCGCGCGGACGGCGGCCAGTTGGTCGGTCTGAAGGCGCGCGCCGGGATGGGTGCCTTCCTAGACGAACCGTGTCCAGCCCTGGAGCCTCGGGGTCGCCCGGTTAAGCTGACAACACCATGCCCTGTTATCTAGCCCTCCGCCCCTTCATCCTCCGATTGATGGAAAGCCAGATGTGCGCTGAGGCGGCGCATGCAAAGCAAACAAACAGGACCAACAAAACGTATGGTACAGAAATTGGCCTAGATATTGAGGTGATAGCCTGCGGAAAAATGAGACCGGTCGCAGATATCATAATACTTAATAATCTTGATGGGTAAAAAATCCACACGAACACCAACAAAGCTACGGCGGAAGATTCAATTCCACGAAAAACTAGGAGGTCCGCTGACTTCAAATACCATATGTACGTAAACTCAAATACAAATATGAGCGCAGCCAGCGCGAAAATAGAAAGTGCGACCGCGCCAACGGTTTTGATTGAAAAATTCGTCATTATCGCGCCAACGCTCTTCTTGCCGCAACTATGTTTTGCGACTGATTTGTATGCCAGACGTCACTGACAGCGGGACGCCAGATGAAGCCCAGCAGTGGGTCTTGGCGCCAAGCATGGCCTTCACCATAAGTCCTCATGGTTATTGATCCATCCGCCCCGATCGCTCCGAACTGATACACGAACCCCTCGTTCATTCCGTGTTCCCCCGCGACGGTATAGTTGACAGTAATATCGGTAAACTTCGACGTATTGGGAGAAGGTATCAAAAACGATCTAACGATGTTTGTGCCATCAGTTGTAGGCAGAGCCCCGACATCATTTCGAGTTCCTTTTGGGCTAGAGCGCTGATCATCACCGGGTGTTGGATTGTTAGCTATCGCGTCACCGATAGCACCCGCTGCAGCAGAGCCTTCCATTCCTGTTCTGTGACGAACGTCATAGTCGTGGAAGTTTGAGGTGCCAGGAGTGAAACCTCGAGCCCCGACATTGTTCGGAATAGTGACGGCAGGCACCGTCCGATCCTCGGGAGTTATGCAGACCTGGTTGCCGCAGACATTTGCCTCGCGTCCGGTCGGATCAGTCGCGTTCAGCGGGTCATTGCCCACATAGGCGTACATATTCAGCCCATCATCGTACCCGATGGGGTCGGTTTGGAGAGACAGAGCCCCCCGACGCGGCCCCGCCGTACAACGGGTGATTTTCCCTTATGCCATCTGGCTTTGCGGCGGCTCACACGGGCGAGGTTCACCCGGAGCGCCGATTTGGCCCTTGAGGCGGTTTTGGCGACGCGGATGACCCTGCACGGGGGCGCGCGGATTCGATTTTCAAAGATCGTCCAGACGAGCTTAGCCACGCCCTGGCGGGCGTGCATAGAGGCTGGCTGAGAGGAAGAAGCCGGGCGGTTACGCCTGGTCGTCGGGCGCCGTGGCGGCATCCACGGCCGCACGGAGGGCGGCCAGCTGGTCGCTCTGAAGGCGGGCGCCGGGGTGGGTGGCGGCGTGGACCTCGGAGAGCTTGCCGATCATCACGCGGGTGTAGATCTGGGTGGTGTCGAGGCTTTCGTGACCCAGCATCTCCTGGATGAACCGGATGTCGGCCCCGCCCTCCAGCATCAAGGTCGCCGCCGTGTGGCGGAACAGATGGCATGACCCGGTCTTGCCAAGATCGGCCGCCGTCACATAGCCGCTGATCTTGTCGGAGAGCTTCTTGGGGGCGATGGCCTTGCCGCTGCTGGTCAGGAACAGGATGTCGGGATCTCGCCCCACCACCAGGTGCGGCCGGCCCTTCTCCAGATAGACCTCCACCCAGGCCTTGGCCCGTGCGCCCAAGGGCACGATGCGGTCCTTCTTGCCCTTGCCCTGGCGCACCGCCAGCACTTGGCGGGCGCGATCGACATCGTGCAGGGCGAGCCTCGTCAGCTCCGTGCGGCGGATCGCCGTGGCGTAGAACACCTCCAGCATCGCCCGGTCGCGCAGGCCCACGGGGTCGGAGAGGTCCGGCAAGGCCAGCACCACCTCCACCTCATCGGCCGTCAAGGTCGTGGCCGGCAAGCGCCGCTCCGACCTCGGCAGCTCCAGGGCTGCGGCCGGATCGGCGACGATGTGGTTTTGCGCCGCCAGCCAGGCGAAGAAGCCCTTGATCCGCGACAGCCGCCCCGCCTGCACCCGGAAGGTCAGCGGCGCGCCGTCCGCGCGGTTGTGCTGATAGAGGTGACGGCGATAGCGCTCCAGGATCGGCTTGGTCACGTCGCGCGGCTCGGCGAGGCCGCGCTCGTGGCACCACAGGATGAACGTCGCCAGATCCGCCGCCCGCTGGGTGATGGTCTCGGCCGCATAGTTGCGCACTACCAGGTCGGCGAGATAGCGGCGACGGAAGGCCGCCAAGCTGTCGCGGTCGTTCTCGCCCGGTAGCGGCGCGGATTTGACGCCTCTCACTAGGCCCGACCGGCCACGGCGTGCGGGTATGGGTATGACCCCGCGCCGTTCGCCACGCCCAGATGCGCCTGATCGGCCTCGTCGGCGTCGTCCTGCACGGCGAGCCTGACCACGCTGGGCTTGGCGGGGATTTCAGGGGGCCGACCGGGGGCCGACACCACCCCGACCGCGCCCCGACCGGGGGCCGCCCGCTGGCCCTCCAGCCCCGCCCGGTTGTCGTCGTACTCGCGGTTTCGGGTCTGGCTCGGGGCCTTCAAGGCCTCGACGTCGATCAGGCCCATGACGAACGGCTCGCCGCCTTCGCCCTCGCGCGCCCAGGCCAGCTCGTAGACGAACCGGCCGGCGTCACGGCGCAGCAGCAGATATTCCAGCTCCTCCAGGCGCCCTAGATGCACCTTGGCCTGGGTGTCGCCCCAACCGGTCGCCTCGCGGACCTCGCGCCGGGTGAACCGCACCTCCTGGGCCTTGATCCCCGCCGCCTGGGCCCGCGCCTCGACCATCTGACGCACCAGGGTCAGCAACCGGCGGGTCTGAGGCGGCAGCTCGTCCAGCGTCACCCCCAGCACCGTGTGGGCCAGGTGGTTGGCGGCGGCGATGTCGTCGATCGTCGCCTCGACGTAATCGACCACCTCGCGGCCCGGGCGGACAAGCTGACGGATCGGTCGTTGGTGCTGGTGCAGCAGGGCGATGGCCCGGATCAGCCCCAGATATTTGCGATGGTCGCGCCGGGTGCGGGTCTTGTCGTCCAGGAAGGTCAGTTGCTCGGCGTAGGGGTTCACCACCTTCAGCGGCCGAAGGAGCCGCTGGGCGTCCTGGTGCAGGGCGACGATCGCGGCGCGGTCCTCGCCGGCCGCCAGCCCTTCAAGGGTCTCCTCGAACCGCTGGCGATCCTGGATGGCCCGCGTCTGCTCGCGGCTTTCGTCGATGGTCAGGACCAGGCAGCGGTTCTTCAGCTCTTCGTCCAGATCGATCGCCGTGGTGGTCATCATCAGCGCCACCGGCCCCTCCACCGTATAGGTCTGGGTCACCAGCTTGCCGCTGGCCGGGTCCTTGCCCGTCGAGGCGATCGTCAGCGTCCCCTGGCTCTGCAGAAGCTTCAGGGCGTAGGAGGCATGGCGCGCGCCTTCCTCCTCGGCGATGGCCAGGGCCTTGTGCTTGAGATCCCCCTGGCCAAGGTAGAACAGGCTCTGACCGGTCATCGCCGAGTAGGCCACCGTCTCCTCCGGCGGGGCCAGGGCCAGCACCGCGTCCATCAAGGCGCTCTTGCCCGCCGCGCTGGTCGACTGGATCAGCACCGCCAACGGCTTTTCCAGCTTGCGGCTGATCACCGCCAGATAGGCCACCAGGGCGTTGCAGGCCTCGCCGACCACGCCGCTGGCCGCCACGTCGGCGGCGATCCGGTCCAGCAGGTTCGGCGAGCGCAGCAGGGCCAGGGCGGCGGTCTCGCGTTCGGGCGTCAGGATCGGCGCGGCCGGACCGTTGGCCTCCACCTTGGCCGCCAGGGCGCGTTCCTCCTGCATCGTCTCGAGCTTCAGCAGGATCTGGCCGAGATCCCGTTTGACCGCCTCGGGCGCCATGTCGATCTCGGCCGCCGCCTCGGCCGCGAAGGCTGTGCGGCTGCGGGCGCTCAGCAGATCCAGGCTATCGACGTGGAAGGCCTCGCCCCTCCTGACCAGCAGGTTGATCTTCAGCGCCTCCAGCGAGACGTTGCGCTCCAGGCCGCGCACCCGCCAAGTCCGGTCGCCCAAGGCGATCGTCACGTCGCGCTCGCCGACCTGCGCCTCAATCGCCGGCGACGGTCCCGGCGGGATCGGCCCGGCGTGGCTGGGCCACTCGTGGCTCGACTCATCGGCCATTTCCATCTTAGCGGCTAAGAGAAGATCGGGACCGGGCGCGGCCTCCACCGGCTCGCCCAGGATCACCCCGTCCTCGTCGATCACCACATGCTTGGCGGCCCCGCCCGCGATCCATTCGGCCGATCGCAGCAAGGCGCCCAGGCTGGCGCCGGCCGGGGTCACGGCCAGGGCGTAGGCGTTGGCGTCCATGCCCTTCGGGAAGTTGACCCGATAGGCCCCGATCCCCACGCCGGCCAGCCGCTCGGCCACGGCGACGGCGCCCTTGTCGCCGGCCGCGTCGCGGTCGAAGGCGATCAGCACCCGCTTGACCCCGGCTTCGACCAAGGCGGCCAGGATCTCGTCGGTGAAGCCGCCGGCCCCGTAGGCCGAAGTGACGTTGCGATGGCCCGCGCACCAGAAGGTCAGGGCGTCGATCAGCGCCTCGGTCAGAATCACGTCGTCAGCGCCCTGGATGCCGGCGCGGTTGAACACCCCGCGATGCGGCCCCGGCAGGTACAGATGCTCGGCCGTGCCCGCCCGAAGGTCGCCGCGGATCTTGCGGCCGTAGAGGTTGGCGACAGCTCCATCCATGGCGGGGATCGGGATCACCAAGGATCCGCGCAGGTGTTCGTGGCCGCTCTCGCGCAGCACGCCCAGCGCCTGCAACCGCCCCCGGACCTCCGCCCCGGCCTTCCTGTTGGCCTGCGGCAAGCGATAGCCCAGGGTCCGATCCGCGTAGCCCAGGCCGAACGTGTCGATCACGTCCGGATGGGTCAGCCCCCGGCGCTCCAGATAGGCCAGGGCCTCCGGCGTGGCCTTCAAGGCCGCATGGTAGAAGCTCGCCACCTCGCCCAGCAGCGCGGCGTCCTCGGCGGGCGTCGCCAACGGCGCCAGCTTGGCGACCGTCGAGCGCGTCTTGGCAGGGGCCGATGGATCTGGGGCGTAGTCGCCTTTCAGCAGCTCGACGGCATGGCGGAAGCTGACCGCCTCGCGCCGCATCACCCAGGCGATCGGATCGCCGCCCACGTCGCACGCCCCAAAGCACCGCCACAGGTTCTTGTCGGGGCTGATCACCAGCGACGGGGTCTTGTCGTCGTGGAACGGGCAACAGCCGACATGGTCGGCGCCGCGCTTTTCCAGCTTCACCCCAGAGGCCGCGACGATGCCGACCAGGTCTGATTCCACCTTCAGCCGCTCGATCTCGCTGTCGGGGATACGGGCCATCGGCGGGGGTCTCGCTAAAACTTGTCAACTGCATAATCAGCCACTACTGTTCATGCGAGTCAGCCACCGATGTCAAGAACGATGATTTCACCCCCGTATGATCCGGCGCACCCCTACTGGCGCCGGATTCTGCTCATGAGCTTCCCCCAACGACTGGCCGCAGCCCGGCACGATCGCAAGCTGAGCCAAGCCCAGCTTTCGCGAGCGACGGCTATCAACCAGTCGCAGATCAAGCGCTATGAGACGGGGCTGACTCAGCCCTCCCTGGAGGCCCTGCGCAAGCTCGCCGTGGCCCTGCACGTCTCCATCGACGCCCTGGTGTTCGACGAGGGCGAGCGCGGGCCTGACGACGAGCTGAGGCTGGCCTTCGAGGCCGTCGCCACCTTCGATCCCGAGGACAAGGCGATGGCCACCCGGATCATCCAAGGGCTGATCCTCCAGCACCAGGCCAAGATCTGGTCCAAGGCGTCCTGACGCCCGCGCCGCGCCTGGCGGCTACATCGCAGCGCCCGCCTCTAGGATCGGCTCTCAGCCGCTCCTTAGAGCCCCTGTTTGTCTATCTCTCAGACCATTTCCAGCAACGTCGCCAGTTCCAGGCGACGGTTTCGGTTGCTGATCCACCGTACCGATGCCCTTCAGCCCCCAAGAAGCCGCCCCAGCGCCCGCCAAGCCCTCGCCAGCTCGCTAAGCCGACACCTCGCACGGTGGATCGGCAACCGCGCCCCGGCTGCCGCGTGGCGTCGCCCAGCCGGCGATGATCGCCGCCACCTCGGGCCGGACGATCAGCAGCGCCTCGTCACGCGTCATGCCCGGGATCCGCAGCAGGCGGTCGTAGTCGGTGAAGGCGTGGCGGACGTGGGCCTGGGCCACCAGACCGAAGGCCTGGCCGATCGTCACCGGCTCGCCCCATTCCCGGGCCGCCAGCAGCTCGACCAGGTGCGCCAGGACCTCGGGCGGGCAAAGGCCGTGCCTGGCCCTCACATGCCCCTCCACGGCCGCGCGCGGGAAGCTCGTGCACCGCTTGCGACCCACCGTTTCGGCCTCCGTCCGCGCCCTGCTCGGCGACCATGTTGGCGCCACCGATTCCGGGCTGCAATCGGCCCTGTCGGACACGCCGCGTTCGAGGCCGCCGATGTAGTGCCCCCGGTAGTGAGTTCGGCGTTGATGAGATTGGGGTTTTCGGGATTCGGTAGTATGCCGAGTAGTGCCCCTAAAAATCAGCGATCCGATTAGTATAGATAAGTCAAGGCGTTACGAGCACCGAGAGGTGCGTATGGTGTAGTGCCATTTTAAGGGGATTTTGGTGCTGATTTGACCGCCCAAAGACCCTCTTAAGGGGGTCCATAACCAGCCGATCGCGGTACGCGAGCGGAAAAGCCATCGGCGTTACAGATAATTACATAAAATTACAGATTATCGACAACATCTGTACGGATAATTACATTTCATCGACAGATTATCGACAAAGCCACTGCGCTAGCGGAGCCGATCGCGCAGCGCGCCTCCCACAAGGCGCCGTAGCAAGCGAGCGGCTTAGCGGCGGCAGTCCAACTATCGACTAGGAAACGTCAGGGCGTGGCTGGACGACAACCTCTTAAATTCGCCGCCCTCACAGTCGGAGATGTACATTCCGAGGTTTACAATCAGAGGCATCTTCGGAATCTCGAAGCGATCGCCCGTGCTCGCGGAGTAGGTCATTTTCCCACCAGGGGCGACGTAGACATTAGGCTCGGATTTAAGCATCGAGGCAAATTCAGAAGCGTGGTCTGGTGTGTTGGGCACAGGGTCAAGCGCCTCAGAATCGACCAGAAAGCCGTCCCCGGATTCCGAGCCCGGCGAAGCGATGAAAATAGCGCCAACGATCCGGTTGATATAGCGGATCGAAAAGCACACTGGACGTGTGGATCTGTTCTCCACTGTGACAGCCAGTGTCACGCCCTTGCAAATATTATCGCAGCTCACGGCTTCAGCCGAGTCCAGATGGATCGACACTTCGTCGAGCGCTTGCGCTTGGGCGCACGAGGCCAGGAAAGCGGGGGCTAGGAGAGCGAGGATCAGGACTGGGCGAGACATCAATTGCAGGCCCGCGCAATCAGACAAGCCCAGCTTTCGATGTTGTTTTGGGCGCCTGCGGGGTTTGACCTAGCATAGGTTTGGACCGAGCCAGGGCCATACACGCCGTAGTAGTAACCATTAGGATACTTCATTTGCATATCTCTACCCATTTGGAAGCCTTGTAAGTGCATGGGCTCATGGATTGTGGCCATTCGACTATGCGTCCCAGTAGACGCGAAATAGCCGGTCCCGAAAGCCACTTGCCCGCCTCGAATGGTGCCGCCACCGCTCCAGTCGCCCGCCTTGTAGAGGTCGTATTTGCCGCCCTGGGCCGTTCCGGGGTCGTTGTAAAAGCCTTCCAGTTTGCCGAGCGCTTTATCTAGTTTTGCGAGATTTCCCGCGCTCAATCCGCCCTCACCAAACGCCTTGGTCATAGCGCCTGCAAAGGTTTTGCCTTGCGCGCCGCCCGGATCGGCTCGGTAGGCAGCGAGCGCGCCCTTTGTGGCCGCGACGTCTTTCTTGCCTTGCTCCTGCTTGGCCTCCCAAGCCTTGCATTCGCTCCCTGAGAGCCCTTGACGATCGCTGGTACTCTGGGTTCCGCATCCCGCCAACCCGGTCGGATCGGCCTTATTGAGCGGATCGTTGCCGACGTAAGCATACCAGTTGAGGCCATCGCCATATCCGATGGGGTCGGTTTGGAGAGACAGAGCCCCCCGACGCGGCCCCGCCGTACAACGGGTGATTTTCCCTTATGCCATCTGGCTTTGCGGCGGCTCACACGGGCGAGGTTCACCCGGAGCGCCGATTTGGCCCTTGAGGCGGTTTTGGCGACGCGGATGACCCTGCACGGGGGCGCGCGGATTCGGTTTTCAAAGATCGTCCAGACGAGCTTAGCCACGCCCTGGCGGGCGTGCATAGAGGCTGGCTGAGAGGAAGATGGGCCTGGTTATGCCAAGGCGGCCAGGCCGTTCTTGCGCACGATGGTCAGCAGGCGAAGCGCCGGGCCGCCCGGCCGCTTCTGCCCGCGCTCCCACTCCGACACCAGGTTAGTGGAGACGTTCAGATAGCGCGCGAACACCCCCTGGGACACATGCTCAGCCTCGCGGATGGCGCGGATCTCCTCGGGGTCCAGCGGCGTGGCCGGCGTCAGACAGGCCAGATCGAACGAGCGCAAGGTTTGCTTGTCGATGGACCCGGCCTGATGCAGCCCCTCCATCATCTCATGCACCGCCGCCAGGGCCGGGCTCCTATAGGTCTTGGTCATCGTCCTGCACCTGTGTCCAACGTCCCGCCGCCACCTCGGCCGCCATCTGCGCCTCCGATAGTCCCAAAACCACCTTCGCCGCCGCCTGGAACACCGCCACCTCGTCCCGGCTCAGATTGGCCCGGTCGTTCTTGGCGAACCCATAAACAAACACCGCCCGCGTCCCCACGCGATAGAAGACCATCACCCGATAGCCGCCGGACTTGCCGGCTCCGGCCCGGGCCACCCGCTGCTTGATCAAGCCTCCGCCAAGATCGGCGTCGATCAGCCCCGCCTGAGCCCGCCCGACCGCGTCGCGCAAGGCCTGGTCGCTGATCTTCTCCTTGCGCGCATACTTCTCGAACCAGCCGTTCTTGTAGAGGCGCATCACCGAGCGTTCCGTGTGTCGCAGGCTTCTATCATACCTAGTGTGATATTCAAAGATGCGAGTCCTGGGTCAGGCCTTGTCAGGCTCACCGGCGAGAGCGGCTCTGATCCCGGCCAGCTGATCGGTCTGGAGCCTGGCCGCCGGATGGGTGGCGGCGTGGACGTCGGACAGCTTGCCGATCGCCACGCGGGTGTAGATCTGGGTCGTGGTCAGGCTCTCGTGACCCAGCAGCTCCTGGATGAACCGGATGTCGGCCCCGCCCTCCAGCATCAAGGTCGCCGCCGTGTGGCGGAACAGATGGCACGACCCGGCCTTGCCCAGGTTCGCGCCGGCCACATAGCCGCTGATCCTGTCGGAGAGTTTCTTGGGGGCGATGGCCTTGCCGCTGCCGGTCAGGAACAGGATGTCGGGATCTCGCCCGACCACCAGGTGCGGCCGGGCCTTCTCCAGATAGACCTCCACCCAGGCCCTGGCGCGGGCGCCCAGGGGCACGATGCGATCTTTCCGACCCTTGCCCTGGCGGACGGCCACCAAGGCGCGGCCGTGGTCGATGTCGTGCAGCATCAGCCGGGTCAGTTCCGTCCGCCGGATCGCCGTGGCGTACAGCACCTCCAGCATCGCCCGGTCGCGAAGGCCCATGGGGTCGGTCAGGTCCGGCAGGGCCAGCACCGCCTCGGCCTCCTCGGCCGTCTGTCCGCCGTCAGCGCCTTTGAGACAGATTGAGGGTTCCGTTTAGAGGAGGGTTTTGGTCTCATCGTAGTGACGAAGGAACGAAGATGAGACCAAAACCCTTGGCCGCGAAAGCGGCG
>NZ_JAFCSZ010000055.1:0-8520 GCF_049895765.1 Caulobacter sp. DWR1-3-2b1
TCCCCGCCAAGCGCCGCCTCAAGCGCGGCGTGTTCAAGGGCGTCGTCGACCTCCAGGCCGCCATCAACCGCTTCGTCTCCGACCACAATCAGCAACCCAAGCCCTTCGTCTGGACCGCCAACCCCAACAAGACCATCGCCGCCGCCGCCCGTGGGCAACAAACGTTGGAATCAATCCACTAGGGCCAGCTCGGGGTTGGGCAAATGGCGCCTGACCGGAGACGAGTTGACGTTGGACTGACAGCACCGATCAATATGATTTAGTGGGACTAATTTTCGCGAAGCATTGACTTTGCGACAATTCGCCTCATGCCAATGGATATTGTATTCCTCCAGCAATCTGGGGAAACGGGGCGGGAATTACGCCCTAACCGGGAAATAATCTTGGTGGTCGCGCCTTGCGCGCATGAAAAGTGCCGCGATTACCAGCTAACTCAACATCAAATACCCATTTTGATTATCAGCGACGAAGCCACGTTAACCAATTCTTGTGGCTACTGAACCGACATATCGGTCGATTGAGCGCCTGAACCCCCTGGGCTTCCTCAAGTCGATTGTCTCTTTGGTCGGAATTTCTTCCGACTTCAAAGTTTCAAAGTAATACTGAGGAATACGAAATGACCCAGGAACACTCTTTGAGTGATCGTTTGAGCTTCATGAAGCTCGACGCCGTCGCGCAGCAAAACATCCGTGATGTAAAATCCGTCATCATGCGGGACTTGCCGGGGGCACTTGATGGGTTCTACGCGCAGATTCAGGCCTATCCCGAGACGCGGAAATTCTTCTCAAGCCAGAGCCACGTCAGCAGCGCCAAGGACCGGCAGCTCAACCATTGGGAATCGATCTCCAGCGGTCAGTTCGATCAGAACTATGTGCGCGCCGTCACCAAGGTCGGTGAAATCCATGCCCGGATCGGCCTGGAGCCGCGCTGGTATATTGGCGGCTATGCCCTGTTGCTGGAGGCGCTGATCGGTGGCGTGCTGGAGGCGCGCTGGCCCAAGGGCGGGTTCGGGGCCAAGAAGGGGCCGGGGGTCAAGAAGGTGTCGGCGGAACTGGGCGCCCTGGCCAAGGCGACCCTGCTCGACATGGACTATGCGATCTCAGTCTATCTCGAAGCCGCTGAAGAGGCGCGCAAGAAAGCCGAGGCCGAGGTGCTCGCGAGCGAACGCGCCACCGTCGTCCATTCCGTGGGCGCGGGCATGGCGGCCCTGGCGGCCGGCGACCTGACCTATCGAATGCCCGACGACCTTCCAGAGGAATACCGAAAGCTGCGCGAGGACTTCAACGCTGCCATCACGCAGCTTGAGGAGACCATCACCACGGTGGCCGCCTCCACGGCCAGCATCGGCTCCAGTTCCGACGAGATGGCGCAGGCCTCCGACGACCTGTCGCGGCGGACGGAGCAGCAGGCGGCGGGCCTGGAGCAGACCGCCGCGGCCTTGGACGAGATCACCGCCACGGTGAAGACGACCGCCAAGGGCGCGCGCCAGGCCGGCACGGCGGTGGCCGAGGCCAAGAGCGCGGCGGAGCGTTCCGGCGAGGTGGTGGGCCAGGCGATCGAGGCCATGGGCCAGATCGAGGACTCTTCCCGCCAGATCAGCCAGATCATCGGGGTCATCGACGAGATCGCCTTCCAAACCAACCTCCTGGCTCTGAACGCGGGCGTCGAGGCCGCCCGGGCTGGCGACGCCGGCCGTGGCTTCGCCGTGGTGGCCTCCGAGGTGCGGGCCCTGGCCCAGCGCTCGGCCGAGGCCGCCAAGGAGATCAAGACCCTGATCTCGGCCTCGTCCCTGCAGGTGGGGCAGGGGGTGAGCCTGGTGGGTGAGACCGGCAAGGCCCTGCAGTCCATCGTCGCCAAGGTGGCCGAGATCGACACGGTGATCTCGGCGATCTCAGCCTCGGCCCAGGAACAGGCCACCGGGCTTGCGGAGGTCAACTCCGCGGTCAACCAGATGGAACAGGTGGTCCAGCAGAACGCCGCCATGGTGGAAGAGTCCACCGCCGCCGCCCATTCGATGAAGTCCGAGACCGGAGAGCTCGCGCAACTGATGGCCGGGTTCCGGACGGGGCCCTCCGGCGCCATCGGTCGGACCGCGCCGCAGGCGGCGTCCGCCAGGTCCGCAGCCAGGCCGTCTCCGGCCCGAGCCATGCAGCGCAAGGTCGCCGCCAGCCTGGGCGGTGCGGCTTCGGGCCAAGGCTCCTGGGAGGAGTTCTGAGGATGACGCTCTCCCAGACCAGGCTGCCGCCTGTCGGCGCGGAGCTGATCATGGTGCAGATCGGCGAACAGTAGTTCGCCATCGACATCATGTCGGTCCGCGAGATCCGTGGCTGGGCCGCCGCCACCCCCCTGCCCCACGCTCCGTCTTATGTCCGCGGCATGGTCAACCTGCGGGGCGTCATTCTCCCGGTGGTGGATCTTGGCTCGCGCCTGGGGTTGGGGGACAGCCAGCCCGACTGTCAAACGGCGCCCAATCGGGACCCAATCGGGACCCCCTATAGGCGCCGAACAGGGACCCCCTATCCGGCTTCCGAGCGGCGATGCGCGTAGCTCTCAGCCAGCGCAGAGCATCGCTGCGGAGTGAGCCACTGATCGATCAACTGCCCGGAGGGGGGGCTGGGGGAGGTTGAACAAGTTGTGGATGAAGCGGAGTGTGCCTGTCAGGCGCGGTTCCTGAGCCGCCAGCTGTCGTTGCCGGTCTCGACGATGTCGCAGTGATGGGTCAGACGGTCGAGCAGCGCCGTGGTCATCTTGGCGTCGCCGAAGACGGTGGGCCATTCTCCGAAGGTCAGGTTGGTGGTGATGATCACCGAGGTGCGCTCGTAGAGCTTGCTGACCAGATGGAACAGGCGCTGACCGCCGGACTGGGCGAACGGCAGGTAGCCCAGCTCGTCGAGGACCACGAGGTCCAGGCGCGAGAGCTGGGCCGCCAGGGCTCCGGCCTTGCCGCGCCGGGCTTCGTCCTCGAGACGGTTCACCAGATCGACGGTGTTGAAGTAGCGGCCACGGGCGCCGGCCCGCACGACGTTGGCGGTGATGGCGATGGCCAGATGGGTCTTGCCCGTGCCGGTGCCACCGACCAGGACGATGTTGCGATGGTTGGCCAGGAAGGAGCCGTCGTATAGCGAACGGACCAGGCCCTCATTGATCGGCGAGCCCTCGAAGCTGAACGCCGCCAGATCCTTCATCACCGGCAGCTTGGCGGCGGTCAGGCGATAGCGGATGGAGGCGGCCTGGCGATGGTTGGTCTCGGCCTTGAGCAGGTCGGCCAAGATCTCCATGGCCGTGCGGTTGCGCTGAAGGCCCGTGGTGACGGTCTCGTCGAAGGCCCCGGCCATGCCCTTCAGGCCCAATTGGGCGAAGGCTTCGATCATCTCATGCCGCTGCACGGGGACCTCGCAGCAGGTCGTAGCGGGCGCAGTCGGCGATGGGCGGATGGCGCAAGGCCAGGGCCTGAGAGGTGGTGATCGCCTCGGGCCTGGGTGGCTCGCGCCGTCGGGCCAGGATGTTGAGGATGACCTCGTCGCTGGCCGCGCCGGCGTCCAGGGCCTCGCGGACGGCGTCGTCGACCTCATCCAGGCCATCGATCAGCACCGCCGCCAGCACGCGAACGAACCGGCGGTCGGCTTCGTCGCCACGTCCCAGCTTATTGCTGAGCCGCGTCAGGGCCGGCGGCAGGGACCAATCCTGGAACGGCGCGCCGTTGCGCAGAGCGCCCGGCTTGCGGGCCAGGACCGGCAGGTAGTGCCAGGGATCATAGATCGTCCGGCCCCGGCCGAAGGACCGGGCATGCTCGGCGACCACTTCGCCGGCGCAGCGTACGACGATCTTGTCGGCATAGGCGCGCACCTGCACCGTGCGCTTGGCGGCCTTGGCCATCACCGAGTAGCGGTTGCGATCGAAGGTGATCAGGCAGGTTCCGGTCACCGCGTGCTCGACCTCGTGGAAGCCGTCGAACGGCCCCATGATCGCCTGCAGCGCCGGCCGCTCGGCTTCCAGGGCCTGGGCCAAGGTGATCTCGCGCTGCTCAGGGTGGGGGTGCAGGCGTGCCCAGCGGCGGCACTCGGCTTCAAGCCAGCCGTTCAGCTCTTCCAGGGTGGCGAACCGCAGGCGCGGCTTGAAGAACCGCTCACGGCTGATCCGCACCTGGTTCTCGACTTGGCCCTTTGAGGTGGCGCCGGTTGTCCGTACAGTTTGGCGGCTTGGCTAAGAGTCTGACTCATAATGTTTCTGATTGTGATCAGAGGGTTGCGAGCCTTCGGGCGGATGGTCATGTCTTCGACCATCCTGCGACGCAGCGGGTGGATCGCGTCTTCGGGCATCACTCGTCTCCTGTCTCGAGGAGGACGTGGCCGACCCACGCTCCTCTTCAAACAGGAGAACCCCGCCGCTCATCTTCGCCGAACAAACACCCATCCCGCGCTAGCGGGTTAGTACATTGGCGCCTATGAGATCTGTCGATTGGCGTCGGCGTGGGACTATTCGGCCCCAGTGCGCCGCGCTAGCGGAACGGTAAGCAAGGCGGCCAGTGTCAGAAGGGCAATCATACCCCAAGCCTCATTGATCGCCTGCACAAGTGCAAGATGCTGCACCATTGGTGCGAGGATCGCGACGGTATCTGCGTCAGCTGGCCCTGGACCGCGGGCCAGGAACAGATCCAGCGGTATCCCGACAGCCTTGGCGGTCTCGACATCGCCGGCCTCTAGCCGTGCGGCGATCGCTCGTCCTAGGATGGGCGCGCGGCCGTAAATCACCGTATCGATCAAAGCCAGGCCGATAGCGCCGCCGAGGTTGCGCATCAGATTGAATAGGCCGCTTGCGTCTGGCACGCGGGCCGCTTCCAAATGTCCCAAGGCCAAGCGGGTAGGCGGCAGCAAGCAGAACATGATCGCCACGCCGCGCACGACCTGAGGCCAGAGCATCTGGGAAAAATCGGTCTCGCCTGTTTGGAAGGCGCTGAGGCCAAGACCGATGGCGAACACAAGGAACCCTGCGCCCGCCAGCAGCCGCGCGTCGACCCGCCGTTCCAGCGCCACGGCGATCGGCGCGGTGATCAGTTGAGCGACGCCAGTCACTAGCATAATTTTGCCGATATCGAACGCGTCGTACCCGCGGACAAAGGCGAGAAACACCGGCATCAGATAGACAGAGCCAAAGAGCCCTATGCCAAGAACAAAGCTTAATAGACAGCCGACCGCGAAGTTGCGGTCCCTGAACGTCCGCAGCTCTACGATCGGATGAAGCGCCTTCAAAGTCCGGCGCGCGAACAACCCTGCCGCCGCCACGCTGCCCGCGAGCAGTCCCATGACGAGGGGCGAGGTCCAGCCGCGCTGAGGCGCGTCCTTAAGCGCCAGGACCAACATCGCCAGGGACCCCGCCATCAAAACGAGAGACGAGAAGTCCAGGCGGCGAGCCTCGCTGGGCGATGGGCGTTCGGCCGGTAGCAGGGAGGCGGCCATCAGTGCGCAAGCCAAACCGGGCCCGATGTTGACGAGAAAGAGCCAGCGCCACGAGTAGGTGTCGGTGATCCAGCCGCCGACGATCGGACCAACCGTGGGGGCCAGGACGGCCAACACGCCGGCGATTGTTGTGGCCACGGCCTGGCGCCGCTCGGGAAAGAGTACGAATACCGCCGAGAAGACGGCCGGGATCAACGTGCCGCCCGAAAAGCCCTGCAGCACTCGCCATGCGACGAGGGAGGCGAAGCCGCTGCTCGTGGCGCAACCGAAGGAGGCCAGGCTGAAGACTGTTATGGCGACGACGAATAGCCAGCGCATGGTCAACAGGCGTGTCAAGAACCCGGTCAGTGGAATGGCAATCACCTCGGCGATCAGATAGGCAGTCTGGATCCAGCTCATCTGATCGGGCGCGATAGTTAGGGCCTGCTGGATAGTCGGCATCGAGGTGGCGACAATCTGGATGTCCAGGATCGCCATGAACATGCCCAGGCACATGATAGCGAATCCGGCCCAAATCTTGGCCGGGACGGAGTCGTGGTCGGCGGAGTGGGGCAAGGCGCGCGTCCGTGGCCGGGCCGGCCCCAGGTGGGGCCACGACGTGCCGTTTGGCAAATGCCGTAGCGACGCCGGCGTTCCTTACGCTGGGTTAGAACTGCTCAGGTGGAACCTTGGGCGACATCGACCGGTTACGCCAATGACCACTGACCAAAAGGGCGTTTGCCCTCCGCCAGTACCTGGTCGGAGAGACGCGTCATGCCAGCCCCCGTCGCCCTGCTCTCGCTCGCCACAGCTTCTCCGCCCCATCAGATGCCGCAGGCCCAGGTCGCCGAGGTGGCCCGGAGGCTCTTCGAAGACAAGTTTCCGCAATTCGACCGGATGGCCAAGGTGTTCGACACCGCAGGGATCGCGACGCGCCAATCGATCCTGCCGATGGACTGGTACTTGCAGCCGCGATCGTGGCCGGAGCGGACCGAAGCCTATCTTATCGGAGGCGTCGATCTGTTTGTTGACGCCGCCCAAGACGCGCTCGACCAAGCCGGACTGAAGGGGCCCGATGTCGACATCATCGTCACCGTCTCCTCGACCGGCATCGCCACGCCAAGCCTCGAAGCCCGAGCCATGGCGCGTGTCGGTTTTCGACCGGACGCGGCGCGGGTTCCTGTATTTGGCTTGGGATGCGCCGGCGGAGCCACCGGCTTGGCTCTGGCCAGCCGGCTGGCAAAAGCCACGCCTGGGGCTGTCGTGCTGCTGGTGATCGTAGAGCTTTGCACCCTGGCCTTTCGGCTTGAGGATCTTTCCAAGGCCGACATTGTGGCGACGGCGCTGTTTGGCGATGGCGCAGCAGCGGCCGTCTTGCGCTGCGACGAGGGCGGGTTCGCTTACGTCGAAGGCATGGCTGAGCATACATGGCCGGATACCTTGGACATCATGGGCTGGCGCGTCGATCCGCAAGGCCTCGGCGTGATCTTCGCCCGCGCCATACCGCCTTTTGCCCGGGCCAATCTGCGATCGGCCATGGTCGAGATGCTTGCAAGCCAGGAACTGGGGCTGGAAGACGTCGATCGTTTCATCTGCCATCCGGGCGGAATGAAGGTGATCGACGCCATGGAGGCGGCCCTGTCGATCGGTCAGGGGTGCCTGGATCACGAACGCGCGGTGCTGCGCGACCACGGCAACATGTCGGCCCCGACGGTGCTTTACGTCCTCGATCGGGCCCGTCGCGCCGGCCTTCCTGACAGATCGGTGGTCACTGCTCTGGGCCCGGGCTTCACCTCAAGCACCGTTACCTTGAGATCGGCGGCATGACGCTCTCGATCGTCGTCCTTGGCTTGGTGACCGCCCAGAGACTGGGCGAGCTTGTGCTGGCCAATCACAACACCCGCCGCTTAATGGCTAGGGGGGGAATTGAGACCGGGGCGGGTCACTATCCGATCATAGTCATTTTGCACGCGGCTTGGTTGGCGGGGCTCTGGCTTCTGGCCTGGAACCAGCCGACGAACCTGCCGCTGCTGGCGATCTTTGTCGCGCTACAACTGGCCCGGGTCTGGGTGATCGCAACATTGGGAGATCGCTGGACTACGCGGATCATCACCTTACCGGGCGCCGACCTCGTGCGACGCGGGCCCTACCGCTTAGTGTCCCACCCCAACTACGTGGTGGTGGCCGCCGAAATAGCGGTACTTCCACTGACGTTCGGATTAGTCGGCTTTGCCATCCTGTTCTCAATCTTGAACGCTGCGGTTCTGTGGATCCGCATTCGCATCGAAGGGCGCGCTCTTGCGTCCGTCAGCCAAGATGCTCTGGGCTCATAACCAAGCTTGGCGCGGCAAGAGAACCAAGGTTTTGGTCAGCCACCGTGTTTTCGGACATAGGCCTCAAGGTCGGCCTTGGCCTTGGTGTTCTCGTCAATCGTGGCTTGGGCCAGCTTGCGGGCTTCGGGATCGTCGCCCGCCTTTAGAACGCTCTGGCTCATGTCGATGGCGCCTTGGTGGTGGGCGATCATCACCTTGGCCCAAAGCAGATCAATGTCCGGCGCCCTAGCCGACATCATGCCGCGGCTCATCCGCATGCCGTCGGATTTCAACGCGTCCGCACCGGTCTTGTCGCGGGACGATTTCATCTGTGGCTGAGCGGCCATGCCAGGCGTTCCATGGCTGCTCATGGATTGGGCTTGGACTGTCCCAGCCATCCCGCTCAGCAACGTCATCGCCAACAATGGGTAGAGGAGGGTGCGCATTTCAAAACCTTCAAGTCGGGGACCTAGCAGTCCTAAGACGATGTAGAGCGCCATATCGGTATTGGTTGCGCCTTCTCGACCCGGCCGGGAACCGAGAGGACGGGCACATGCGATTTGCGCGAAAGATCGACCCTGTCCGTTCAAGCGCTCTTCTGAAGGTCGCGCTAGAGGCCGAGGACTGAGGTGGCGCCGGAAATTCGGACGGTTGGCTAGGTGTTTGGTCCCGGGCTTTGATGGTGCAATCTTTTCCGCCGAGTGGAAGGAAGCACTATGGGCCAGATACTGCACGGAAGCGCCCGCACGACTGAGGCGGTCCGTCGAGCGATA
>NZ_JAFCSZ010000056.1:0-8282 GCF_049895765.1 Caulobacter sp. DWR1-3-2b1
CGGCGCCTTAAGACGCTCAAGGGCCTGACCCCCTACGACTTCATCTGCAAAATGTGGACAAAAGAGCCTGCAAGATTCAAGATCAATCCGATCCATCAAAGCCCGGGACCAAACACCTAAGGTGGGTTCGATCAGGCCGCTGATCCGCAGTCGATAGTCAGCGAAGTCGTCCGCGACCAAGCTGTCGAACGCCGGTGAGTTGGGCACCGTGCCGTTCGGCCAGAAGAACGGCGATATGTCGCTCTCTTCGGATTGCGTCTTTGGGTCCATTCGGGTGGCCAAGGACCTCAGCCAACCGATCATGAACCTTCCGGTGCGCTGCACCAGCCGTGCGTGCCGTCTCGTGAACGGCGAAGCCAGGAGCCAGGCCGTCGCCATGACGGCCATGGCCAGCAAAAATAGCGGTAAACCTGCCCAGGAGTCGTTCTCGACGCCAGCAAACATGTGGTTGGTGTTTTGCCGCAGGCCGGTGATGAACACCATAACCCCGTGCATCGCAATGAAGGCCACGAACCAGGCGAACGACAGGAAGTGGACCGACCTCATGGCCTGTCGGTTGAGCAGCCTTCCGAGCCAGCCTAGGCTGTTGGCGATCGCCGGGCTCTGCATCAGGCCGGTCATGATCGAGACCGGCGCGGCGACGAACACGGTCACGAAATAGCTGAGCTGCTGCAGTCCGTTGTAGCGGGTCCAGCTGTGGTCCACCGGGAAGTTCAGCGAGGCGCACTGGATTGCCGTGGAGAGCGCGGCCGGAAATACCTCCCAGGTCAGCGGGACCAGCCGCCGCCATTGGTCGGTGGCGAACAGCAGTCCGTAGAAGAGGACGCCGTTGATCACCCAGAGCAGGTTAACCGAGAAGTGCCACCAGCGGGCTAGGCCCAGGGTATGGCGCAGGCCGGGAATGCCGAGCCATGTCGGAAGGCTGACCGAGTCGTCCTTGGCGGTCTAAACCCGACCCTTCGGCACGGGGCGCTGGAAACGGAACCAGTCTGTCCCCGGCGTGCAATCGCGCCGCCAGTCGAGCCGCGGATGATCGGCGAGGATCTGCAGGCCGGCCCGGATGATGAACAGCATGAAGAACATGTTCAGGAAGTGCTGAAGCTGCAGCCACCAGGGAAAGCCGGAATCCACCGATGGCGCGGCCTGAGCGATGCCTGGGTGCTGAGCGATGAAGGCCTTCACGTCGGGCAGTTCGCGAAGAGCCTCGGCGATGGCGATCAACACCATGAGCGCCACGGTCCCAATGGGGAGCGCCCAGAGCACGCTGATCCAGCGCCGGCCGACGCGCACCCTAGGGACGATGCCGGCTTGCGGCGGCATCCAGTGATCCGCCAGCAGGCGATCGTCGGCCTGGGTAATGGCCGCCTCCAGCGGCTCCGGCGTCGTGGGCTTGTTGCTCATGTCAGCCGGCTGAGCGCGGCGCCCAGGTGCATGGCGATGTGATCGGTCTTGCTGCTCTTGATCTCGTACTGCGGGATCGCAGGGCTCGCGTGATGGGTATAGCCCTTGTGGTCGACGTCCCGGGTATGAACGCAGATGATCGTCCCGCTGACGCGGCCGGCCTCGGAGTTCCAGCTGACGCGATCACCGACATTGAATTGCTTAGCCATCGGGATCTGCCCGGGAACCGAAATGAGCAGCTCGCTGGACGAGGTCAATCATGTGGGCGGCGGCGTGGATGGTTAGGGGGTGATGTGTGAAGCCTGGCCTCGGCGAGATGTAGGCTCGCCATCTCGCGGACAACCTCGACCTGCCTGTCAGAGCCTTCGGCCAGCAAAGCGATCATCAGGTTCTCAAGCGCGATCACGCGAACCCGAAGCTGCACCAGTTCGGTGTTGGTCAGCTGAGGCTCGCGGTCGGGGCCCGCTTCCGCCGCAGGCGAGCCTTTTTGTGGTCCCTGGCGGCTGGCGCCGCCTTCGTTATCCCACCTCGAGAGCGCCTTCTCGCGTAGCCTCGCGCGGTATGAGGCGTCGGGAATTTCATCAGGCATGAGGACCCCATTCTGAATGCTAGAGCCCTTTCCGACCTGATGGCTTCATCAGGGTCGGGCGAAAATGGCTCTAAATCAAAAGTTTAGAGCATTTTTCGATCCGATAACCGTTTCACACTTATCGGAAAATGCTTTAGCAGTTGGGGTTCCCGAGCGACGCCGGAACTCCCGAGCTTACGGAACAGGCGGCCCTGACACACGTTCCCAACCCAGGGCGTCGGGAAGCAAGCCTGCATTGTTTTTTCCGTCAGCCGCGCACTGCTCCCGCTGCGGCCCAAGCCCAAAAAGTGTACATTGTGGTCAACAAGATTCTCGCGCCCGACCCACGAGCCCTAGCCGAAGAGGCGGTCGCGGAGCCTGCGGTTCACCACAAGCCGGTCGGCTTTTCGGATCGGTTCGCCCTGGGTTTCACCAAGCTGCTGCGCTTCGCCGCCGACACCTTCTTCGCCAAGCGTTACGGGCACCGGGCGATCGTACTTGAGACGGTAGCGGCGGTGCCGGGCATGGTCGGAGCTACGATCAACCATCTCACGGCGCTTCGGCGCATGTGCGACGACGACGGCTGGATTCGCACGCTGATGGAGGAGGCCGAGAACGAGCGGATGCACCTGATGACCTTCGTTCAGATCGCCCAGCCCAATCTGTTCGAACGCCTGGTGATCATCCTCGTCCAATGGATTTTCTACATCGGCTTCTTCCTTCTCTACCTGGTCTCCAAACGCACCGCTCATCGCGTCGTTGGCTATTTCGAGGAAGAGGCGGTGATCAGCTACACGCTCTATCTGAAGGAGATCGACGAGGGCCGATCGCCCAATGTCGCGGCGCCCGCCATCGCCAAGCACTATTGGAAGCTGCCAGACACCGCGACGCTACGAGACGTCGTGCTTGTCGTTCGCGCGGACGAAGCTCATCACCGTGACGTCAATCACGGGTTCGCCAGCATGCTTGCCGGCCTGCCCATCGACCACGCCGCGGCACCTTATCCGCCCCATGCCCACGACATCCGAGTGCCCGAGTGACATGGAACCCGCACAGGTCTCGCAGCCCTACCGCACAACGCCCGTATTTGATGAAACCAGTCTGCCGGCCGCATTGCGCCGCGATCATCGCACCAAGGCCGGCGTCTGGGGCGTGATCCGGGTCCTTGAGGGCGAGGTTGTCTTCACGCTGCTTAATCCACCTGACGAGCAGCACCTAACCCCGGAGCGACCCGGCGTAATTCTTCCGGATCAACCCCACTTCGTCACGCCTGTGGGTCGCATGCGCATGCAGGTCGAGTTCTACGACCACCTACCCGTCTTGCCGACGAGATGAATAGGCCATGGGCTGGGCAGCTCTCAATTATGCTCTGGAGGGCATCGAAAGCCGGGGCTAACGTCCTCTACTTGGCGCAACATCCATTTTATGCCCAGCTGCCATAACGAAAGAACCATTGGCAAAATCAGTGGGTTATTTTGTCTACGCCGGTTAGAGGTGTCGCGGATTCTGCCATTTAGAAATGTCATCTGGCAGGGCGCCCGATGCACGGGCAGGGGTGTTCGTCTTCCTTCATCCTTACCGAATGCGCCGCCAGGCGGGCGAGGCTCTGACGGGTTTGCGCGCCGCGAGCAGTGAACCGCTCCGGGTTTGCCGGAGGCCCCAACTCCTGAGAGTAAGGGGCTATCATGAGCAAGACGACGAACAAGTTTTCGCCTGCGGTTTGCGAGCGAGCGGCGCGGATGGTGCTGGATCACGAGCGGGATCGCGCCTCCCGCTGGGCGGCCGTGGTGTCGATAGCGGAGAAGATCGGCTGCGTGCCTCAGGCCCTGCACGAATGGGTCAAGAAGACGTAGGTCGATACCGGCAAGCGTGCCGGCGTGCCGGCGGATGTCGCCGAGAAGCTGAAGGCGCTGGAGCGAGAGAACCGCGAGTTGCGCTAGAGCATTTTCCGATAAGTGTGAAACGGTTATCGGATCGAAAAATGCTCTAAACTTTTGATTTAGAGCTCTTTTCGCCCGACTCTGATGAAGCCATCAGGTCGGAAAGGGCTCTAGGCCAACGAGATTTTGCGCAAGGCATCAGCCTATTCTGCCCTGGCGGAGCTCGACCGCCCGTTCAAGCGATGATCGCCTTCATCGGTCCCGGACTTGATCCGGGATCACCGAGAGGCTCACGGGGGCGAGCCGATCTGCAAGGTTCTGCCGATCGCCCCGTCCACCTACCACGAGCGCGCCGCTCAGCAGCGCGATCCGGCCCGGCTGTCGGCTCGGGCGCGTCGGGATCAGGCGTTAAAGCCAGAGATCGCACGGGTGTTCGCCGAGAACTTCGCGGTCTACGGCGTGCGCAAGGTCTGGCGGCAGATGAGGCGGGAGGGTTTGACCGTCGCCCGCTGCACAGTGGAGCGGCTGATGCGGGACATGGGCCTTTAGGGGGTGATCCGGGGCAAGCCGGTGCGCACAACCGTCAGCGACAAGGCCGCGCCGGCCGGCGCATCGGGCGGGCCTGGTTCATCACAGCGACCGCGGACGCCGGGGCGGATTCAACCGGTCGTCGCAACGCTTGGTTTCTGAGTTTGCGCGAGACATTGGTCAAGCGCTTCGGCTGGTGTTTTCCAGCCCAGCGTTTTGCGCGGCCTGCCATTGAGCGTCGAAGCGACGGCCGCCAGCACCTCCGGGCTGTGCGTGCTGAGGTCGGCGCCCTTGGGAAAGTACTGCCTCAGAAGTCCGTTGGTGTTTTCATTCGTACCCCGCTGCCATGGACTCTGCGGGTCGCAGAAGTAGATCTGCAGACCTGCATCGACCTTGAGGCGGGCATGCTGTGCCATCTCCGCTCCCTGATCCCAGGTGAGCGACCTTCGCAGCGCTTCAGGCAAGGTGACGGTGGTGCGCGTGATCGCATCCCGGACGGCCTCAGCGCCGTGTCCGGCCAGAGCCGGCCCATTCTTCACACGCGGCACCTCGCCGTGTCCTCGCTGACGGGGCAGGTGCAGCAGCATTGTGAAGCGCGTGGTGCGTTCGACGAGCGTACCAATGGCCGAGCTACCGAGACCGAGGATGAGGTCGCCTTCCCAGTGACCTGGCACTGCGCGGTCATCGGCTTCTGCAGGGCGCTGGCTGATCATGATCTCGGGCGAAACGAACCCCTTGCCGCGCCTTGCTACGCGCGCCCGCGGCATCCGCAAGGCTCGCCCGCTGCGGAGGCATGCCGTGAGGTCGCGCCGGAGGGCGCCCCGACTCTGGACGTATAGGGCCTGATAGATAGCTTCGGGGCTGATACGCATGCTGTCGTCATCCGGGAAATCTATGGGCAGGCGCCCGGCAATCTGCTCCGGACTCCATGCCTTGGACCAACGCCGGTCTTGGCGCTGCCCATGGCGCCGTCCTTTCCAGGATACAGACGGGCCGACCACAGGGCGGTCGCCAGGTTTGGCAACAGCGCCGCTCAGCCGCTCTTCGACCCAGAGGCGCAGCGAGTCGTTGGCCGAAAGCTTAGCGATCTTGGGGCGACGCGCTGCCCGTTCGGCATGCCACTGAGCAGTTGTCGCACGATATTCGAGATTGCCTCCACGCGTCGCCGCGTTGCGCCGGATCTCGCGTGAGATAGTCGAAGCCGCTCGACCGAGCCGGCGTGCGATCTCACATACGCCATGCCTCTGAACCAGCAGCAGCGCGATCTCTTCCCGTTCTGATAGCGACAGATACCTGCCCGACAATGGCTCGGACGAGCGCCTGAACATCGCTGGTGGCATACCACCTGCCTCCCGAAACCAGCGGCCGCCGACCGGTTGCGACGCTCCGGCTTTCACCGCTGCCGCTTCGCTCGTCATTCCGGCCGCAATGTAGCTCCAGAACAGCTTCCGTTCGTGGCTGGTGGCAACCGGCGGACGCCCAGGGGAACGTAACCGTGACCGCGTGCACCGGTCGGATCTTCGCTTCTTGACATCCATCCTACGCCTCCATTTTCGAAGCGTTGCGACGACCGGTTGAATCCGCCCAGTATGTCTCGATCAAGTACACCGAGCGTCTGGCGCAGGCCGGGATCGAGCCCTCTTTCGGCAGCGTCGGCGACAGCTATGACAACGCCTTGGCCGAGACCATCAACGGCCTGTACAAGGCCAAAGTCATCCATCGGCGTGGACCATGGCGAACCTTCGAGGCGGTCGAGTTCGCCAACCTCGAATGGGTCGACTGGTTCAACAACAGGCGGCTCTTGGAGCCCATCGGCAACATCCCGCCGGCGGAAGCCGAGGCCGCCTACTATGCCGCGCTCACCCAACAGGCTATGGCGGCGTGACTTAAATCAAACAGCCTCCGGCAAACCCAGCGCGGTTCACTACTGCTCTTGCAGCTTCGGTTACGCGTCGGTCGGGCTGCGAGATCAACGCTCGCCCGCACAGGCCGATGCTAGAGCCCTTTCCGACCTGATGGCTTCATCAGGGTCGGGCTAAAAATGCTCTAAATCAAAAGTTTAGAGCATTTTTCGATCCGATAACCGTTTCACACTTATCGGAAAATGCTCTAGCCACGATCTCAGCTTTCAACGGCGGACGGCGTAAGATTATGCACGCCTGTTGGAGGCAACACGTCCATATGTAGAAGCACCTTCTAGAGAGCGCGCTTCGCGGTATGTGTCGCCAATTTGAAAATGTGCCACCAGCTTGGCCAAGTCGCGGGCTTCGGTGTTGAGGTTTGACGCGGCGGCGGTAGTCTCTTCAACCATAGCGGCGTTCTGCTGGGTGACCTGATCCATCTGATTGACGGCGGTGTTGACCTGATGGAGACCGGTGGCCTGCTCCTGCGACGAGCGAGCGATCTCGGAAATCAGAGTGTCGATTTCGCCAACCTTGACGGCAATGCCTGTCAGAGCCTCGCCGGTCTGGCCGACGAGGCGCACGCCACGTTCGACCTGGGAGGTGCTGCTGGCGATTAGGGTCTTGATCTGCTTGGCGGCGTCGGCCGAGCGCTGAGCGAGCGCCCGGACTTCCTGGGCGACGACCGCGAAGCCTCGGCCGGCTTCACCGGCGCGGGCGGCCTCGACGCCGGCGTTCAGGGCCAGGAGATTCGTCTGGAAAGCAATCTCGTCGATGACGCCGATGATCTGGGTGATTTGGCCCGAGCTCTTCTCGATCTCGCCCATGGCCGCGACAGCTTCACGGACGACCTCGCCGGAGCGATCTGCCTCGACGCGAGCGCCTGATGCGGTCTGGGAGGCCTGCTTGGCCCCTTCGGCGCTCCGGCGGACGGTAGCGGTGACCTCGTCGAGGGCGGCTGCGGTCTCTTCCAGACTGGCAGCCTGCTGCTCTGTGCGGCGCGACAGGTCGTCGGCGGCCGAAGCGATCTCGTCCGCGCCCCCCTGCAGGCCGTTGGCGCTGTCGGTGATCGAGCTGATCGTCTGGCGCAGGCTATCAATGGCGGCGTTGAAGTCCCTTTTGATCTGCGCATAGCGACCGGCCATATCGGTCGCTATGCGCGCGGTCAGGTCGCCGCGTGACAGGCGCTGCAGGCTCTCGGCCAGGATCTCGACAACGCTGTTGTCGGCGTCGGCCTTCAAGCGCGCTTCCTCGTTGGCGGCGCGTTCCTGCTCAATTGTCGTGATATCGGTGGCAAACTTGATCACCCGAACTGGATTGCCGGCCTTGTCGAACACCGGGTTGTAGGAGGCTTGGATCCAGATCTCCTTGCCGCCCTTGCCAAGGCGGCGGAACTTGTCTGCGAAGGCCTCGCCGGCGCTCAGGCGGCGCCAGAACTCACGATACTCAGCGCTCTGACCATACGCGGCCTCGACGAACGTGCTGTGATGCCGACCCTGGATCTCGCCAAGCGAGTATCCCAGCGTCTTCAGAAAGTTGTCGTTGGCGGTGATGATCGTACCGTCGAGATTGAATTCGATGACCGCTTGGGAACGGTTGATGGCGTCGATGGTCGCTTCAAGCTGTTCAATGAGCGCCACGCTCTTGTCGACCACGCGACCCTTGAAAAATGACATGTGACCACCCCCAGCTAGAAGCCGGAAGTGCACCTTCAGAGCGCTCCCCCAGACATCCGTTGGAGTGTTTCCGATCCCAATGAAACAATCATTAACGCCGGTCCACCTTAGTCCAGCGACTGTTACCGAATACAACCATAAAGTGGTGCAAATCCAATTGTTAAACATGAACCGTGAGGGGAGGGCATCGTTAATGCCGGAGCCTTCGCTCTAGGTGTTTGGTCCCGGGCTTTGATGGTGCAATCTTTTCCGCCGAGTGGAAGGAAGCACTATGGGCCAGATACTGCACGGAAGCGCCCGCACGACTGAGGCGGTCCGTCGAGCGATA
>NZ_JAFCSZ010000057.1:0-8019 GCF_049895765.1 Caulobacter sp. DWR1-3-2b1
TATCGCTCGACGGACCGCCGCTGTCGTTGTGGCGCTCCCGTGGTGTACCTGCCCCATAACGCATCCTTCCAACCATCGGAAAACAGTGCACCATCAAAGTCCGGGACCAAACATCTAGCGGGTTAGTACTCTGGCGCGACTAGTCTGTGGATGGGCATCGTCCAGTTGGCGCAGTGGCGCGAGACAGATCACTTGGGCGCTGGCCGCCAGGCTGAGGCGCGCGCGCCTTCACCAAAGCGAACCTCCACGACCTTTCCGGCTGGGTCGAGCACGGCCTCCATTATAGATCCGTCAGAGGCTACGAGAAATCGGGTGGGGCTCTCGGCCAGCAGCTTGTCGCTCGGCAGACCGCCTGGCGGGTCGACCATCAAAACCTCACCGTCGAGCCGCACCGCCAGAGTCGTCTCGGGACGGCCGACCAAAGCATATCGGCCGACATAGCGCCCCAGCACAGCAGGAGGGAGTACAGTCGTCGTCTTTGGGCGCACCAAGGGCGTCGTCGTCGCCCGCAAAGCCGGATCGCCGAGGAAAGTCCAGCTATCGTTGCGGCGCCAGGATGGGTCGAAAATGCCAGAGGCGATCCAGCCGCGATCTGGCGCCCGGCCCCGCGCCTGGACCGGCCGGCGGCCGTCGCCGATCCACCAGTCGTAGGGATTGCCGATAGAGTCGCCCATGGCCGTCAGCAATGAGAATGGCTCCCACGCGAACAGGCCGGTCGCCGAGTTGGCGGCCACTGAGAGCACGTAGCGGTCCGGCGCGCGAGGGCTGGGGCGCAGCATCACGGCGTAGGCATCCGTAGCGGCGTACCGCTGGCCGTCGATCGTTATCCCATCCACGGCTATGGTCAGCGGCAGATCGCGCCGCAGTCGGGCTGCCACGGCATTTGCGTCGGGTCCGCCGAGCAGGATGAGCGACAGGCTCCTTTCCTGCTCCGCTGTCAGGGACTTGTCATCGACGACGCGCGCCTCGCCGCCATAGATCGAGCGCCACAGGCCGGCCAGGGTTTCGGCCTTGCTACGGATCAGGGCGCGCGTCTCCGGGCCTCTGGAGGTGGTCCCCACCACAATGATGAAGGGCGTCGACAGAATGTCGAAGACTCCGCCGGGAAGGGCGGGCGTCTTGCGTTCGGCGCCGCTCGCCTTCCCCGGCGCGGTCAAGGTGAAGCGGCCGTCCGGGCCCGGCGGTATTTCGACCGGGCGGCCGTTCCACACCGCCTTGAGCGGTATATTTGGTTTCAGCAGGGGTGACGGCGGCGCCAGGCTCAGTCTGGCGACGTTACGAGTTTCGAGCCTCAGCACGCCCAGCCCGGTCATCTCCGCGTCGACCTGGATCATCGACAGCGGCTCTATCGCGCCTTCGACGGTTAGCCAGTGAGCCCTTGCTGCGCGCAGATCGGCTGCGCGTAGGCGGACGAGAGACGGAGCCTCGGCCTGGCGGTGTTGCAGGAACCAAACGACGATCTCGTCCAGCTCGCCGAGCGCCTCGTGGCCCCATCCGGGATACTCGCGATAGCGGACATCGTAGCCCCAGCGCTGCAGCAGGGCGGTGACATGACGGGCATAGCGCGCGTCGATGGCGGCGTCCTCGTCGCCCTGGTGGATGAAGACGGGGGTGTTGTTAAGCCCTTCCACCCCGACGAAATCGCTCTCAACCTCGCGCAACCAGCGCTCCATCGGGCGATCGGCGGCGGGATCGTCGCGACCTCCCTTTGGGTCAAGGCGGGGATCGGCGCCGCCAAACACCGGAGCCAGGGCCGCGAACCGGCCAGCATGGCGCGTTCCGAGTTGCCAGGTCCCCTTGCCCCCCATCGAACCGCCGGTGAGATAGGTGCGCGTGTCGTCCACATTCAGCCGGGAACGCGCGGCCTCTAGGCAATTCAGCACGTCCTGCTCGCCCGGACCGATATAGCCGTTGGTCCCACGACCGTGGGGTTCGATCCAGATTATCGGCCAACGCTCGGCGAGCCCTCCGTGTCGGACATCGACGTTCCAGTATCGAACGTAAGGCGGTGAGCCGGGATTGGCGCCGTGCAGGTACAGCACGGCGGGCCAAGCGCGGGCGGGATCATAGCCGACGGGCAGATAGGCGCGGCAGAACTGGGTGGAGCCATCCAGCGGGTCGACCCAGGCCAAGCGAACAAAACCCGAGGACCGGATCGCCGCCTGCGGTCCCATCCGCAACTCGGCCGCTTCCATGAGGGCCGAATGGACAGGCGTGTAAGAGTCCTGCAAGCGCGAGAGATCGGCGCCGGCGCGGTCAGTGACCAGCGCGCCGAGCATCCGCAAGTGACCAGCCCGGGCGTCTGAGCCGGTCGCTTCTGCGGCCTGGTCGAGCAGGGCCCTGGCGGCCGTCGCCATATCCCCCTTGTACCAGGGCGCAAACGTTAACAGGGGCTTTCCAGTGTCGCTGGTCGTACTGACTGCGACCTCGTAGGGACCGTCGGGCCATTCGGCGGTCCGCAGCGAGACGGTCCTTCCTCTCGAGGCGCTGGCGCGGCCTATCTCGCGGCCGCCAGGTGCGGTGACCGCGACATCGACGGTTCCTGGGCGGGGCCTCGAGTCCGTGCGTACCGCCAATTGGCCGTCCTGGGTCCAGGCCGCTGGCTGCAGCCGGATATCGGGCAGGGGCTGGCCTTCCGAGAGAATGCGGGCCGACAGCAAGGTCGCGCCCGAGCCGCGCTCGGCTCGCAAGAGGATGACGTTATCGCCGGATCGTAGCCGCATTGGGATCCGGATGGCGTCGTACAGGCCGGTGGGTTTGTCGGGTAGAGCGACCGGCTCGCCGTTGATCCATGCCGAGAGCGCTCCGCCCGCTCCCAGCGACAATTCCGCCGGGCCATCGACGTCGCGTTTTACGATTGTCGACGCATAGAGCCAGCGTCCTCCCGCGCCCGCCGCCGTGAGATCGACGAGATCGTCCCAGGTGACAAGCGCCTTCCAGTCGGCGTCTGACCTAAGCTGGGCCTCGTCACCGGGCAGTTCCGCCAAACCCTTCACCAGCCAGCGACGCAGGTAGCGAGCCTCGCCCGGTGACCATAGGGCACGTTCTGCGTTGCGGAGGGCCTGGGCCTTCTCTGGAGCAGATAACGCGGCGAGGGCCGGCGGCGTCTGGGCCCACGCCATGGACGCCGCCAAGTTGAGCGCCGTGATCAATGCCGTCAGCTGAAAGCCTGTCACGCACTACCCCTCCCGTTAGCGCTAGCGCTAGCGCTAACATGGTTATCTGGGGTTGTGCAGAGGGTGAAGGTCAGCTTCTTGCGACCACCTCAATGTCCGTTCATGGCGCATCAGGTCAGTCGTAGTCCCGCTTAGACCTCTTCACCTTCAGCCTCGACAGCGACCGACGCCGCGCCGCCCAGCGCCTCATAGCGCCGCGCCGAGAGCCACTGCAGGCGTTTGGCCTGGGTGAGCAGCACGCGCCGCAGACCGCCTTGCACCTTGCGTTCGGAAATCACCTGCGCAAGCCGCGAAAGGATCAACGATCGGCGCGCGATCCTAAAATCGGGATGCGATCGCAGTTCATGCACCCGCTCAGAAACGATGCGGCCGCGCAGCGACGGCGGGGCCTCGACGCTCAGAGTCCCGGGCGGCGGATCCTTCTCGTTGAGGATGGCCTTGAACTGCGATTCGGCCACTGCGTGCTCGGTAATCAGCCGCTCCAGCGCGTCCAAATGTTGCCGGGCCGCGAGATCGGCTCGGCTCGATGCCTCGAGCTGGGGCAGGGGCCAGACCTCGATCTCGAAGACCTCGAAGGGATCCAAGACCGACATGGCCACCGCGTCCGTGCGCTGGTTGGTCAGGTGGCGGCGAATGCGGGTGCGCAGCCGCTCATTGGTCTGGCCGACATAAATCGGCTCGCCGTCATAGTCGAAGAAGGCGTAGACGCCCCAGCGGTAGTTGCCGACAAAGGGCCGCGCGCCGGACGGATCGTCGAACGGGCTGTCCAGAAAGGTCGTCAGATTGCGGCGCAGGTCCTCGGTCTCGAAGGGCGGGACATTGACCGCGTCGGGATCGCGCCGGAGAAGATCGGTCACGCGACCTCGCGCGCTTCCAGCGCCTCGGCTAACAGCGGTTCGAAGATGTGCTGGCTCAGATGGCGCACCACGTCCACCACCACGCCGTCGCCGGTCAGGTGATAGGCCTCGTTGTAGTTCCTGGGCAGCTTGTAGTCGTCGGGCAGACCCATCAGCCGGGCGGTCTCGCGCGCGGAGATGAGCCGGGAGCGGATCTTCTGTCCATCGACCACCAGAATGACCTGGCGGCTGGAGCCGCCGGCCGGGGTCCGCAGACAGCCGGCGACGTCGTCGAACCGAACCTCGGCGCGCTGCACCTTGACGCCCTTTTCATTAAGCCGCGTGCGCTTGTAGACGCCGCCGACCATGCGGCGGCCGGCACGCATGGCGGCGGTCACCTTGGCGTTGTTGAGGGGCGACATCTTGGCTAGCAGTTGTTCGGTCTCGGCCGGGGTGTGCCAGGTGACGCTAGTTGGATGTTCTTCAATCTCCTCGGCGAAGGTGCTGACTCGGTGGCTGGGCGTGGGGACGTTCCACCACAGCATCTGCGCCCGCAGGGCCCTGGGCAGGGCCTCGACTGCACGGCAAATGCCTCGGGTATGAAAGGGCGCCAGGGGCTCTGGCGACAGCAGCGCCGGGTCGATCGCCACGTCGGCCCGCACGCCGATCACGAACAAACGGGGCCGCGACTGGGGCACGAACAGGTCGGCGTTGATCACGAGAGCCCCCCAGCGGTAGCCGACCTCGACGAAGGTCCGGCAGATCGCCTCGAAATCCTGGCCGCCGTGCGAGGTCAGTGTGCCGCAGACATTTTCCAGGGCGATGAGCCTAGGGGCGCGCCCCTCCGCCTTCAGCGCCCGGACCACGTCCCAGAATGGATAGAAAGTGCCCGAGCGCTCGCCTCGCAGGCCGGCGCCGACGCCGGCCAGGGACAGATCCTGGCAGGGGAAGGAGCCCCACATCAGGTCGGCGAGTCCCGGCAGATCCGCCGGAGTGATCGCGCGGATGTCGGCGACCTTCAGCGCGTCCGAACCAAAGTTGGCCTGGTAGGTCAGGCCCTTCTTGAAGTCGAAGTCGTTGGCGAACAGGCAGGTCCAGTTAGGACCCAGGCCCATGCGGGCCATGCCGCCGCCGGCGAAGAATTCGTAGAACTTAGGCACGGGCGCCGCGTCCGCAGGCTTGAGCCTTGGCCTCGGCGATCAAGGTGTTACGCGAGGCGTTGCTAGGGCGGGCGCTGCGCGCTGCGTCGATCTGTGTGAACCGGTGGCCAGACAGGCGAAGATTGTTACGATCCATGCTGAGGGCTGTCGCGATTATCGAGTCGAGTTTCATGAAGCCAAGTTGGCGCCGGTTTGGCGTCGCGTCGAGCGATGTTTCGCCTTTGTTCGCGTAGCTTGTCCCGCTATAAGCGTCCGGGGTGCGGCAAGTAACCGGAGTCCGTTTCTGGCGCTACCCGGCCGACAACCCGACCGTTGGCGGCAAAGCCAGATCGTAGTGTGCCGAAATGCGCATGCGAACGTCGGCCGTACGAAGCGCGGGCTGCACGACTTTCTCGGCGGCTATCAGCTCGTCGCCGCAAATTCGCGCCTTGGCCGGCCTCCACGCTTGCCGTTGGCGCGTGAGGCGTTCGCGCGAGCCTCCTTCTTGGTCCAATCCATCGGACCCAGAAATCCTTCCAGTAGGCGCGAGACCGTGAAGTCAGCGTCCAATCTGGGGAAATGCAGTGTGCTGCCGACCCCTTCGATCGAAACGCCCATGAAATCCTCTGGGGCCGCGTCGCCAAGTCCATGGGCCCGCCGGGGATCGAAGGAGAAATCGATGCCCGTGTCCAAGCTCACCACGACCTTGCCCGAGCGTTTGTCGAAGCGAGCCGAGGTCGCGCGAGGCGTCGCGTAGACCCGCTTGCCCCGTTGAGCCGAACGACGGAAAGCCATCTCGTCTAGTTGCTTGAATTCAGCCATGGATCTCACTCCAGATCTTACAACATTCGTCAAGCTGGGCGGCGATCTCGCCACCGACTTCACTGATGTGAGCCAACGTCCAATCACCGGCATGGTCCCAAAGCTCGACAGGTCCGTCGGGACAATTCAGCTTGAATCGCGCCTCGCAGCCCTTGCCGTAGACGTGCACGTGCGGCGGAGGATGATCATTGGAGTTCAAGGCGACCCGGTAGCGTCGACGGCTCTGAAAAACGGTCGCCATAAACGGTGTTTAGCAAAAAACCTAAACCGTGTCCAGGTTATGCGTCGCTCTTGGGCCATGGCGTCACCCGAGCCAGCTTTCTGGCGGCTTTGGAGCGGCCAGGCCTTGGTTCCCCAGGGGGCGGTGCCGGTCTTCTCGAGTTAGGAGCTGAGCGTCGCGTTTCTGGAGCGGACCCAACGTCCGCTGTTGTTTAGGTTTCTTGGACGCCCGCCACGCGCGGCGACGGGGCTGACCGCCGAGGGCGGGTGTCTGAGAAAGCTCGAAGTCTGACCCGCGGGATGGCGGTAGCGGCCTATGGGGATTTGAGCGGCGCGCTGGTCCCATGGGGTCGCGGGCGATGCGCTGTTGGCCGTTGTCGCTGCTGCAGGCGGCCGGTTTGGTCCGTCACGATGCCCCTGATGATGTGCGGGTTGGGGTGTTCTTGGGCGCTCAGGGCCGCTTTTTGGCGTTGGTGCGCAAGGCCGCTCACGCGGCTCTTGGCCGTTGCTGTAGCGCTGCGGTTGCGGGTGGCGTTGTCTGTGAGCCTCATGACGAGTCGATCCTGAACACGGGTCCTGGCGGCGCGCTGTGTGGCGGGCCTGCGCGCTCGAAGATCTCGACGAGGATCATGCGGCCGCCGCAGCAAGGGCAGGCGATCGGCGGCTTGGCGTCGGTCCTTGGCTCGGCGTTGGTGGCGACCGGAGATGGCGACGCGGTGGGTGTAGCGGGCCAGATAGGCCAGGACGGACTCGGGTCCGGCGAAGGGCCGCTTGGCGTAGACCACCCACTCGGCGCGGCGCAGCGGGGCCAGGCGGGCGGCGAAGGCTGCGCGGTCGGCCAGGCGGGCGAGGTCGCCGAAGAAGGCCAGGCGTCCCTCGGCGTGGGCGGCGGCGAGCTTCTCCAGGAACAGTCGCCGCCGCCGGGAACGATGCAATGGACGTGCGGATGGTGGGT
Organism: Caulobacter sp. DWR1-3-2b1; assembly: GCF_049895765.1. NCBI lineage: Bacteria > Pseudomonadati > Pseudomonadota > Alphaproteobacteria > Caulobacterales > Caulobacteraceae > Caulobacter > Caulobacter sp. DWR1-3-2b1. The sequence goes on from NZ_JAFCSZ010000057.1 coordinate 7,148, forward strand.
GAGCGCCGAGCCCCAGGTGTGAAGGACGGCGGTCCGGCCGATACGGGCGCCCAGGTGCTTGGGATCGGCGGCGATGGTCAGCAGCGTCTCCGACGCCGCCTTGAACAGGGCTGCGTAGACCACGGCCTTGCTGTGCAAGGCGATGTCGCCGATCTGGGCCGGCAGGGTGAAGACCACGCGATAGTAGGCCAGCGGTAACAGCTCGGCCTGGCGGGCCTCCAGCCAGCGCTGCGCCGCCGCCCCCTGGCACTTTGGGCAGTGGCGGTTGCGGCAGGAGTTGTAGGCGATCCGCAGGTGGTCGCAGTCAAGGCAGCGCTCGACATGGCCGCCCAGCTGCGCCGTGCGGCAAGTCTCGATCGCCGACATCACCTTGAGCTGGCCCAGGCTCAGATGTCCGGCCTGGGCGCGGCGGAAGGCCTCGCCATGGGCGCGGAAGATCTCGGCGACCTCCAGGGGCGGGCGCACCGGCCAGGCCCTGGCCTCAGGCCGGCGGCGGTCTCAACTGCAGCAGGTCCAGCGGGCTGTCGATCCCGTCCAGGGTCTTGGCGGCCACGTGGGTGTAGACCGAGGTGGTCTCCAGCTTCTTGTGGCCCAGCAGGGCCTGGATCACCCGCACATCGACATTCTGCTCCAGCAGGTGGGTGGCGAAGCCGTGGCGTAGGGTGTGCGGGCAGACTGGCTTGTTGATCCCGGCCGTCCTGACCGCCACGTGGAAGGCGCGGTTCAGCGAGCGCGGGGTCACCGCGTTGATCTAGGTCAGCCGGTTGGGAAACAGCCACACCGGCGGCCGCGCCACCTTCCACCAGTTGCGCAGGGCGGCCGGCAGATGCGGCGAGAGCAGCGCGTCACGATCCCGGCCGTCCCTTGCCCTG
>NZ_JAFCSZ010000058.1:0-7899 GCF_049895765.1 Caulobacter sp. DWR1-3-2b1
CTTCGAGAAGACCCTCGACAGCTCAACGGCATGACTCTTCATGGCATCGGTCCAGCTCATGACCCGAAGGCTCGCAACCCTCTGATCACAATCAGAAACATTATGAGGCAGACTCTTAGCGTTGCTCAGCTAACAAATGTCGCGCTGCCCTCTGCTTCACAAAACAGTAGACTTGGCTGAGGCCCAAGCCTGTCCCTTTGCCAACCTCCTTGGTGGTGAAAAACGGCTCGAAAATTCGGTCGGCGATCTCTCGAGCGATCCCCACGCCTGTGTCCGAGACCCAAAGGGCTACGCATTCGGTCGTTGTCCCCATGTTGGAAACAGAGCGAGGCTTTGAGATCGTACTGACCGTGATGGTCAACGTCCCCTTGTGAGCAGCATGGAGACCACCGACAGGGTGACACAGGCCGCCGCCGTGGTCAGAGCTACTGTTCGGGCGCCGCCGCTTGCAAAGACGCCAAGGGTCCGGGTCTGGATGAAGACGTTGACCGCCGTGGGGGTGGCGGCGAGCAAGGTGGCACCCAAGCGAAAGGCCAAGGGTGCATCGGTCAGGCCCACGGCCAGCCAGGTAAGAGCGGGCAAGGCCAGCAGTTTGGCCGCCACCGCCGCCAGCACCGGGCCGTTGCGCGGCGCGGGGTTGTCTTTGTCGGCTCGCAGCGCCAGAGCCGCGCCTAGAGCCACCAGGGCCACAGGGCTTCCCGATCCCGCAGCGGTCGCTACCGCTCGGTCCAGCAGGGCGGGGAGCGCGAGCCCCGTAAGGGCCATGAAGATTCCGATCAACGAGGCTGCGACAATAGGATTAGCCAGGGCACGCATGGCCGAGTCGATTATCGAGCGCCCTCCGGCCCAGCCCAGCAGGGCGATGCCGGTTGCCGCTACAATCACGAAGTCCACCGCCACCACCCCTACCGACAGCCTGGCGGCCTCTGGGCCCAGTATGGCGGCGACAACGGGCAGGCCTAGAAAGGCGCTGTTGCCCAAGCCGGCGGACAGGGCGGCGCCCCCGCGCTCTTCCCGTGTCCAGCCCAGGATTAGGCCCAGCAGCAGCAATGCGGCCATCAGGGTCAGCGCCGCGCCGGCGAAGGCCGCCAGGCCCCAAGCCAGGGCCGGGGTGGGCACGCCGATCCGCGACAGCGAGTGGATCAGTAGCGCTGGAAACCCGACCCAGAAAACGTAGGCCGAGAGGCCCGCAGCCATCGGGCCGTCCAGCAGGCGCAGCCGCACCAGCCCGATCCCGGCCACGACCAGCAGGAAGAAGGGCAACACCCGCGACAGGACGCCGGACACGAAATCGATCACGGGGACTGGCTCGACGATTGGGGACGTCGAGGCCTAGCACCGCCGCTCTTGGAGGAGCAACCCGTCCAGCGTTTTTTGCCCGTCCAAGCCGGAAGGGTCAGATGATTGACCAGGATAAGGTTGTCATTGTCGCCGGCTGGAGCGCTATCGGCGCCCTTGACGCCTGCGTCGAAGCGTGAAACCGCCCATGTGATCTTACCGGCCGTTTCAAGCGGCCAGCCAGAGATCGCACGACCAGCGAGCGACTGCCGCTCGATGCCGGTGCCGGTGCCGGTGACAATTGAAAGCTTGCCTTTGCCGACGACGTTATGGCTCAAGCGGCGACCGCAGGCGCCTGGGCCAGTTCGGCCTTGGCCTTGGCCAGAAGGTTGCGGTCGTCGTGCATCCACGGATGGAAGCCTGGAAGAAAGAAAGTTGCCCCCATCCGCGAGATCTTGCGCAACACGCCGGGGTGGCCGAGCAGATACCAAGCCAGCTTCATCCAAGCCTTGGGGCCAGTGACGCCATCGGCGGCCATCAATTCCAGCGCGTCCACCCAGCGACGTTTGACGGAGTCGCGGCTGACGTTCCAGAACACGCCGCAGTGGATGCCCCAGCGCTTGAGAGGCTTCAGGTTCTTAATAACGTGCATGAAGGTGTCACAGACGGGCGCCTTGCGCTCGACCTCTTCGACGGCGTGCCAGATTCGAAGCCACCGGGCCTGGTGGGCTGCGCCCGCCAGTTCAGTGCGATCGCGCAGCAGCAGATTGGCGATCGCGGTGAAATGCTCAAGCGCGACGGTGATCGACAGCTGGCCCAGGAACGTCGGCTTGGCCCGGACGCCAGGCGATGTCGGTCAGGGTTAGGGCGCGGCCCTCGTCGAGACGCTCGACGGTGAGATCGGCCTCGCCCGACAGCTTCACCCGCGCTTTGCGTGGCCGACGGCCACCACCCACTCATCGCGCCCCGCACCCGAGGCCAGGGCGCCATTGGCCCGCGCTCCGGCCGCGTAGACCCGCTGCATGGCCGCGCCGCAGCACCTGCCCCCAGCGCGCCTTTCCCCCGATTGACCGGCAGTTGGACGTGCTGGAGGACGAGCGCCGGGTGACGCCGTTCAGCCTGCGATCCTGAGAGCTCAGACGATCAGTTCGTAAGCCGGCAGGGTCAGGAACTCTTCCAGGGTTTCGGACAGCACCATGCGGGAGAACAGCAGGGCGGCGTCTTCCAGGCGGGGTGAGGGGAAGTCGCGCCGCAGGCCGCCCATCTCTTCCGTCAGCAGGCTGACGAACAGCTCCGAGCTCATCTCGCGCCCGTCTTCCAGCGCCGCGTTCAGGCGGATCCATTGCCACAGCTGGGTGCGACAGATCTCGGCCGTGGCCGCGTCCTCCATCAGGTTGTAGAGCGGCACCGCGCCCCGGCCCTCGATCCAGGCCTGGGTGTAGCGGACGCCGACGCGGATGTTTTCACGCACGCCGGCTTCGGTGCGGACGCCCTCGTGCAGCTCCAGCATCTGGGGCTGGGTGATTTCCAGAGCCTCAAGGCGCTTGTCCAGTTGGTTAGGCGTCGGCATCAGGCGGTCGAAGACCTCCATGGCCACCGGCACTAGGTCGGGGTGAGCAACCCAAGTGCCGTCATGCCCGGCGCCGGCTTCCCGCTCCTTGTCGGCCCGCACCTTGGCGAAGGCGGCCTGGTTGGCAGGCTCGTCGCCCTTGATCGGGATCTGTGCGGCCATGCCGCCCATGGCGAAGGCGCCGCGCCGATGGCAGGTCTGGATCAGTTTCAGCGAATAGGCGCCCAGGAAGGCCTTGCCCATCACCATGGCCGAGCGGTCGGGGGTAAGGAATTCGGCGCGGCGGCCCAGGCGCTTGATGAACGAGAAGATGTAGTCCCAGCGGCCGCAGTTCAGGCCGGCCATGTGGTCGCGCAGTTCGTACAGGATCTCGTCCATCTCGAAGGCGGCCGGGATGGTCTCGATCAGGGCCGTGACCTTGATGGTGCCGTTGGGGATGCCGAGGGCGGCCTGGGCGTGGACGAACACCTCGTTCCAGAGGCGAGCCTCCAGATGGCTCTCCATCTTTGGCAGATAGAAATAGGGGCCCGAGCCCTGAGCAATCGACGCCCTGGCGTTGTGGAAGAGGTACAGGCCAAAGTCGAACAAGGCTCCGCTGACGGGCAGGCCGTCAACCTCCATGTGGCGCTCAGGCAGGTGCCAGCCACGGGGGCGGATGACCAGGACGGCGGGGTTGGGTCCCAGCGCGTAGCTCTTGCCGGACTTGGGATCGACATGGGCCAGCGCGCCGGCCCAGCGATCCTTCAGATTGACCTGGCCCTCGATCAGGTTGGCCCAGGTCGGAGAGGTGGCGTCCTCGAAGTCGGCCATGAATACCTTGGCCCCGCAGTTGAGAGCGTTGATGATCATCTTGCGATCGACGGGACCGGTGATCTCGACCCGGCGGTCCTGCAGGTCGGCGGGGATCGCCGCGACGGTCCAGTCGGCGGCGCGGACGTCGGCGGTCTCCTGCAGGAAGTTGGGCAGTTCGCCGGCGTCAAAGCGGGTCTGGCGGGCGACGCGGGCGGCCAGCAGCTCGCGGCGACGACCGTCGAACCGGCGGTGCAGGTCGGCCACGAAGGCCACTGCCTCGGGCGTCAGGATCTCTACCGCGCGGCCCTCGATGGGGCCGGTGATCTGGATGTTGGCGGCGATGTCGAGGGGCATGGCGGATCCTGTGGCGTCTCGGTAGGAGGCTCCCGGATCTTGCAGGTCCGGGAGCAGGGCGTCGACTAGGGGGCTTTATGCGCTCTTGGCGGCGCTGTGAGGACGGACGGTCGGGACGATCTGGTCGCCCCAGTTCCCCGCGCCGTCGTGGTGGCGCGAGGTGCGGACCAGCTCGACCGAGTAACCGGCCTCGATGGCGCGCCGCACCGCTTCGTTCAGTCGGTGGGAGGCTTCGGCCACCCGATCGACCGCGCGCTGTTCGGCGGAGGCGTTCGGCATGGCGGCGGGAACAAATTGCGTGTCGGACATGGGATCTCTCCTTGATCGGGTGGACGGGGATCGGGTTGACGGGGACTATTCGGCGGCGAACTGGTTCATGGTGTTGGCGTGGCCGCCAGCCGTCAGGGCGCGCTCGCCGGCGACCATGATCTTGAAGCTGTCGCCGAGATCCGAGCCGACCTCGTGCTGGTGCTTCACCGCCGATACGCCCCGGCGGATTTCCTCGCGCTGGACCGAATTGACATAGGCTTTCATCCGCTCGGGGCCGAAATAGCCGCGCGACAGCTCGTCCATGCTCTTGGCGGTCAGGTGGAAGGTCGGCAGGGTGATCAGGTTGTGGAACACCCCGGCGCGGGCCGAGATGTCGGCCTGGAAGGCGGCGAGGCGGGCGTCGGTCTCGCGACCCAGGTCGGCGTCGTCATATTCGGCCGACATCAGGGCCGCGCCGTCGGGATAGGAGTCGGGGTGGATCTTGCCTTCGGCGATCCACTGCTCGCGGACCTGGCGGCGCAGGTTGAGCGTCCAGTTGAACGACGGCGAGTTGTTGTAGGTCAGCTTGGCGTTGGGCACGACCTTGCGGATTTCGGCGACCATCGAGGCGATCTCGTCGACATTGGGGGTGTCGGTCTCGATCCACAGCAGGTCGGCGCCGCCCTGGGTCAGGGATGCGATGCAGTCCTCGATCACCCGGGCCCGGCCGGTGCCGTCCTGGAAGGCGAACAGGCCGTTGGGCATGCGGACGGGCTTCTCAAATTGGCCGTCGCGATAGAGCGCCAGTTCCCCCGGCAGGATGGGGTTGTCCGGGGTGATGGCTTCGGTCTTCAGCCACTTGATGTAGTCGCTGGCCAGATCGCCGGGCTCCTGGCTGACCGGCACTTTCTGGGTCAGGCCTGCGCCCAGGCTGTCGGTGCGGGCGACGATGACGCCCTCGTCGACGCCCAGTTCCTCGAAGGCCAGACGGCAGGCGCGCAGCTTCTCGATGAAGTCCTCGCGCGGCACGGTGACCTTCCCGTCCTGGTGGCCGCACTGCTTGGCGTCGGAGACCTGGTTTTCGATCTGCAGGCAGCAGGCGCCGGCCTTGATCATCTCCTTGGCCAGCAGATAGGTGGCGTTCTCGTTGCCAAAGCCGGCGTCGATGTCGGCGATGATCGGCACGACGTGGGTTTCAAAGCCGTCAATGGCTGCGATGGCCGCCTTTTCGGCAGCCTTGTCGCCGGCGTCGCGGGCGGTCTTCAGGGTCTTGAAGAGGTCGTTGATCGCCACTTCGTCGGCCTGGCGCAGCGAGACATAGATCTCCTCGATCAGGTCGATGACCGAGGTCTTTTCGTGCATCGACTGGTCGGGCAGATGGCCGAAGCGGTTGCGCAAGCCAGCGACCATCCAGCCCGACAGATAGACATAGGCGCCCTTGGTGGTGCCGCGCAGGCGCTTGACCGACTTGATCATCTGCTGGGCGTGGAAGCCCGACCAACACCCCAGCGACTGGGTGAACTTGCTGCTGTCGGCGTCATACTCGGCCATGTCGGCGCGCATTACGGTCGCCATTTCGCGGGCGATGTCGAGGTGCGTCGAGAAGGTGTTCTGCAGCTTCAGCTGGATGATGTCGTCAATGCCCACGCCGCCGGGCGTGACGCCTTGCGGATAGCGGGCCAGCAGAATTTCGCGGTGTTGGGCGTGGGTCTTGCGCAGCGTCATATCTGATCCCCATCGGCGACCCGGCCGCTGGGCGGTCGGGCGAAAAAGTTCGTGGGGAGAGCTAACGGCGCAAAGTCGCAGGCGTCGAACCTATTGAAGGTAATTTGTCACAATCTGACTTTGTATTTCCTGTAAACTTGTGACAATGTGACTGAATGGCGACGCATGACAAGAAGCTGTTTCTCGGGGGGCGACTCAAGCGGCTGCGGCGTGATCTGGGTGTCACCCAGAGCCGCATGGCCGAGAACCTGGGCGTGTCCGCGAGCTATTTGAACCTTCTGGAGCGCAACCAGCGCCCGGTCACCGCCCAGATCCTGCTGCGCCTGGCCGACGCCTATGACCTGGACTTGCGCAGCCTGTCGGCCGACGATCCGGGCGGCGGAGCGGGGCTGGAAGAGGTACTGGCCGACCGGATGTTCGCCGATCTCGGCATCAGCCGCCACGAGGCGGCCGAGGTGGCGGAACTGTCGCCGGGCATGGCCGAGGCCATGTCACGGCTCTATCGCGCCTATCTGGATCGCGGCCGTCTGATCGATCTTGGCGTGTTCGAGCGGCCCGACGGCGTGGTGGGGGCCTCGTCGCAGGCGCCAACGGACTGGGTCCGGGACCTGGTGGGCTCGCAGCGCAACCATTTCGCCGAGCTGGAGACCGTGGCTGAAGTTATTGTCGCCGCCCTGAAGGCCGACCCCCAGGATCTGGGACCCGCCGTGCGTGCGCGGCTGCTGGACCACTTCGGGATCCAGACCCGGGTGATGCCCGTGGAGACCATGACCGGTTCGCTGCGACGCTATGATCATCACCGCAAGCGTTTGATGATTTCCGAGACTCTGGCCCCGGCCAGCCGAATCTTCGCCATGTGCTACCAACTGGGCTTGATGGAGGCAGGGGAGACGCTCTCCACCCTGACCGATCGCTTTCAGGCCCCCGACCGGGCCACGCGACAGCTGCTGAAGGTGTTTCTCGACAACTATCTGGCGGCGGCGATTATGACGCCGTACGAGCCGTTCCTGGCGGCCATGGAGGCCAGCGGCTATGACATTGAGCGTGTGCGGTCGCGGTTCGGGATCAGCTACGAGCAGGCCGCCCAGCGCCTGACCACCCTCAGCCGGCCAGGGTCGCGGGGCACGCCGTTCTTCATGATGCGCCTGGACGCGGCGGGTAACATCTCCAAGCGGTTCGCGGCCGGGCCATTCCCGTTCTCGCGCTTCGGCGGGGCCTGCCCGCGCTGGAACGTTCACGACAGCTTCAAGACGCCCGGCCGGATCATCACCCAGGTGATCGAAACCCCCGACGGCCAGCGCTACTTCACCCTGTCGCGCACCGTGCGGCGAGTGTCGGGCCTGCAGGCGGGGCTTGAGGACGAGCTAGTAGTGGGGTTGGGTTGCGAGCTGAAGTACGCCGGAAAGCTGGTCTATGCCCGGGGCCTGGACATCTCCACGCCCGCCGCCGTCGAAATCGGACCCTCTTGCCGGATCTGCGAGCGCCCGGCCTGTCCCCAGCGCGCCGCCGCGCCGCTCAACCGCACCCTGTTGGTCGAGGAAAACAACAAGGCTTTATCGCCATTTCCATTCTTGCCTTGATTGCGGCAACGCTTCGGGGCTCGCATTGATCGCCCATGCCGGGTCTAGAGTTTTCGTGTCTTCATCCTCGGCAGTGCAGGCTGTCGGCATAGTTGCCGCTGGGCGAGTGAAGCTGCCAAATTCGATTGCCCAGATAACCGATAGTTTCCGATAATGTATTGCACGATACCGCGCTAAAACATTGAGCTCACTAGGACATTTCCGCTAAGATACCTTAGACGCAATATGAGTATAGCCGGGCGGATTCTATTTTGAAGTGCGATTTATGAGGGTTTTTATGGACTTAGGTCCAGGGAGATTTTCACATGGGATCGCGTTACGATCATATCACGGTTCAAGAACGCCACCTGA
>NZ_JAFCSZ010000059.1:0-7606 GCF_049895765.1 Caulobacter sp. DWR1-3-2b1
AAGCCCTTGGCGGTGTCGGATCGCTTGATGATCTCGATCTTCCAGTCGCCGCGTCCGGCCATGGCGTGTCGCAGCTTGTCGCCGGCATAGCCGCCGTTGGCGAAGACGTGGCGCAACCAAGGGAAGCTGGCGCGGATCGCGGTCAGGACGCCAGGCGCGCCGTCGCGATCCTGGATATCGGCTGTATGGACCCGGGCCGTGACGAGCAAACCACCGGTGTCGGTGAGGATGTGACGCTTGCGGCCCTTGATCTTCTTGCCCGCGTCATACCCAAAAGGCCCGCCGCTTTCCGTGGTTTTGAAGCTCTGGCTGTCGATCACTCCGGCGCTGGGCGAGGCCTGGCGCCCCGCCGCCTCACGGCAGGCCGCTACGCAAAACATACAGCAGACCGTTGGTGATCGTCCGCAACGACCACTTGGCCGGCCGCCCAAGCCGAGACCGCCCCGGGACCAGCGGTTCCAGAACCGCCCATTCCTCGTCCGTCAGATCGCTTGAATACCGCAGGCCCTTTCGGGCATGCTTGCGTCGGGTGGTTTCGGTCCACATGTTAAATTCCGTTGTTGGCTCGCACCTCCAACAGAATCACAAGTGCCTGAAATTACCCAACTTCATTTCGGGTCAGCCTCTAAGGGTGGTGAGCGGACGTTGTGGTTGCAATGAAGCTGCTCATACGTGCGCCGCCTCGAAGTATCCGGGACGCTCCAGATCGGCGAAGAGACTGGCCTGCGTCGGCTTCCAGCCCAGCAGCGCTCGGGTACGCTCGCTCGAGGCGGGCGTGTCCATGCCAGCGAACATGGCGAACCAGCCAAAATGCTCCGCCGCCTCGTCGCCAGACACGGACCTCACTGGCAGGCCAAGTTGGCGACCGACCGTCTCCGCGATCGCGCGGAATGAGATGCTCTCCTCCGCGACGGCATGATAGGCGCGCTCGGTTGCGCCCTGTTCGAGCGCGAGCCGGTAAACCCGACCCGCATCGGAGCGGTGAACCGCCGCCCACCGGTTCGCGCCGGCGTCGAGGTAGGCGGAAACGCCCTTGTCGCGTGCGATCGCCGCCAACATCGGCACGAAACCGTGATCGCCTATCCCGTGCACCGATGGTGGCAGACGGACGACCGACGCGCGCACGCCGCGCTCAACCAGCTCGGCCGCGGCGGCTTCGGACTGGCGCGGGTAGTTCGGATCGGCGGGTGGCTTGTCCACTTCCACCGCCACTCGGCCGGGCGCGAGCAGCGCCACTCCCGCCGTGACGAGCAGGGGACGATCCGTGCCCTCCAGCGCCTTGCCCAAGGTCTCGATGGCCTGCCGATCCACTTGGCTGTTCTCGGCGAAGCGCGTGAAGTCGTGGTTGAAGGCGGTGTGGATCACCGCGTCCACGTACGTCGCGCCCTCCCTTAGGCTCTGCCAATCCTCAAGCGACCCTCGCTGAACGTCCGCACCAGCCTGTTGCAACGTCCCGGCCGAGGCTTCCGAGCGGGCGAGCCCCAACACCTGATGCCCGGCGCCGAGCAGCTCGGCGACAACAGCAGAGCCTACGAACCCGGTCGCGCCTGTTACGAATACTCGCATGATCTTGTCTCCATTCACTCAGCGATCATGACTAGGTAGGAGCCGTTTAAGAGGGTAAAGTAGTGATCTTATACGGGTATAAGCTTTAATAGGATGACTCCTGCTTTGACCGATGAAGGCGCGCTCGGCTCGTATCTCAGGGATCGCCGGAGCAGGCTAAACCCGGCGGCACTCGGCTTGCCCCCTTCAAGGCGCCGTACCGCCGGGCTTCGCCGGGAGGAGGTGGCGCAACGCGCCAGCATCAGCACGACCTGGTACACTTGGCTCGAACAGGGCCGCGGCGGTGCGCCGTCGGCGAGCGTGCTCGATCGCATCACCAGGGCGCTGATGCTGACTGAGGCCGAACGCGAGCACGTTTTCCTGCTTGGCCTCGGGAGGATGCCGGACATTCGTTTTCGGGCGCCTGAGGGCGTGACGCCTCGCCTGCAGCGGGTGCTCGACTCGATGATGACAAGCCCCGCCTTTATTCGAACCGTTGCCTGGGATGTGGTCGCCTGGAACAAGGCCGCCACCGTGGTCCTCACGGACTATGCGACCCTTGAGGCGCGCGAACGGAACATCCTGCGCTTGATCTTTCGCGATCCTCTCACCCGCGCCGCACAACCCGATTGGGAGAGCGTCGCCCGCTACGTGGTCGCGGTGTTCCGGGCCGAGACGGCGCGCGCCGGTGCGTCGGCCGAGGTCGCCCCGCTGGTCGAGGAGCTCAGCCAGCTAAGTCCGGAGTTCGCCGCCATGTGGAAGGACAATGACGTGCGCGGACATGGCGACGGTGTGAAGCAGCTACGGCACCCTAACCTCGGCCTGATCTCGCTCGAATATTCGGCTTTCGCGGTGGACGGGCGTCCCGATCTGTCGATGGTGATCTACAATCCGGTAAGTGATATCGATGCGGACAGGATCGAGACTCTCGTGACCGAACGTTTCGGTGTCATAACCCAACGGTTTTGACCCTCTCGGCCTGACAGGTTTCTCCCCATCTAGGCCGCCGGGTCGGAGGCCGACAAGCAAGGTGCCGCTCTACCCACCCAAGCCGGCTTTTTGACTCCAATGGTGAGAATGACGGAGCGAAACTAGCCTCGTCGGCGTGCTGGGCTCACGTCAGGGTCTTCGCGCCGAAAGGCGTTTAAAAGATCAAAGCGGGATTTGGCTGCATGGCGCCCCCAACTCTGCAAAGCGGTCCTTCTTAAGGACGCAATAGGTGGAAGTTTGCCATGGGCGTCTGGGCCGCGTGTCAGCGAGTGTCGCTGAAACGCATCGAACAGCCCGGCCCGGCGATCACGCGCAAAGTCCACATAGCGCGTCGTAATCATCGCATTTTATCCCTCCCTCGGGGCGTAGACGGGTCCTTGCGGTACAGCTCGCGCGAAAGGCTGAGCGCCGGCGCGATGGTGTCCCAGGACCGTATGCTTCCGCCAAGGCCGTGGACCATCAGCAGGGGAGGACCAACGCCCATGCGCTCGAAATGCAAAGCCATGCTGACACAACGGCGCAGGGGTGGCGGCGGTTCAACATAACACGCTGGCTAATAAGCCGTGCTTCGTATGAACGAATGTCGTGTTCTTGGGGCGAACTGTGAGTCTGCTTATGGCGCAAGTCGGGCCGAAGGAAGGCCTTGGCGCTGACTATTCAAATTATTGAAATTGTTGAAGATTGTCTACGCCGCTTAGAGATGTCGCGGGGTCTGCCAGATAGAAATGTCACCTGGCGCTGTGTTTGGGGTCGGGCGGCGGGCGGGCGCGGAGCTCCCACACCGCGTAGAGCCCGGCCGGCGACCGTGGCAAGGGCAGGGGTGTTCGCCTTCTTTAATCTCACCGAGCGCGCCGCAGGCGGGCGAGGCTCTAACGGGTTTGCTCGCCGCGAGCGGACGTTCCAAACTTCTCAGAAGGGTGGATATCGGACCTAGGCATTTGGCCGGGAGTCAGGGAAACAAGGCGCGCCAACTGGATCGAGAGGCCCGAGCTTATGAGCGACCAGTTCGTCTGCGGGATTTGCGGCGAGACCCATGCGGGGCTGACCACAGACTGGGCATATAATCTTCCTGACGATGTAGGGGCTCTATCTGAACCGGAGAAGGCGGCGCGCGCGAAATACGACTCCGACCTATGCAGGCTCGATGACCGCCATTTCATCCGCTGCATCTTGCCGGTTCCTATCGTCGAACAACAAAGCTCCTTCTGCTGGGGCGCGTGGGCTGAGGTGGAGCAATCCACCTTCTATCGATACGTCGAGTTGTACGAAGTGGACGGTTCGGACGAGCCGCCCCATCACGGAACACTAGCGAACGGACTGTCGGTTTACGGCCAGACCATCGGTGTTCCGGTGCTCATCCAATTTGGCGATCCGGCGAAGCGTCCGGTCCTGAGCACTCAACCGAACGACCAAAGCTTACTGGCCCGAGAGCAGCGCCAAGGTATCGACCAAGCGCGTCATCACGAGATCGTCGCGGAGCTTCGCGCCTAGATCAGCCGGTTCGGCGGTCCGCTCTGGGTGGTAAAGAGAAATTCGCGTGCTACCGCCGTGGGAGCAGGTTGAAGGGCCCACCGCGCAGCGGAGACGGAGAGCTAGAACGTGGTGATCTTGAGCAGCGGTCTGATTGGCGGTCTGTTGGCAATTATACTCTTTGAACCGCGCCGGGTTTGCCGGAGGCCATTTGGTTTAAGTCATGCCGCCATAGCGGACGGCGTGATCGCGGCATAGTAGGCGGCTTCGGCTTCCGCTGGCGGGATGTTACCTATGGGCTCGAGGAGCCGGCGATTGTTGAACCATTCGACCCACTCCAGCGTGGCGAACTCGACGGCCTCGAACGAGCGCCAGGGGCCGCGCCGATGGATGACCTCGGCCTTGTAGAGACCGTTGATGGTCTCGGCCAAGGCGTTGTCATAGCTATCGCCGACGCAGCCAACCGAAGGCTCAATGCCAGCCTCGGCCAATCGCTCCGTGTACTTGATGCTGACGTATTGCGAGCCGCGGTCGGAATGGTGCACGAGACCGCCGCGATGTTGAGGGCGCCGTTCGTGCAGAGCTTGGTCCAGCGCATCCAGGACGAAGCTGGTGTGGGCCGTGCGGCTGGCGCGCCAACCGACGATCCGCCGGGCGTAGGCGTCGATCACGAAGGCGACGTAGACGAAGCCCGCCCAGGTGGCGACATAGCTGAAGTCCGACAGCCACAGCCGATCCGGCGCCGGGGCGTGGAACTGGCGGTTCACATGGTCGAGCGGACAAGGTGCTGCCTTGTCGCTGATCGTGGTGCGCACCGGCTTGCCGCGGATCACGCCTCGCAGGCCCATCTGGCGCATCAGCCGCTCCACGGTGCAGCGGGCGACGGCGAAATCCTCCCGCCGCATCTGCCGCCAGACCTTGCGCACGCCATAGACCGCGAGGTTCTCGGCAAACACCCGGGCGATCTGCGGCTTCAGCTCCAGGTCCCGGCGCGCCCGCGCCGTACGCGTCCGGTGACGACCCTGGACACGGCGTCGGCGCAGCCGGCAGAGATCACTTCTTTGGTGGCGGTTGAGGCTTCAGGCCCGGATTGTTGCGGTATTCGCCGATGATGTCGACGAGGCTGTCGACCCCCGCGTCGGTGAACGCCTCGATGTGATGATCGCCGACATCGTGGATCCAGAGATGCCCCGCTTCCGTGCCCAGCTCGTCCGTGACATCGGCGATCCAGTCGGCGTCCTCACCAAGCATATCGGCGACGTAGGCCAGCGTGTAGACGCGTCCGATCCCAGCCATGGTCAGGCAGCCTCTGCGGCCGCACGGTCACGCGGCTGCCAGTTCCACGGCAGCAGATCGTCGATGTTTTTGGCCGAGTGATCGGCGATACGCGTGATGACGTCGGCGAGGTAGGCCTCTGGGTTCACGCCGTTCAGCCGGCAAGTCTGCATGATGGTGAAGAACACTGCGGCGCGATCACCGCCAGTGTCAGATCCGACGAAGGTCCAGTTCCGTCGCCCGAGCGTCAGCGGCCTGATGGCCCGCTCGGCGGCGTTGTTGGTCATCTCCAGCCGGCCGTCGTCAACGAACCGGGTGAGAGCGTTCCAGCGGTTGAGACAGTAGCGGATAGCGATTGCCAGTTCGCCTTTTCGGCTGACCCGCCCCAGCACGGCCTCCATGTTCGCCTTCAGGGCCGCCAGCAGCGGAACGCTGCGCGTCTGTCGTGCGGCGAGCCGAAGCTCAGCGCTCTGGCCATTGATCTCTCGCTCAACGCCGAAGATCTCCCCGATCCGCTCAAGAAGGGCCGATGCCGCAGGCGACTTGGTTCGAGCATGCTCCTCGAAGATCCCACGCCTTGCATGGCTCCAGCAGGATATCTGAACCAAGCGGATTTCGCCGGTGATCGGGTTGGGATCATAGAGCTTTTCGAAGCCGGCATAGGCGTCGGCATGCAGGAAGCCTTTGCAGGGCTTCAGTAAGGCGGCGGCGCGCTCGCCCTTTCGATCGGGCGAGTACTGATAATACGCCGCCCGTGGCGCTGAGGACCCCCAGGCGCTCTCATCGCGAACGACGACCCAAAGGCGTCCGGTCCTGGTTTGGCCTCGCCCTGGATCAAGCACCGGCACCGTTGTGTCGTCGGCGTGGAAGGTGGGACCGGCGCGAGCATAGTCGCCGATCCCTTCGGCGACGGGGCCGACCAGCCAGGCAACTCGCCCGACCCAGTCGGCCATGGTCTGGCGGCTCAGATCGACGCCCTCCCTGGCATAGATCTCGGACTGCCGATGCAGCGGGCTATGGTCGCAATATTTGGCGACCAGCACATGGGCAATCAGCGCTGGACCGGGCCGACCACGCTCGATGGGAAGGCTGGGCATCGGCGGTTGGCTGATGGTGTCGCAGTCGCGGCAGCTCATCTTCGGCCGCACGTGGACGATGACCTTGAAGTGGGACGGCACATATTCCAGCACTTCGCGCTCGTCGTCGCCGATCTTGCGCAGCCGCGCGGATCCGCAGGCCGGACAGGCACAGGCTGCGAGGTGGCTGACGATTTCACGAGGCAGATGGCCGGGCAGCGGCTCACGATTGCCGGCGCGCGGCGGCCGTGGCGACTTGTCGCTTGGCGCCGCCGGAGCCGTCGCTTCGCGACGCGCGTCGTTTTCGGCCTCGCCTTCCTCCAGGTCGCCGATCGCCAGTTCAAGTTGCTCGATCTGGCGGTCCAGTTTCTCCGAGGATTGACCAAAGCGCGACCGGCGCAGGGCGGCCAGCTGGGCGCGGAGCTTCTCGATATGAAGGGTCTTGGAGTATAGCTCGTGCTGCAGCGCCAGGGCGAAGGCGCGCAATTCTTCCGGATCTGTCGGCAGTGTCGCCGTCGCCAAGGCCATGGTTATTTGTACCAAAGCGCAGAGTCCGAAGCGACGATTATCGTCTGGAATCAGTACGTTGTTATGCGATTTGCGGCCGCTTCGTCTCCGGCGGCGCGACCGTCCGCCGCCAGTCGATGCCCTCGAGCAAAAGCGCCAATTGCCCGGCCGTGAGCTGAAGCCGTCCCTCCACAATCGGCGGCCAAACAAACCGCCCTTGCTCAAGTTTTTTGATGAACAGGCACATGCCCGTGCCGTCCCAAGCCAGGACTTTCAGCTGATCGCCAGCCTTCCCACGGAAGAGGAACAGCGCGCCGGAGTATGGATCAGCTTTGAGAACGGACTGGACCTGGCCGGCCAGGCCATTGATGCCCTTCCTCATGTCACACGGGGCGGTCACCAGGTAGACCCGCGCGCCAGACGGCGGCGAGATCACGACGTCGCCTTTAAGGCAAGCAGGACGCGACGCAGGACGGGCTCGCTAATCGCCCCATCGACGGTCACTCGAGCGCCGCCCGGCAGGTCGATAACGATCACGGCAGTTGGCCCGGCTGACGGCGGGGTCCTGACCTCGGGCGTAATTTCAATCGCCGTAATCGCCGGGGCGCTCTGCGCCGGGATCATCGCCAATCCCATTCCAGCAGCACCCATCAGCGCCCGCCAGTTGAACAGTTGCCCGGGGCTGATGTCATGCCGCTGCGCGACCATAGCCAGCGAGACGCCATCGGCGTAGGTCTCGGCGA
>NZ_JAFCSZ010000060.1:0-5008 GCF_049895765.1 Caulobacter sp. DWR1-3-2b1
GTCTGGCGGCAGATGCGGCGGGAGGATTTCGCCGTCGCCCGCTGCACCGTGGAGCGGCTGATGCGCCAGATGGGCCTGCGAGGCGTGATCCGCGGCAAGCCGGTGCGCACCACGATCAGGGGCTCACCTCAAGGTTTGTTCGCCAGAACACGCTTTGAAGCACAAACACGGAACAGCTTAACGCTACCCAGGTTGGCGTCACTGATCTTCCCCCGAGAAGGAACGCAGAGCGCTTACCCCCGTCCACTTCCTCAGGGAAGATCAAGTCTCGCAGGAGCTTCTAAGTTGGGTTCGCCGCCCACCTAGAAGCGCTTGCGTGCTTCCACGGTCCCGTGAACAGCTTTTTGGTCAGTGGACACCGCAATGCCGCCGGACAAGCCAATTTCCCATCCAGAGGGCAGCAAAAGGCCCAGCTCCGGATCGAACACGAACGCGTCTCGCGACCAGCCTCGTGCTTTGAGACTGTAGTAGCTCGCGCCGCGGACGTCGGCGTAGTCCAGGCGCTGGTCCGCACCGCCAGCAAATTCGTGACGCCACTCGGCGCGCATGCCGCTCGTCAATATACCGACGCGAACCGCCTGGCTGTGAGTCCCGCGCACACCGAGCACGCCTAGTGTCGATCGGATTTTGCGCGCGTCGAAGCGAAGATCAAAGATCCCCGCGCCAGCTTCCCGATAGGCGTCCAGCGACCCATTCAGATATTCAAGTCGCCCGTAGCTGGACCAGCGCAACTGACCAACCTGGCGGTCGATGCCAGACGACAGAGCGATCGTCGTGAACTGGCCGTCTCGTGCGCCCAAGGTCGTCGCGCCGCTGGTCGGATCGAGGCGGCGGGTATCGAAGTCCAACCACCCGCGCGCGATCATCAGGTCAATGAACATGTCATCGACCGGGGTGAAGCTGCCATAGGCGGCCAGGACTTTGCTCTGCGCCGCGACACGGCCCGCCCCGTCGCCGATGCGGCTGCGATCCTTGCCATAGCCGACGCCGAGGCCGACGTTCGCCCTGTCGCTGATTTTCGCGTCCACACCCAGGGTCAGGCCGCTGCTGGTCGCGCGGATCTTGTCGGCATTGGACGACGCATCACGCGTGCTCAACTCGATAGAACCCGCCGTCCAAACCGACAGTTGACCTTGGTGACATGCCCTATCGGATTCAGGTCTCGCGGCGGCGCCATCTGAGACAGGCTGAGCGCTCTCGTCGCCCGAAGGCGAAGCTTGGGGCCCGTCGGTTCGACCGCGCTCGTCGCGGCCGCTCTGCCTATCGATCGGGTTCAGTCGGACCCCATTTGCCGACACCAGGCAGTCCACACCGTGTAAGCTTTCGGCGCGGCGCATGAAGTTGTCGACCTGAGCCCGCGAAAAGCGCCGCGCGGCCTCCGCCTGAGCATCACTGATGGCCTGCACCGTGGGATCGGCGGACGGATCAGGCCGCGCCGAGACCTCAATGGTGACGGTGGCAGGAGATGAGACGCCGAAGATATTGGTCAGCGTGTAGTTGACCGTGATTGTCCCGCCGAACCGCACCTTCGGCGTGACGTCCAGCCGGAAGGTCCGCGCCGCTTCCGTTCCGCCTTGGACCAGGTTGATCGTCGCGGCGTCCACCGGGGTGACCGCGCCCAGACCCGCACTGGTGAAGGGGCCTTCGCTCGCGCCCGTGGTCAGCTCGACCGATACGAACTTTCCGTCGGTGGTCGCAGCGGTAAGCGCCTTGGCGACGGGGGGGCGGCCGACAACCGTGATGGTCGCGGTCGCTGGCGTCGAAACGCCACCAGGACCCACGGCGACGAACTCAAATGTGTCGACGCCTTGGAAGTCCTTGTCGGGTGTGTAGACAGCCACGAATTGGCTCGGCGTAGAGATCAACGCGCTCGACGCCATGGCAAAGGCGAAGATGCCCCCGCCCCCGCGCATGGCGAGGGTCTGAGTGATGGCCACCGAGCCGTGCTTGGGTTGGGTGACGATGCGCACTTCGGTGACATCGCCCGAAACCAGGCTCGAAAGGTTGAGGCTAACGTTTTGCCCGGCTTGAGTCTGCGTATTGGCCGGCACCGTGGCCGACGTGGAGTTGGCGGCGACGGGTGCCGCGGCGGCGATCTGAACCGAATAGCTGGCCGTCCCAACCGCTCCGTTGACGTCCGTGACGGTGACGTCGAAAGTGTAGGCTCCGGCCGTGGTGGGGGCGCCGGCCACCACGCCAGCCGAGGCGTCGAGGCTGATGCCGGTAGGCAGGGCGCCGCTGGAGATCACGTAAGCGTAAGGAGCCGTGCCGCTAGAGACCGAGAGCGTCTGGCTATAGGGGTCTTCAGCAACCCCGCCTGGCAAGGCCCCTGGAGCCGGACCGAAAGTCAAGTTTGGCGCGGCGACAATCACGGTGATGGTGGCCGGAGACGAGGTCCCCGAGGCGTTCGTGGCCGTGTAGGTGAAACTGTCGGACCCGGAATACCCGGCCGTTGGAGTATAGCTCACCGACAGACCCGAGGTCGTAGCGACGCCATGGCCGGCCGCGCTACCGATGGAAATCGAAGTTGAAGCGCCGCCGGTTAGGTTTAGGACGATGGCGTTAGCCGAACTGTTCGCGAGGACCGAGGTCGAAACCGGACCAGTGATCGGCGCAGCCAAGACAGCGGCGATGGTGCCGGTGTAGGTCTTGGCGTCGGTCATGCTGTTGGCGTCGGTCGCGGTGACCGTGACGCTGTAGGCGCCTGCGGCCGTGGCCGTGCCGCTGATGACGCCGGTCGAGGCGTTGAAGCTGAGGCCAGCCGGCAAAGCTCCGCCCGTGACCGCAAAGGTCACAGGGGCGGTGCCGCCCGAAGTGGCGAGCGTCCGGCTGTAGGCTTGGCTCAAGATCGGGGTCGGCAGGCTGGCCGTGGTGATCGAAACGCCGGCCAGGATCGTGCCGGTATAGGTCTTGGCGTCGGTCATGCTGTTGGCGTCGGTCGCGGTGACCGTGACGCTGTAGGCGCCTGCGGCCGTGGCCGTGCCGCTGATCACGCCGGTCGAGGCGTTGAGGCCGAGACCAGCTGGCAGAGCGCCGCCGGTGACGGTGAAGGCGATCGGCGCGGTCCCGCCCGAGGTGGCGACGGTCTGGCTGTAGGCCTGGCCCAGGACCGGGGTCGGCAGGGTCGAGGTCGTGATGGCTGGCGGCGTCGGGGCTGCAGCGACCGTGCTCGAGTAGGGTGACCCGGAAATCGCCGTGCCATCCAGGGTGATCGCCACCGTATCGACGCCACTCACAGCGGGCGTGTAGGTGACAGAATAAGTTCCGTTACCGTTGTCGGTGATCGCGCTTGGCGTTGCGCCAGTATTGCTTCCGCCCACGGTGAGCGAGAGGCCGCTTGCCGCGCCCGTCACCGTATTGCCGTTACTATCCTTGACCGTGATTATGACCGTCGTCGCTCGTCCCGCAGTTCCAGAGGGAACACTCGCAGTTGTTTGCGCGGCGCTTCGCACGCCGACGAAAGTGACTGAGACGGTGTTTGAACTCGTGGTGCTCGTGCCGTTGGCCGAAGCGGTCGCCGTGTAGGTCACGGTGCCCGATTGTAGGCCTTGAACGGTGAATGTGGCTTGGCCGCTAGCATTCGTCGTAGCTGAGGAGGGCGAGATCGACGACCCGCCAGACGGACTACCAGACAGCGAGACTGTCGCTCCCGAAACGGCCGTCCCGGACGACAGTTTGACAGTCACGACGACGGAAGCCGTCGCCCCCACCGACACAGTGGCCGTCGAGCCGCCGTTGACCAGCAAGGTTGTACCCGCGGGATCGGGCGCCGTCGCATCGATATATTCGTTCAGCTTAGCGACGATGGCGTTCGAGCTGCCGCTATAGCTGCTGGACGTGGAGTAGGAGCCGCCAAGAACGAGTAGGCGGTCACCGCTACCGCCGCTAAAGGCGACCGCATTCATCTGGGTATTGCCGTTGGGGTAACGGGAGTTGAGCACCCCGACCTCGGAATGGGGAACGCCCCCAATTGTATAGGTCAGCGTGCCGCTGGTATTTTGGAAGGCGCGCTGGTTTCCGCCGTCCGAAAACCGGATCGATCCGGCATCCGCACTGAGTAGCGACGTCGAGGTGAACGTTTGCCCAGACAGGCTGCCTTGATAGGCGCGGTTGAAGGTGAGGTCAGCGGCGAATGCTGACGATTGCACCATTAGGATCGCGACAATGGCTGCCAGCGCTTTGACGATCGACTGCCAAAGGCCAGCCGTTTTCTTGCCGAGTACGCCAGTCGTTGCGGTCATCGTCGTTGCCTAGAGGTGTTGGCCGTAAGGCGCCCTTTAAACGGTCGGGAGAGTTAATACGCGGGTTAGAATTGCAGGGCCAATCAAGCGACATAACGTCGCTACCCAATCAAACGGATGGGATTTGATTCTCTTTCAGAAGGGCTATCGAGGGGGCATCCTGTCCTTGCGGCCACGACGCGGGGACGCGCTGAAGGCATAAAGTGAGTTTCCCAAGCGTGCGATTGCGTCACATGCCGAGCAACTCAAGATGTCGGTAGTGTTCAGTGTCCGCCGTCAGCGCCTTTGATACAGATTGAGGGTTCCGTTTAGAGGAGGGTTTTGGTCTCATCGTAGTGACGAAGGAACGAAGATGAGACCAAAACCCTTGGCTGAACCGCGCCGAGTTTGCCGGAGGCCATTTGGTTTAAGTCATGCCGCCATAGCGGACGGCGTGATCGCGGCATAGTAGGCGGCTTCGGCTCCCGCTGGCGGGATGTTACCTATGGGCTCGAGGAGCCGGCGATTGTTGAACCATTCGACCCACTCCAGCGTGGCGAACTCGACGGCCTCGAAGCACTTCCACGGTCCACGCCGATGGATGACCTCGGCTTTGTAGAGGCCGTTGATGGTCTCGGCCAAGGCGTTGTCATAGCTATCGCCGACGCTGCCAACCGAAGGCTCAATGCCAGCCTCGGCCAATCGCTCCGTGTACTTGATGCTGACGTATTGCGAGCCGCGGTCGGAATGGTGCACGAGACCGCCGCGATGTTGAGGGCGCCGTTCGT
>NZ_JAFCSZ010000061.1:0-4498 GCF_049895765.1 Caulobacter sp. DWR1-3-2b1
CGCATACTCACGGCGAATCCGCACCACTGTCTCCACGACCAACATCCCGATCTCGACCGCCCGGTTAAACCAAGCCGCCGTGCCTAAACCATCGGAATGAGGGGTCCCTTTTAGGCGCCGATCACCCCGCTAAGGGGGTCCTTTTTCCACGCCGCTGCACAGTCGGAAGTCTCGTATTCGACGCAGATGCCGCGGTGCTCGTCGGCGTAGTGGCTCCACATCAGCGCGGAAGACCAAGTGGCCGAAAGCGACAGCACGCCTCTCTGCGCGAACTCGTGGTCGAGCTCATCCTTAATGTCCCGCGCCAACAACCTAATTAGGTAGGCCTCGGCATCCTTGTTTGTCTCGTAGCTCCCGACCTCGCTCGACATGTATCGAAGGTGGCCCACCTCTTTGGCAGCTTCTGGGCCGTCCATGCGCCGCATGAGCATCCGATAAAGGAGCTTTTCCAACGTCGCCCGCCCAACGTCGACATCAAAGGTCGGATCGCAATCCAACGGGTCGTTGAACGTCCTTGGCTGGGCGTAATGTACCTCAGCCTCCGTCAAACTGCGCAGAGCGCGCACGCCGAAAGCCCGATATTTGTAGAGCTTATTTGGCATCACGCCCCGCTGAGAACTATGAGTGGCAGCTAGCGATCCGATCCTAAGAGAGCGCCTTGTTGAGCCGATCAACGCTCATCGACGCGTTCGACATGATGGTCATGGTGAAGCTGCCGAGGATCGGGTTTTCACTTCCTGCGTCGTCAGCGGTGTTGATCGCATCTGCGCGTCTAAACAGTTCGCGGAAATCCAGGAAGTCAGCCACTGCCTCGGGCGACCCGCATTGGTATACAGGGCACTGTGCCAACGCGTTTTCGAGGATGTCCCACTGCGGTACCCACCACTCCGAGGTGCGATAATCGGGATCTAGATAGCGCTTGGCGACGGCCTCCATTGTCCCGAAGGCTCGACGAACCGTGCTGAGGGTCACCTGGCGCGCTTCGCGCTTCTCGATCGATTTTTGCAGCAACACCGGCAAGGTCACAACGACGATGGCGGCAATGCTGCCGAACGCCTGAACCCAGGACGCAGTAATTTCGCTATTGGTGCCCTTGGCCGTCACCACGGCGATCAGGCCAGTCGCCATGGCCAGGAGCGCCACAAGATAGGCGACGATTTCGCGGAGCTTGAGGGCGTCGTACATTCTCCGGTTCACCTATATTTTGCCTCACTCACAAAATCTTTTGTGTCAGCCATCACCTTGTTGAACTCCCGCCAATACCCGGTCTTGCGCACATCCACGGGGGCGGCGGCGGCTATCTGAAGAAGCTCATCACACCACGACCCGAATTCTTCCAATTGCTCGGTTGAGAACTCATTGGCACGCGCGGCAACGTAGGGCAGGTAGTTCGCAGCCACCTTGTAAGGGTAATGCCCCTCTTCATATCGGCGCATCTGTGACTTGATGATTGTGTGTGCTTTTAGCGCTGCCTCATAGTAATCAGACCAGTGGGTTGTCTCGGCGCGGCTTTCGAGCAAAAAGCGAGCGTAGTGGTTTTCGATTTGAAACGGATCGTAAGACCGCCTCCTATCTACAAGACCAAATGCAGCGTCGAAATGGGCCTCAGCGCCGACGTAATCCTTAAACGATAGGCGCGCGATGGCATACTGCAGCCAGAATTGCGGGTTCTGAACACCTACGCCTGTCGCCCGAATGTTCTCATAGTATCTTACTAATTTCTGGCCTTTGTCTGGATCAGAAATTATGCGCTCTATAAAACTGAACCTCATAAGTTTCTGTGCTGGAAGCTTATAAAAGTCGTTGTGAACTGACAACGCATCCAGGCGCGACAACATTACCGGCAGTTCCGACACAATTTTATGATCGGATATGAGATCCGTTAGCACTGCCTGAGCAAATACCGACGATCGTACTGAGACCCGGTTATTATCAAAGCTCAGGAATTCCCGAAGAATCTCACTTCCCTGAGCCTTCGACGTTTTGAACAAATCGGCCTGAACGATCTCACATATTTGGGAAACTCGAGCCGTATGACCAGCATATGCAAGCGTCAATGCCGCGAGAAGCCCCTCGAAAGTGTGGCCACCAACGTCATCGACTCCGGACAGCAGCACTTTCAGCTTTGCGAATATTTGCGTAGAGCGGCAGACTGAAAGCAGCACTGTGCCAAGATGCCCACGGCACTGTTTTTCAATAAACCGTAAACGCTTGTCATCCTTCCAGCCCTGCTTGTCGCCCCACAGGCCGTGCTTCAATAATAGCTGGTCGAGTTCCTTAGCCTCATCTTCCGATAGGTCATTCAGGTCGAACTTCGCATAGTCCTCTCCAAATGCCTCAACAACAGATCCAAGTCGCGTCTCGACGGCGGCGCTCCGTGCTGTTGTAATAATACTAACGTCGGGAAAATTCGTGCTGATGGATTTTACTAGGTTCGAGAAAGAGAATCCATCCTCGATCATAAGCACGACTTTAGATCGCTCATTTGTGTCGAGAGATGCGAGGTATTCAAAATCGTTTTCCACCCCCTCGGTCGAGCCGTTGAAACTGTAGCACACCATCCCAGAGACGCTTAAGAGTGTGGATATTTCCGAGAGAAGTGCGGTTTTCCCATTTCCAAGGCTTGAGTGAATGAGAACTCGGCCCCGCCCCTTGCTGATAATTGAGACAAGCCCATCAATGTCACTTCTCGGTATATAGTAGTCAGCTACGCCCTCAATTACGCTTCGAGAGATGTAGGACTCTTCGACATCACCCTTGGTAAGAAATCGGACAACCTTGTCAGTGTCCGGCGCGCCGATCGCAGGTGTGATTTCAAATCGAGAAAGCGCAACGGTGAACGGCGACGGCTCAAGTAGGCCACGCGTCCCTATCTTCGGGAAGATCGGAGCGATGTCGGAGACATTTTCCGCAACCACCGCGCCAAATCGAGAAGCCTTTATTACAGTTTCTCGCTTCGCGGCTTTCCCCACAACAAAGAATGTCTTCTTTATGAGGTCAGGGTTCTCAAATAGGATCCGAGATATGTCCAAATCATAAAGCGAGTACCCCATAAAAATAATTGAGTCTGCAATATTTATGTCCGAACGAAAAACCTCGGCCCATGGCGAACGCCTAACCTTGTCGCCTAAATACTGTCCTGTTGTCAGGATCGTATCAATATCCCAGTTAGCCGGCGTGAGGCGTTCAATGAATCCGTTCAAATGGACTATTGAGCCATTGGCGAGTGTCGAACTTGGAGAATCTGAAAGAGTCGCCACAGAGGGCGTTCTTCCGCCAGCCCGGATGCAGGCCTCAACTAGATTGTCGTAGTTTGTCGTGTATATCCTGCGCCAAGGCAGGCTTGCTATGTCGGAGTGGTATTCTTCGAATGTCTTGACGTGAAACGTATCTTGCAAAAGTCGGACAATCTTAGACTCATCTCCAACCTTTGATAGATATTCGTCAGCAGCCAGATCGAGTGGCAGCGGGTCAGGTTCGCCAGCATCGGCGGACAATTCGGCCGCTACGCCGTCAGCGTCAGTAAGCGGCTTGTCGCGAGTCGAAGTCGCTCCGAACGAAAATCCCGCCCCGGTGAAGAGTATGCTCCGCCCGAGATGGACACGCTTCGCTGCTTCCTCGAAATCCAAAGCTTGTCTCCTAATCAGGTCGCGCCGATTTCGACGGTACGCGGCAAATCGCAGCTTCGCAATTTGGGCGAGAACGACGCCCGTACAACGACGCTGACTTAGAGGGGTTTGCGACGATGGACGTGGGCCTGGGGGCGAGGGGGAGGCCGTTTCGACACCCCAAATACTAGGGCAAGATAAAAGGACAGGGACCTTTCAGGTCCATGTCGTTGATGGTGTCGGGCATTTTCCGGCACCTGCCCGAAGGCGCAGGTTCCTCTGCGAGCGAGTTCGCTTGCAATTTCAAACCTTTAGAAGGGACCTTCGTCCTTTTTGGGCGCCTTCCGTACTCCCACCAGATCTACTCCCCAAGGGCTTGGCGAACCGGGCACGACAGGCCGTTGAGGCGCAAAGAGCCAGTCGGAGATCGTCCCATCAAGGGCGGCTTTGCCGTCGCCTACGGCGATGCGCTACGCGCACCCTTGACCGGCCGCTCTCCGCCCGGCCAGGCTCGGCATGCGGTTTAAGCCGAATCAGGCGCGTTCCGCGCCTGCGGCTTAACCGCAGCCTCTGATCGTTCGCCGCCTGAATTCCTGCCTCTCTCATCCTTACTGCTTGAAGCCTGAAGACATTCCGCCCTGATCGCTTGGTGGAACGAGAGCTGGGCGGGCTGGCGGGGGTCAAGGGTAAGCGCCGCAGGCGCGCATCGCGGAGCGACGGCATCGCCGCCCTTTACGCCCGCCTGCACGTCCGCCAGACGCTAGTCCAAGCGTGTCCGCCGTCAGCGCCTTTGAGACAGATTGAGGGTTCCGTTTAGAGGAGGGTTTTGGTCTCATCGTAGTGACGAAGGAACGAAGATGAGACCAAAACCCTTGGCCGCGAAAGCGACG
>NZ_JAFCSZ010000062.1:0-3760 GCF_049895765.1 Caulobacter sp. DWR1-3-2b1
CTTCGAGAAGACCCTCGACAGCTCAACGGCATGGCTCTTCATGGCTTCTGTCCAGCTCATGACCCGAAGGCTCGCAACCCTCTGATCACAATCAGAAACATTATGAGTCAGACTCTTAGGCTCTCTTGACTATGCTGTATCGCTCGACGGACCGCCGCTGTCGTTGTGGCGCTCCCGTGGTGTACCTGCCCCATAGCGCATCCTTCCAACCATCAGAAAATAGTGCACCATCAAAGTCCGGGACCAAACATCTAGTCGCGCTGCCGAGGCTATTTGACGCACCCGCGATTGTGGCCGGGTTAATCTTTCAATTGTTAGTCTTCCACTCAGATTGAATTAGCGGAAGTCAATGGCGGTGTGGAATAGTGCGGTGCTAAAACTCTTAGCCATCCTACGTACTTGCGGCTCCCTGCTACTGACTGGAGCTGCGGTAAATTCGTCGCTTACCTTGCGCGTCGATGGGCCATTTTCGCCGCTTAAACTGCAACCTCAAACACTGATCGTAAACATTTTGGTTCTCCCGCTCTACAGGGTCGTGGCAAGGGCTCTGGCTGAAAGCTCGGCGGAGGCGGCCCATGCGCTCACGGTTGGAGCCAGCGGCTTAGCCCAACTGGCCGGCCAGTTCACCCCGGCTTACCAGGCTTCAGCTCCCCGCCGCAGCGCTTACTAACGAGGCGCGCCATCTGGCGGCGTTCAGGAGGGCGAACCTATGCAGCCAAGCACCTATTTCAATCTTGAGAAGGCCCGTGCTCTGGTCGTCGATAACAACACTCAGTCGCTCGACATTATCTGCGGCATTCTGGCCAGCTTTGGCTTGCGCCAAGTCGTCCGTAAGGCCAATGGCCGCGAAGCCCAGGAAGAACTGATGGCCCGGCCGGTCGATCTAATACTGACGGATGCCGCCCTGCCAGAGATGGACGGCTACGAGCTGATTCATTGGCTTCGGCGCGAACCGGGTGAAAAACGTATGACCCCCGCGATCATCGTCTCAGCCCACACACCACGAAACAAGGTGATAAAGGCCCGCGACTGTGGGGCCAACTTCACCATCGCCAAACCGATTGCTCCCAACGTGGTGCTTGAGCGCATCCTGTGGGTCGCGCGTGCTGACCGTCTGTTCATTGAGTGCGACGTTTATATGGGCCCCGATCGTCGCTGGCGAAACGCCGGGCCGCCATTGGAACACCCCGATGGGCGCCGCCGTGATGACCGGCCTGCTGAGGTGGGAATACCAGAGGGTGATAACCTTTCGTCCTCGGAGTTGGATCAACTGATCAAGCCGCAAAGGTTGGCCGGATGAAAGAAGTTCGCACCGCGGTCATGCGCCCTCGTCTGGCGAGCCTAATCAAGCAAAGCGGCGGGATGTATGTCGCCGAGGCGCTCAAGCAAGCCGACGGGCTGATCGCGCAGATGCGCGAGCCGTTGTTGGCGACGATTGACGACCACATCGCAGATCTCGAGACCACCCTCGCAGGCGGCGTCGAAGCCAAGGCCCTGGGGAAATTCTACCAGACCTCAACCAACATTATCGCTCTGTGCATAGTCGAAAAGACACAGGCGGTGGCGATCGCCGCGCGATCGCTTTGCGCCCTTGTGGACGAGGCCCGTGGCCCCAGCCCCGCTCTGTCGGATGGCATCGCCGTGCACGTCGCCTCCATCAAACTTCTACATCGGGCCGATGGCGAAGCGGCTTGGCAGGCGCCAATTCTAGCGGGCCTAGCCCGGGTTCTGGAAAAACAGACCGGCGGCCTGCCAGGCCTGGAGACCGCGCCGACGCGCTGATGGGCGAGGTGGCCACCTATTCAAGGGCGATTGTCTTCCGGCGGCCGCGAGTCAGGTTGAGATCAGTCGATGCGAAACCTGCGGCATTTTCGCGCAACAAAATGAATGAGCCAGAAGGAGGCACAGGGCCCCTGTAAGCTTTACCATAGGTGGCCCATGGCTGGCTGCTAGTGGATAGAACGCGACGCTTGAGTCCCTCTGGAAATCGCTCGATCCCTTTCCCGAGAAGGATTTAGGCGGGTTCCAAGCGACTGAATCTCACCACTAGATGTCTGGCGCCTAGGCTTTGGGTTGGCGAATTAGAACCGGCGCCACCTCAGGCCCCATACGAATACATCTGCAAAATCTGGACAAAAGATCCTTAGAGTCTAACTCATAATGTTTCTGATTGTGATCAGAGGGTTGCGAGCCTTCGGGTCATGAGCTGGACCGATGCCATGAAGAGCCATGCCGTTGAGCTGTCGAGGGTCTTCTCGAAGTCCTTGGCCAGGCGGCGGTTTCGGCCGAGCCAGGCGAAGGTGCGCTCCACGACCCATCGGCGGGGCAGCAGCACGAAGCCCTTGGCGGTGTCGGATCGCTTGATGATCTCGATCTTCCAGTCGCCGCGTCCGGCCATGGCGTGTCGCAGCTTGTCGCCGGCATAGCCGCCGTCGGCGAAGACGTGGCGCAGCCAGGGGAAGCTGGCGCGGATCGAGGTCAGGACGCCAGGCGCGCCGTCGCGATCCTGGATATCGGCTGTATGGACCCGGGCTGTGACGAGCAAACCGCCAGTGTCGGTGAGGATGTGACGCTTGCGGCCTTTGATCTTCTTGCCTGCATCATAGCCGCAAGACCCACCGCTTTCGGTGGTTTTGACGCTCTGGCTGTCGACCACTCCGGCGCTGGGCGAGGCCTGGCGCCCCGCCGCCTCACGGCAGGCCATCAGCAACAGATGATTGATCGAGGTCCAAAGGCCGCTGTCGCGCCAGGCGTAGAAATAGCGCTGAACCGTCGTCACCGGCGGGAAGTCCCCCGGCAGCATCCGCCACGGCAGGCCGCTACGCAAAACATACAGCAGGGCGTTGGTTATCGTCCGCAACGACCACTTGGCCGGCCGCCCCAGCCGAGACCGCCCCGGGACCAGCGGTTCCAGAACCGCCCATTCCTCGTCCGTCAGATCGCTTGAATACCGCAGGCTCTTTCGGGCATGCTTGCGCCGGGTGATTTCGGTCCACATGTCAAATTCCGTTGTTGGTTCGCATCTCCAACAGAATCACAAGTGACTGAAATCACCCAACTTCATTTCGGGTCAGCCTCTAATACCAAAAGCCCCTAGCTCTGACTCCGCCAGGATTCCCTGACTGGCCGAACAGTGATTCACTCTCGTGGTTGCAAGGGAGATTGTGGATGTCTGCCATCAAGCTTCGAGTCGATTATGACGCCGCGCGGACCCGTCGGCTGGCGGCGCGGGCCAAGGATCCAGATCAGGTGCGGCGCCTGCTGGCGCTGGCGGCGGTTTATGAAGGCCGCAGTCGAGCCGAAGCGGCTGAGTTGGCCGGCATGGACCGGCAGACGCTGCGGGACTGGGCGCTAGAGCATTTTCCGATAAGTGTGAAACGGTTATCGGATCGAAAAATGCTCTAAACTTTTGATTTATAGCTTTTTTCGCCCGACCCTGATGAAGCCATCAGGTCGGAAAGGGCGCTACGGTTCAACGCCCTGGGTCCGGAGGGCCTGATCAACCGTCCGCCGCCGGGCGCCCGGCGATGTCTGTCGCCGCAACAGGAGCAGGCCCTGGGCGCGCTGGTGGAGGCCGGGCCCGAGGCAGCGGGGCGCAAGGGCGTGGCGCGCTGGCGGTGTTGCGATCTGCAGACGGCCATCGCCGAACGCTTCGGCGTGAGGGTGCACGAGCGCACGGTTGGCAAGCTGCTCAAGCGGCTGGGCTTTTCGCACATCACCACCCGGCCCCAGCATTATCGCCAGGACGTCCAGGCCCAGG
>NZ_JAFCSZ010000063.1:0-3630 GCF_049895765.1 Caulobacter sp. DWR1-3-2b1
GTGCTGCTGCCCCGCCGATGGGTCGTGGAGCGCACCTTCGCCTGGCTCGGCCGAAACCGCCGCCTGGCCAAGGACTTCGAGAAGACCCTCGACAGCTCAACGGCATGGCTCTTCATGGCTTCTGTCCAGCTCATGACCCGAAGGCTCGCAACCCTCTGATCACAATCAGAAACATTATGAGTCAGACTCTTAGCGTTGCTCAGCTAACAAATGTCGCGCTGCCCTCTTGCAGATCCCGGAAAAGCGGCACGAACCGGTAGCCCAGGAGATGACACAGCGCGGACACGTGGTCGGTGGCGCCGCCGGTGTCGGCGTAGCGCTCGCCGCCCTGTCGGCCACAAGTCCATCGAGGACGTAGGGCGCCTCCGACAACGTGGCCGAGAGCACGCGCGCGTTGGACGGGCCGTGCCTGTCCGACAGGTGGGTGTAGATTCGCAAGCCGGGCACGGGTCCGTACTTGGCGTTGATCTCGCCCGCCCCGCTCCGGCGATGGCCTGATCGAAAGAAATGTCCGTCCGAGGAGGAGGCTTGGCCGTCGCCCCCATTGCCTGGCGAAAGGCTGAGCGTGGTGGACTTCGATGATCCTGGCCAATGCAGCCCTGTAGTTCTCCTCGCTGAGGTACCAGCTCTGGGTCAGGCGAGTTGAGCGTAGGTGACGCCCTGGCTTGCATTGGCCATGCGTTCCAGGCCTAGATTGGTGGCGTCGGCGAGAACCGCGGCCAGAATGCAGTTGGGTGGTGTGCTCGATGCGGGTCTGGGGCCAGTTTGCATATTCTACGACGGCCGAGGGTGGGACGTGGACCTAGTCGGCGAGTAAGCGCAGTACAGCGACCGCGACAACCTCTCCGGCCCGCCAGCCGAAACCAGGGTGGCGCAGCAGCGCCGTCTGCACCGCCGCACCCGGCTGATTGGAAGGACCGTGGCGTGCGTCGATCCATTCGAGATCATCGGGAGAGAGCGTGTGGTGGCGCGCCACCTCGCGGTCGGTGACCGGAGGGTCGAACAGCCGATGCCGTTCGTCACCGGTGAGCACGGTTCGCCGCGCCATGGGGTGTCCCCCCGCGTCTGCGGTGGCTCACAATTCGCCGAAACTGAGACGCCGAACAGGCGGATCGGCCAGTCGCCAGATAGGGGCGGGGGGCGTTCGATTTCTGTGACCCATTGCGTGGTTTAGCGCGCAAACCTTGAGGTGAGCCTTTCGCGTCGCATCACAAAAACAAGGAGCGACAGTACCTTCGTACTGTCGTTTCCAGTCCACAAGTTGTAGTCGCTCAGCTTTTGGGCATGATGACTGTGTCGATCACATGAATGACTCCATTGGTGCATTCGATGTCAGCCGAGGTGACCTTGGCTCCGCTTACCTTCACCCCGTCGGTGCCATCCACGTCAATCGCCTCGCCTGAGGCCGACGCTGGACTCATCTTCTTACCTTTGACGTCTGCGGCCATAACCTTTCCCGGAATCACATGGAGTTTGAGGATTTTGGCCAGCTTTTCCTTGTTTTCCGGCTTGACCAGTTCATCCACAGTACCCGCAGGCAGCTTCGCAAAAGCGTCGTCCGACGGCGCGAAAACGGTGAATGGACCCGCGCCCTTTAAGGTGTCCACGAGGCCAGCCGCCGTCACGGCAGCCACGAGCGTCTTGAACGAGCCGGCGGCCACAGCGGTGTCTACGATGTCATGCATAGCAAAGATCCTTTTTGGGTGATTTGGCGCAACGTGGCGCACGCTCTAAACCACGCGCCTTGCGTTCGGTTCCAATGTTCAGCTGACGACAAGAGGAGCCCACGCCGCAATCGGTAAGCGGATCAAGAAACGCCTCGCATTGTACGAGTATTTACAAGCAATGCCGGAACAACTTCGCCTCCACGCGGGTTACATGCGGAACCCCAAGGATCAGCCCCAATGAACTACGAACAAGGCAATGCAACCGATCTGAAGGACAAGTTTTGGCAGGCGATGACGCAATCTTCTTTCGTCATGCTGCAGCTGGATGAAGATCAGGACAGTGCAGCGCCGATGACCGCGCAGCTCGATAAAGACGCCAGCTCAGCGATTTGGTTCTTCACCTGGCGCAACAGCCGCTTCGGAGCAATGGGACCGGCAACTGCCACCTATCAATCCAAGACCCACGATGTTTTCTGCCGTTTTTCGGGCGTTCTGAGCGAAGAAACCAGCCGCGAAAGGCTCGACAAGCAATGGAGCAATTTTGTCGAAGCCTGGTTCCCCGGCGGCAAAGAGGACCCGAACCTGCTTTTGATGCGTATGGATCTGGGCGACGCGTCGATCTGGGCCGGAGAGCTCGGCGTAATCAATACAGCCCGGATGATGCTCGGTATGGACGTGACCAACAAAATCAAAGGAGGCCACGCGGAGGTAAACCTCTGACCCTTGGCGTTGCTCAGCTAACAAATGGCGCGCTGCCCTCACGAAGCTTCTCGGCCGCCAGCGTCGGACCAAAGCCCGAATACCGCTCGCGGATCAGGTCCGGCGCCTCCGTCCTGACGTCTGACGGCGTCCGCCGGTTGCTCGGCCGACCACGCTTCTTGGAGATCAGCGCCGTGGCGCCTTGCTGCTGACAGGCCTTGGCCAACCGCTGAACCTGTCGTCGCTCGAGGCCCAGCAGCTGCGCCGCCGCCGGCGTCGTCAGCCGCTAGAGCCCTTTCCGACCTGATGGCTTCATCAGGGTCGGGCGAAAACGGCTCTAAATCAAAAGTTTAGAGCATTTTTCGATCCGATAACCGTTTCACACTTATCGGAAAATTCTCTAGCGCGGGATGGGTGTTTGTTCGGCGAAGATGAGCGGCGGGGTTCTCCTGTTTGAAGAGGAGCGTGGGTCGGCCACGTCCTCCTCGAGACAGGAGACGAGTGATGCCCGAAGACGCGATCCACCCGCTGCGTCGCAGGATGGTCGAAGACATGACCATCCGCGACTTCGATCCCCGGACCCAGCAGACCTACATCCGCTCGGTTCGCGCCTGCTGCCGCTAATGCGGCAGGACCCCCGGCGAGCTGACGTTCGAGGATGTGCGGCTCTATCAACTGCACCTGACGCGGAGCGGCTTGGCCCCGGCCAGTCGGCCCAGAGTCCGGCCTCAAGCATCCAGATCCGCAGCGTCTCGCGACCGATGAAGACGCCGTGGAGCTCACGAAGCTTCTCGGACGCCAGCGTTAGGCCAAAGCCCGTGTAGCGCTCGCGGATCAGTTCCAGCGCCTGCGCCTTGACGTCCGATGGCGTCCGCCGGTTGCCCGGCTGGCCACGCTTCTTGGAAATCAGCGCGGTGGCGCCTTGTTCCTGGTAGGCTTTAGACAATCGCTGGACCTGTCGGCGCTCCAATCCCAAAAGGTCGGTGGCCGCAGCGACTGTCAGTCGACCGCAGCCCAGATCGCGAAGAACCTCAAGGCGCGTCAGCTCTCTGTCGCTCATGAAATACAACGTCATTCTGGAGACCTCCCACGTCCAATCGCGGGAGGGTGAAATGTCTAAATGGCACGATGCGACATTACTAAATGGCGGTGTGGGTTCTAGCTGAAGTGCGACGAAGGGCGTGGGCAGAATGACGGGGAGGGGATGTCCTGTCACGTCAGGCTTTCAGGGCATTGGCGGTCGGGCGACGGGCGGGCGCGGAGC
>NZ_JAFCSZ010000064.1:0-3078 GCF_049895765.1 Caulobacter sp. DWR1-3-2b1
TCGCTTGAATACCGCAGGCCCTTTCGGGCATGCTTGCGCCGGGTGGTTTCGGTCCACACGTCAAATTCCGTTGTTGGTTCGCATCTCCAACAGAATCACAAGTGACTGAAATCACCCAAGTTCATTTCGGGTCAGCCTCTTAGCCCCGCAGATCAGCGGGCTGCGCTCAGAGAGTATTTCCTAGAAAGGGCTCGGGAGTGGTCAGAGCAAAAGTCCGACGCACCCACGACCTCAACAAGCGGTGAAGTGACTTCAGAGGTCGATCTGCTCTGACATCTCCAGCGCATCGTCCACTTCGATCCCGAGATAGCGCACGGTGCTTTCCAGTTTTCGATGGCCAAGCAAGAGTTGGCAGGCTCGGAGGTTGCCGGTCTTCTTGTAGATCAACGCCACCTTGGTTCTGCGCAGGCTATGCGTTCCGTAGGCGCACGGCTCTAGGTCGATTATCGCCACCCAGTGATTCACGAGCCGAGCATATTGCCGGGTCGTGATGTGCTCGCCAGGCCGAGACCGGCTTGGGAAGAGCCAGTCGCCAGTTCGGCGCCCGCGCCGCTGCAACCAGATCGCCAAGGAGTCTCGCGTCGGCTCGGTGATCTCGAACGGCACCGGCTGGCCCGTCTTCTGCTGGATGACCATGGCGTGCGCGCAGCGAGCCACCTGGGGCGACATCGCAAATCCCCAGCTTGACGAGGTCGCATCCGCGAAGCTTTGCATCGATCGCACAGTTGAATAGCGCGAGATCCCGAACACGCCCCGCGGTCTTTAATTGCTGCCTGATACCCCAAACGTGCTTGGGCTTAAAAGGCGGCTTCGGGCCTATGAGCCGGCGATGGTTCCAGGGTTGCTTAGGCGAAAGAAAAAGGTCGAGCTGAGCCATCTCACCCCTCCAGCGTGCCAACGTCCCTCCTGACCACTCTACACCCGTTTTCAGCGTTCAGCGCCATTTGCTGACGTTAGCGCGCCTCCAGGAGCCGGAGATTCAGATCGCCAGGCGTAGCGCCGAGATCGACCCTGAGCGGGAGTTCGAGTTTCCGCGCCGCAAGTTCACAAAGACGGCTTGGCCACCATCAGCCAGACAATGCCTGTCACGGCCGCGAAGGCTGGAAACCCCAGGACGAACCACAGCCGGAAAAGGTGAAAATAGAGCTCGGGCAAGGGGGTGCCGGTGGCCACGGCCTTGATGGCCAAATCCCGAAGACGGATCTGGATCCAGACAACCGGCAGCCAGCATAGGCCCGTAACGACATAAAGCGCCAAGCTCAGACCAATCCACCCCGACAGCAACGGATAGCCGGCAAGGTGAGCCAGGCCCGCGCCGGTGAGAGGTTGCAGGATCACCGCCGAGGCTGTGAACACGGTGTCAGCCAGAACCACGGTCCTGGCTGTGTGAGCGATAAGGGCCGGGTCTCGCGTGCGATGGGTCACCAGCATGAAAAAGGCGATGCCCGCCCCAGTGCCCAACAGCACGGTCGCGCCGATCACATGGGCGACCTTGAGAAGCGTGTAGAGGTCCATCAACGTTCGTCCAGTGTGGTCAAGGCCGCCAAGGCCAGAAACGCGGCAGGGATGCTCTTCAGCAGCGGCCCCATAGGATCAAGCCACAGGTCAGGGCGCACCATGGCGCCGCCAAGCAGATAGCCGGCCGTCACCAGCAACATGCCTTGCAAGGCACGCGCGGCGGTCGGGCGCCAGATCAGCAGCAGGGCCAATGCGATGTCGACCAGACTGCCAGCGATCACCGCTCCAGACGCCAGTCCCGCATCCATGCCTGAGGCGGTCAGGACGGCAGTGGCCGCCTCGAAACCAACCGTCAGGCCGATAAACCCCGACATCAGCCAGAACGCGAATAGGCAGACCAGGATGGCGGGCTTGGCGAAATAGGCCCGGGCGAACCAACGCTCCTGCACGCCCGAAGGCGTAGCGGCCAGAAGAGCGTCGAAGGATCGAGGCGCCAGTCCCAGATGCGCTGCGTCCTCGGCCCGCCCACGCACGCCCATACGCAACTGCTCCAGAGCGGCGGTGCGCATGGGGCTGCGCCAGCCCAGCCAGGCTAAGCCGTCGCTGGCGGCGGCGGTCGCGCGTGCCAGGACAATCGGCAGGTGAACGTTGGGCGCGGGCCGCAGTCCAAGCCAGCCGCGGAGACGGCCGACCAGATCGACCAGTGTCAGCGCCTCCGCGTGAACCAGGTCCAGAGAGACGCGCATTGGGGCGTCGGTAGCCACGCAGCGGGCGACCGCGATGGCGAGATCCTCGGCCCCGATAGTCTGCACCAGGCTGTCGCCGTGGACCACGGGGTTGAGACCGGGAAATCCCGCCAAGCCGCGCAGCAAGGCCGTCCCCCCGTATGCTGCTGGCGCGAAGACAAGGCCGGGGCGGAGGATGATCCAGTCCAGCCTGCTTTGGGCGAGCATTTCCTCGGCCTTCAGCTTTGTAGTGTTGAAGGAGGTGGTTCGCTCGGGCCCAACCCCTGCCGCCGAGATCTGGACCAGGCGGCGGACGCCAACCCTTTCGCAGGCCTGGATCAGGCGACCGACGCCGTCGACATGAACTGCCTGTAGGTTGTCGCGGGGGCTGTTCTGCAGGGCGCCAGCGCAATTGATCACGGCCTCCATGCCGGCGAGCAGACTGCCCCATTCCTCGACGGTGGCGGTGGCGAGATCGGCGCGCTTCCAGTCCAAGGCCGTAAAGCGAAGGCGGGCAGCTTCGATCTCGCGGCCGATCCCGACCACTTGGTGACCGTCGACCACGAGCCGCGCGGACACATATGAGCCGATGAGCCCATAGGCTCCGATAATCGCGATACGCATTTGCGACGCTTAGCGTCTCAACGTTGGAGGGGGAAGCATCACGGGCGACGTTGCTCAAGCGTTGGTCCACCCACCCTGCCCTGACAATAGGCGTGTCCCCAGCATCGGCGGCGCAGCGCCAAAGTACTAACCCGCTAGCGCGGGAAGGGTGTTTGTTCGTCGAAGATGAGCGGCGGGGTTCTCCTGTTTGAAGAGGAGCGTGGGTCGGCCACGTCCTCCTCGAGACAGGAGACGAGTGATGCCCGAAGACGCGATCCACCCGCTGCGTCGC
>NZ_JAFCSZ010000065.1:0-2635 GCF_049895765.1 Caulobacter sp. DWR1-3-2b1
ACCTGCTTACTCTTCGTCCCATCAATCATCGTTCCTGAAGAGCAGAACGTGGTGATCAATCCATCACACCCCGACAGCGCCAAAATCACCGCCACCAAAGTTCGAAAGTGGACTTACGATCCTCGGTTCCGAGGGAAGAAGTAGTTCTCCGACGTCGGTCCCATGGTCATCAGCTTTGATCCGTCGAGGGGGTCGTCCACATATGAGGTGAGCCCTTCATCGATGTTGCAGGCGACGCCATTGTTGTCGATGTGGTCCCAACCGCCAGAAAGTGCTGGCTGGGCGTGAGCGTGGATCTCGACGCCGAACAATCAGCGGTCTTCCTTCGCGTAGAAGCCCCGGACTACGACCACTCATTGACGATCGTCATCCCGGCCGGGCCGACCAATACCGGTTTCATGTTCCCGGTGACGGTCCCTGCTGGGAATGGCGGAGAGTTCGTCGTGTCGGTCTCCAATGCCGGCGGCCCCGAGCGCCAGTTCCTGCAGCGCCGGCGCCTTGACGGGGCGGCGGGGTCTGAAGCCCTCCCGGCCAGAGAGGCTGCCGGGGTCATAGATGAAGCCAACGCTGATACTGCCGCTGTCTTCGCGCAGATCGCCGCCCGACAGGCGACCGCCCGGCACAAGCCTGATTGCCTTGCCTGTCGCACATATTGACGCTATAGTTCGTCAGAGTACGTGGCATTAGGATAATGGCGACATGGCGCTCCACGCATACGCCGACGATGGATTCTTCGCGCCCCGCAAGATTGCCGACGCGTTTCAGACGACGAGCGAGGAAGTGGCGCGCACGGTCGGCCTTGGCCGTGACGCTGTTCAACGCAAAGATCGCGTGCAGTCCGATCGCACTCAGCGGCGCCTTCGGGAAATGGTCGAGGTCATCAATAAGGTCGAGGCGCGGTTTGGTTCGGCCATGATCGCCTATGCTTGGTTCCGATCAGAGCCGTTGGCCGGATTTTCGGGGCAGACGGCCATGCAGCTGGTCAGAGATGGGCGTGGCGACGAGGTTCTCGACTATGTCGATGCGGTAGACGCCGGCGTCTACGCCTAGCTCGCTGTGCGGTATTCCGGTCCGCTCTATCGGGCGCTCAATCCCGTCTACGCCCGCCAACCGTTGTCTGGTCGGGGCGCGCAACTCTATAGCGGCCGCTTCAACGCAAAAGGCACGCCAGCTCTTTACGCGGCGCTGGACGTGATGACCGCCGTTCGCGAGGCCAACCAGGTCGGCGCCCTCCAGCCCACGATGCTTCTGTCCTACGATGCTGAGGTGGAGGAAATCTTCGATGGGCGGGACGCAGATGCGCTTGCCCGTGAAGACATTGACGCAACGGTGCTGGCTGACAACGGCTGGCGCGACGAAATGATCGCGCTGGGCGTGTCGCGCACTCAGGCTTTCAGCCAACGCCTAATCGCCCAGGGATTCAAAGGCCTGTTGGTCCGCAGCTTTGCGCCGGGATCGGGTCACGCCGATATGAACCTGGTGCTGTGGACCTGGGGCGGAACCGCGCCCAGTCGCCTGACCTTGGTGGACGACGAGCGGCGCCTGCCCCCTTAATCTCCGGCCGGCGCCCGCCTTTATCGAGCGGTGACCTGGGCCTATTTGGCGCGCTTGGGCGACTTGCGGCCGCCCTGTCCGAGGCCCAGGGCCTTGGCCATCATCGAGCGCGCCTGCGAATAACTCGGAGCGGTCGTCGGGTAGTCCTGAGGCAGGCCCCACTTGGCCTTGTATTCGGGGATCGTGAGCCCGAGGTTCGTAAGGTGGCGCTTTAACGTCTTATAGGGCCGGCCGTCCTCGAAGCTGATCAGGGCGTCAGGCGTGATGCTTTTGCGGATCTGTGAGGCTGTTGCCTTCTCGACGGGAGCCGCAGCCTCGCTAGGCGGCGGAACTGCGGTCAATGCAAGGGCGCTGTAGACGCTCTTTACGAGGCCGGGCAGGTCGACGACAGGCACGCGGTTGTTGCCGACGTATGCGCCCACCACATGAGCGGTGAGGGCGATCATCTGGTCCTTGGTCAGCTCAGCCATGCGGTGTCCCCCGACATAGAACGCGGCCCACGTCGCCGCTTTGTGAGTTATCTATCAGAAGAACCGGCGCTCGCCAGGACGCTCTCGCTGCACAGGGCGCCGCAAGCGCGCGCCCGGCTGCCGAGCTAGGGGAGCGACAAGGGGATCGCGCTCAGTAGGAACCGGCTTAGAACCTTAGCACTGTTCCTCTTCAACGCGGGGTCGCTTCGATGGCCGCGGGCCGTGAGGCGATTTCGCAGTTCACCGCTGCGCATAACGATTGCCGGAAAAGGCTGCGGCCCTCTTCGGCGCTACGCGACGCGGCTAACTTGAGGCCGGAAAACACTCGGACAAAAACCGCAGCCATCTCTTGACGATCCGGTCGCCCCTTGCCCCAGGCAATGAGGTCAGCCTGCATCGTTTTGCTCTTTGCGATGTCCCAAAACTGGGCCGATTCAGGACGAAGAAGGTATTGCCTCGCAGCCTCAACATCTTGGGCGTTCACAGTGCGATTGAACCGCGCCGGGTTTGCCGGAGGCCTCAACTCCTGAGAGGAAGAGGCCATGACAAGCAAGACGACGAACAAGTTTTCACCTGAGGTTCGCGAGCGAGCGGTTCGGATGGTTGTGGAT
>NZ_JAFCSZ010000066.1:0-2509 GCF_049895765.1 Caulobacter sp. DWR1-3-2b1
CGCGTCTTCGGGCATCACTCGTCTCCTGTCTCGAGGAGGACGTGGCCGACCCACGCTCCTCTTCAAACAGGAGAACCCCGCCGCTCATCTTCGACGAACAAACACCCTTCCCGCGCTAGAGCCCTTTCCGACCTGATGGCTTCATCAGGGTCGGGCAAAAAAGGCTCTAAATCAGAAGTTTAGAGCATTTTTCGATCCGATAAGCGTTTCACACTTATCGGAAAATGCTCTAGCGGGTTAGTACTTCGCCCCTTAGCAGGCATTAGCCGAGTCTGATTTGGGGCAAAGGCTCCCAAGGGTCGGACAAACTCACTGGGGTCGAAATTGGCTTCATTTCTAATGGCTCAGTTCGTCAGGATGGCGGAGTGCGCTGCATCTCACCCAACGCGACACGACCAACTTCAGCAGCCCCTTCCGCTGACCCTAATTTGGTGCAGCACTAGGTCTCGCTAGCAGACCATCCAGCGGTTGCAGCACGCCGTTGCTGGCCAGGACTTCTTGTCCCGTCAGGCGCGCGCTGGCGCCGTCCGAGGCGGTAACGATGAGATCATTGCCACTGCGGGTGAATGTCAAAAGGCTCCCGCCCATGGTCCGCATCTGCGCGCCCTTACTTCCAGGCCGGTCGACGGCCCCGATGATGTCGGCGCGGGTGAGAGCGCCGGGGACGATGTGAGCGCGCAGCAGGGCCGCGCCCTCGGCCTTCATCGCTGCGTCCGTGAAGTCCGCCCCCCCCGCGCCTTTAAGCGCATCGTCCGCTGGAGCGAACAGCGTGTATGGACCTACCCCTTCCAGGGCTCCCATCAAGCCGGAGTTGTTCAGCACCTTTGCCAGACCGGCATGCGCTACCCCCGCCTTGAGCGTTGCCGCCAGCGTCAGCTTTGTTGCGCCGGCTTGCGCTTCCGCGGTGGAGTTTTCCTGTCCGGTCGCGTCAGGGCGGTCACCGCAGCCGGCGAGCGTGAAAACGGCGAGAGTTGTCAGCGCGAGGCGCGTGAGTGTTCGCATGGTCAAGGTCCTACTCAGCGCTTTTGGGCCAGCAGCTGGATGACCGCCATGATCATCTGCGTCTTCGGATTCACCTGATAGATGGCGCCATCGTTGTAGCGGTAGGTGGTGTTGGCGGTGTCGGGATACTGGTCCCTGTACGCGTAGGGCACGTTGTAAACGTCATAGCCGCTGGGCAGCCGTTGACCCACCGCTGCCGATTGCCCCGTCACGAGCGCGACCACCTGCTGGATCATCGCGGTCTTCGGATCGACGCCATAGATCGCGCCGTCCGCATATCGATAATCGGAGCTGTCATTCAGCCGGTAGTAGTCAAGCTGAGAGCGTGGCGCAGGTTCGTAGCGGTACTGGGTAGGCCAGGGGTTTCCCACAGAAAGCGCGCCACCCAAGGCCGGCAGATACCCGAGCAGCGAGCCTTGCCGGTCGTAGCGGTATTGATACCCGTCGTCATACCGATGCACGAAGCCGTCGTTGGCTTGGCCCCAGCCGAAATCATAGCGCGCGCGTTGCGCCTTCTTGGCCTGGCCGGGTGGCAGGCAGCCATTGTTCTTCTTGGCCAGGCCGGGAGGACAGCCCTTGATCAGGCCGTAGGCCCGATACTGATCGTGGTCCCGATCTCGTTCGCGATTGGACCCCGCATACTCGCGGCCTCGGCCGCGGTCATCATCGCGTTCGGCCTGCTGGTATCGGTTCTCGCCTTTGTCGCCGCGATCTTCGTCGCCGCGGTCCTTGTGCTTGTTGCCCTTACCGCCGTTGCCAAGATGGTCTTTGTGACCTTGTGCGTGTTCTCCCCCGCCACCCTTGCCTTCCTTCCCCGGCTTGTCCCCCCCATGCCCCTGCGCAAGTGCCTGTGACGCGCTAACCGTAAGCAGCAGCGCAGCGGGAAGGGTGAGCAACTTGAGCATGGTTTTGTCTTTCATGGCCACGCTTGAACGTTCTGTCCCTGACAAGGTTGCCGATAGAGGTCTGCTGCCCACCGAGGCTGTGTAAAAACGTCGGGCAGAGCCCGCTCACGAAAGAAAACTTTCGCGTCCCGGTCGGCCGCCATGCGCGACAAAGCGCCAGATCAGCTATTTCGTGACCCGGTCAACGGGCACCTCCAGGTCCGAAACGCGTTTTTACACAGCCTCCACCCTTCACAGACCTTGGCGACGTCCGCTTGCGGGCCAGGGGTCGAATGTCTGGTTTCGGGTGGTGGCCTGATTTCCGCTGCTGTTCAGGTTTCTTGGACGCCCGCCAGGCGCGGCGACGGGGCTGACCCCGAGGGCGGGTGTTTGAGAAGTCTGACCCGCGGGATGGCGGTAGCAGCCTATGGGGATTTGAGCGGCGCGCTGTGTGGCGGGCCACGTGGAAGGCGCGGTTCAGCGAGCGCGGCGTCACCGCGTTGAACGAGGTCAGCCGGTTGGGAAACAGCCACACCGGCGGCCGCGCCACCTTCCACCAGTTGCGCAGGGCGGCCAGCAGATGCGGCGAGAGCAGCGCGTCACGATCGCGCCGTCCCTTGCCC
>NZ_JAFCSZ010000067.1:0-2020 GCF_049895765.1 Caulobacter sp. DWR1-3-2b1
CCACGGGCGAGGGCCAGGGCTTCGAACAGCCGCGGCACGCGCTGATAGAAGACCGATCGCCCGTCGCGGCAGGCCTTGTGCCCGAGAGCGCAGCCTAGCCAACTCTTCCCGATCCCGGTTGGTCCAGTGATCAGGCAGTTCTGCCGCCGGTCGATCCAGTCGCCGGCCACGAGCCGGGCCAGGAGCGCGCGGTCGAGGCCGCGGGGCGTGCGCAGGTCAATATCCTCTACGCAGGCGTCCTGGCGCAAGGCTGCGAACTTGAGCCGGGCGGACATGCGCTTGGTGTCGCGCTCGGCGGCTTCGCGGTCGGCCATGATGCCGACGCGCTCCTCGAAGCTGAGGGCGGCGAGGTCCGGCGCGGCGCGCTGCTCTTCGAAGGCCTTGGCCATGCCGGCCAGGCCCAGGGCGATCAGCCGTTCATGGGTTGGGTGTGCGAGCATCGTGTCTCCTGATGAAGGGGGTCAATGGAAGTAGGTTCGCCCACGGATATTGTCGTGGCGCAGGGGCTCGGCCTCAGGCTCGGGGTCGAGGAAGGCTCGATCCAGACCCGTCTTGAGGATCGACCGGATCGAGTTGACGGAGCGGGCCTTGATCAGATCGCCGCGCTGGCAAGCCGCCTCCAGGCGGGCCCGGCCGTAGGTCTTCTCCAGGGCCAGGATGCCGAGGCAGGTGCGGAAGCCCTGCTCTGGATGAGGCCGATCGGTCATGATCGCCTGGGTCAGGGCGGCGGTGGCCGGTCCGATCTTCTCGGCTACGGCCGTGATCCGGGCCGGCGTCCAGGATGCGTGGCGCCGATTGGCGCTGGGCATGTGATCGGCGATCGTGGTGTGGCCGCGGCGGCCGGGCGACTTGGCGTGGCTGGCGACGCGCTCGCCCTTGTGGAAGGCCTCCACCGTCCGCTCGGCGATGCGAACATCGACCAGCTCGCGGATCAGCCGATAGGGAACCGAGTACCAGCAGCCGTCTATCTCGACGTGATAGTCGGGCGCGACACGGCAACGCTTCCAGATGGCGAAGGCGTAGGGTGCGGCCGGCAAGGGCTTGAGAGCCGGGGTGTCCACGGTGGCGAACAGCTCGGCGCGGCTCATGCCATAGGCGCGCATGACGCGGGCGTTGAGCTCGGCGACCAGGTCGGTGATCGCCAGGTTGAGCTCGACCAGGCTGAAGAAACGCCTGTCGCGCAGGCGCGCCAGCACCCAGCGCTCGACCAGCAGTACCGACTGTTC
The DNA here is from genome assembly GCF_049895765.1 of Caulobacter sp. DWR1-3-2b1. Taxonomy (NCBI): domain Bacteria; kingdom Pseudomonadati; phylum Pseudomonadota; class Alphaproteobacteria; order Caulobacterales; family Caulobacteraceae; genus Caulobacter; species Caulobacter sp. DWR1-3-2b1. Next base: position 1,227 of record NZ_JAFCSZ010000067.1, read on the forward strand.
AACCTTGGCCTTGTCGCGCGGCTTGTAGGGGCGGGCCGGAATGACCGTGGTGCCGTAGTGGCGAGCCATGTCCTGATAGGTGCGGTTGATCCCGGGGTCGTAGCGGTCTGGGTTAGTGACTGCCGCCTTGAGGTTGTCGCAGACGATGATCGCGGTCGCGCCGCCGAAGAAGGCGAACATGCCGACATGGCAGCCGATCCAGTCGGCGAGCCCCTCGCTGGGCCGGGCCTCGGAATAGATGTAGCTGGACGCTCCGAGGGCGGCGACAAACAGCTTCATCGGCCGGGCGGCGCCGGTCCCCGGATCGAAGACGTCGATGGTGTCGCCGGCGAAGTCGACGAACACCTTCTCCCCGGCGGCGTGGCTCTGGCGCATGGTCGGCGACGTGCGCCGCTTCCAGATGTCGTAGCGCTCGCAGAACCAGGCGTAGCCGTAGCCATCAGGATGCTCGGCTCGATACTCCTGCCAGAGCAGCGACCGGGTCACGCCCTTCCGCCGAAGCTCCTGGTCGACATGGGTCCAACTGGGCTCCGCGCGGGGAACGGCCGTCGTCGTCGGCTGGCCAGGAAACAGCAGCCGCTCCAGGGCGGTGTCGGTCATGTCATCCGGCAACGGCCAGCTCACCCCGGCCACTTGGACCCGCTGGAGGTAATCGCCAACCGACCCCTTGCTGATCCCCAGCGAGGTCGCGATCAGCCGGCTGCTCAGCCCGTTCTCAAACTTCAATCTCAGTAGGTCGCGTATGCGGCGCATCGACAATCTCTCGGTCGGCATCGGGTTCCCTCGCTCAAAAA
>NZ_JAFCSZ010000068.1:0-1829 GCF_049895765.1 Caulobacter sp. DWR1-3-2b1
GCTTGTGGCCCCGCGCAAGCAGCAAGCAAGGGCAAGGGAAGAGCGATGTTCCCCGTCGGATCGGTCTTGTTGAGCGGGTCGTTGCCAACGTAGGCGTAGAGGTTGAAGTCGTCCTCATAGCCGATGGGGTCGGTTTGGAGAAACCGCCCCAACGTGGGCGAATAGGCGCGGGCCATGTAATGATAGGCGCCGAAGTCGGGCAGCCAGACCTGGCCGATGAACTTGAAGCGGCCGCTGTTGCCCGCGCGGGAATGCCGTACTCGTCATAGGTGTTGGTGGTGGTGGTCACCGCGGCGGCGCTGTCGGTGGTGGCGATGATCGAGCCCTGCTGGCTGGCAGCGCCACTTCGAGCGCGCCAGGCGCGCCAAGGCCCTGATCGCCGCCAGGACCACCACGGCCGGCTGAGCCGCGCCTACCTTGGTATGACATCTAACCGACTGTTTTTGCTCGATAACCGGTATCCGGCCAAAAATGTCATACCAAAGTATGACACCCTTTTCAAAATATTATCTCGGCTTTTCAATGCACTAGCTGAACCGCAGGTGTGCGTGACGTGCCCTTCCTTCCTGCCCTCATTTGCCGGGGTCGTTTCGGAGGACTTGGCGGGTTCTGAGATCACCGCCCAAGGCGGTCTTCCGGCACGGGGACAGCCCCCTCGGGTTGGGGCGATTTGGCGCCATGATCGCCCGCTGGAGGACGGCCTCAGCCAGCTCAAGCGGCGACGAGCACCATGATCACGCCCACCGTGGCGGCCGCCATCAGAATCAGAACGGAACGCTCCATCGCGCGGCCGATCGCCACCGTCTGCGCCTCGATGGCGGCGACGAGGCGGTCGCCAGGTTGGGGCGTGGTCTGCGAAGGCGTCATGGCAAGGCCCTTTCGATCTGAGGCCAGGCTACACCCGATGCTGAGGATTTTCGACGGCCGACACAGGGCCCGACGAATCTGCACCTACGCCCTGGCCGCCGCGTGGAGCGGCCAATCGGCGATGATTGCCGCCAACGCGCGCACCTAATCAATCAACAATGAGCTTGAATTGCTTGATTTAATCGGCGTTTTAGAGCTTGGAGAGATGTATATCGTTTCCACATCACCGCCAGGCACCAGATCTGAAATCACCTTTCCATCTACAATGAGCCGAATGTCATATTTTTCACTTCGCTTAATAGTGACTATCTTCGAAATCCCCGTAGAGTCATCTTGAGATCGCAATGATCCTTCAAATATTTCAATTCCATTGATCGTCAAAACCGCCAACTTGGCATTAGCATCAAGCAGCACCACGCGTGGATTTCCAGGCACCATTTTTTGCGCAGATGCACAGGCCGTCTGAGACAGTGCCAGAGTAAGACTTAGCGCAAATATTACGTAATTCGCCACAACCCTATTCATGCATCGACCTCATAGCCCTCAGTTGGTCTTCCGTTAACGTTTTCGAACTCGATAACGCCGTCTGAGACATAAGATTTTCTGTAGGTACAGTTAGTGTGTTGGAGGGGTCATTTGGGTGCCTGAGTCCCCCGGCATGGCCAATTTCATGATCACCCGTTCTCTCAAAGCTCGCACCTGGTGCCGTAAATACTGAGTCGCTAATCGCTACATTATTTCCGCCTATCGCATCGACACGTCCAAGCGCTTGGCCGACGCGCGCGTCCCCAGCAGCGACCATCTCGATGTTATGTCGCCCGTCGGTTGGTGCGCCTACGACAACTGTACGTCGTCAGAAGTTTTGAGACAGCCGGGTCGCGGATTTAGCGGAGGGTTGGCCTCATCTGGGGTTGATATCTAGGCGGCGATTTTGCGGTGCTGCAAGCGCCGATGTTCGAGGG
>NZ_JAFCSZ010000069.1:0-1672 GCF_049895765.1 Caulobacter sp. DWR1-3-2b1
GCCGTCTGAAGACCCTCAACGGCCTGACCCCATACGAATACATCTGCAAAATCTGGACAAAAGAGCCTGAAAGATTCAACATCGATCCAACCCATCAAAGTCCGGGACCAAACATCTAGCTAGTCGAGGCCGGAACCGCGTCCATCGTCGGGTAGTCGGTATAGCCGTGCGCGCCCCCGCCATAGAGGGTCTCGCGCGCCAGGAGCGCGTTCAAAGGCCCGTTCTCCTTGAGCCGGCGAACTAAATCCGGGTTCGCGATGAATTGCCGGCCGAAAGACACAAGATCGGCTCGACCGCTGGAGACGGCATCCATCGCCATTTGGCGATCATAACCATTGTTGACCATCCAGACGCCGTCGAAGCGGTCGCGCAACGCCTGGTAGTCGAACGGCGCATAGTCCCGTGCGCCACCGGTGGCGCCTTCGACCACATGCACATAGGCCAGACCGAAGCCGTTGAGACCTTCGACCACGTGATTGAACAGCGGTTGGGGATCATTGTCCTTGGAATCACCAGCCGGCGAAACTGGCGACAGCCGCACCCCCACACGGTCCGCGCCGATCTCGGCGGTGACCGCCTTGGTGACCTCTAGGATCAAGCGGGCGCGGTTCTCAATACTGCCGCCATAGGCGTCCGTGCGATGGTTCGTGCCGCCCCGCAGGAAGGCGTCGAGCAGGTAGCCATGGGCGCCATGGAGCTCCACCCCGTCAAACCCGGCCTCGAGGGCGCGGCTTGAGGCATAGCGGAAGTCTTCGACGATGCCAGGAATTTCCGTGAGGTCCAGCGCGCGGGGCGTCGAAACGTCGACGAAGCCCTGGCCCGCGATGAAGGTCTGGGTGTTGGCCCGGATGGCGGACGGCCCAACCGGCGCTTGGCCATCCTTCTGGAAAGTCGTGTGCGACACACGGCCGGTATGCCAGAGCTGCAGGACGATGATCCCGCCCTTGGCATGCACTGCGTCCGTCACCTTTCGCCACCCCATAACCTGGAGATCGCTGTAGCAGCCAGGCGTATCGGAATAGCCCTGCGCCTGAGCCGAGATCTGAGTAGCCTCGGCGATGATCAGGCCGGCTGAAGCGCGCTGCGCATAATACTCGGCGGCATAGGCGCTGGGGATCAGGCCTGGCCCCGCGCGATTGCGGGTAAGGGGCGCCATCACGATCCGGTTGGAGAGTTGAAAGGCTCCGACCGTCGCCGTTTCGAAGAGGGCTTCTGGCGACCGCGTGGGGTGAGGCTTGTTCATAATCTTGGGCCCAGAATGGTAGGGTGAAGATGGTAGGTCTGACATGGACAGAGCAACAGCTTCGGATTCCACTCAGACCACGCCGCAAGCCCGATCTGGGTCTAGCGACTGATGGTTAGGTAGCTCCCCAGTTCGATCCATGTTCCGGCGTCCTTTCGAATGATCTTGCCGGTGAGTGTCGCAGAGCTCTTGGCGCGCCATTGGGTCTGTCGGCGCGCGTGATCTACCAGCGCCGAACCCTGCCCCGACGTCGGCGTGGAAGAAATTTGACTGCGGATAGAATCCCACCCCAAGGCATCGACCTGCGAGGGTGTACGTCGTCAGAAGTTTTGAGACAGCCGGGTCGCGGATTTAGCGGAGGGTTGGCCTCATCTGGGGTTGATATCTAGGCGGCGATTTTGCGGTGCTGCAAGCGCCGATGTTCGAGGG
>NZ_JAFCSZ010000070.1:0-1456 GCF_049895765.1 Caulobacter sp. DWR1-3-2b1
TTCCCCGCGCAGCCCGTCCAGCACGATCCGGATCTTGTCTTCCGCCGAGAAATGCCGGCGCGTCGCCCGCCGGATATCCTTCACCACCCGCTCTCCGGGCGTCGCTTTCGCGGCCAAGGATTTTGGTCTCATCTTCGTTCCTTCGTCACTAACGATGAGACCAAAATCCTCCTCTAAACGGAACCCTCAATCTGTCTCAAAGGCGCTGACGGCGGACAATTACGGTGACGGCGAAAAAGGCCGTCTGTGGGCTGCCTGCATTCGGAGTTGGCGGTGCAATTTCAGCCTATGACGGCTTCGGTGGTGGCTTTAATTCCGGTCTTGCTTTCGATCCCAAGACTGGCCTCTTAGGCGTCAGCATTGGTGTCGATGTAGGGGTTGGAGCTGGTGTAGCTGCTAGAGGACGGCTCACAACCGGAAAACAAGTCACTTCGCAGTTGAAGGCGAGTGGGGGAGTTTCTGGAGGTGTTGGTGTTTCTGGGAACTTTCAAGCGGGTCAAGTCGGTGGCGGATTTTACCACGAAGTCGTTGGCACTAGCATGCGAAGCCCCTTCTGGGAGCGAACCCAAGGTGCCGTCGCAATCGGAGGCGCGGGAAGAACGGGCAACTTGAACCTTGCGGCTCAGGTCGGCGTAGCTGGAAAAGTGGTCGATCTAGGGTGTTAAAATGAAGAAAATTTTCGTGAAAATACTCATAGTTTCCTCTCAGATTGGGCTGTTTTCAGCATTCTTCGTTTTTGCATTCGAGGGGAATCGTTGGCTAATAATTCATCTCCTTTTTCCATTTGGGATTTACTGGCTCATGGCGATGACGGATCGGCTAAACTGTATCCATTGTTCGACGCCATTATGGGATTCTCGAACTTCCGGGAGATGGATTCCTGTCAGCCCAAATGTCGTAGATAAGTGTGGTGAGTGCGGCAGGGGTTTGTTCGAATAAATATTGGGCCTTCCAGCGGTGTTGTCAGCTTAACGGGCTGCTTAGCGGGTGCTGTCAGCTTAACGGTGCGGTGACGAAGCGTGGGGGCTGGACGCGATCCACTGAGGCGGGCAGGAGCGCTCCATGCGTGCTCTCTCGTTCAAGCGTCATCGGTTCCCGGCGGAGGTCATCCGCTACGCGGTGTGGCTCTATTTCCGCTTCACCTTGAGTTTCCGCGACGTCGAAGAGCTGTTGGCCCAGCGCGGGATCGAGGCAGCTACGAGACGATCCGCTGTTGGACGATCAAGTTCGGCCCGCAGTGTCCGCCGTCAGCGCCTTTGAGACAGATTGAGGGTTCCGTTTAGAGGAGGATTTTGGTCTCATCGTTAGTGACGAAGGAACGAAGATGAGACCAAAATCCTTGGCCGCGAAAGCGGCGCCCGGAGAGCGGGTGGTGAAGGATATCCGGCGGGCGACGCGCCGGCATTTCTCGGCGGAAGACAAGATCCGGATCGTGCTGGACGGGCTGCGCGGGGAA
>NZ_JAFCSZ010000071.1:0-1051 GCF_049895765.1 Caulobacter sp. DWR1-3-2b1
AGCGTGATCATGGGCCCGTGCGCCGGCGGCGATGTCTATTCGCCGGCCATGACCGACTTCATCTTCATGGTGAAGGACACCAGCTACATGTTCGTGACCGGTCCTGACGTGGTCAAGACCGTCACCAACGAGGTGGTCACCGCCGAGGAACTGGGCGGAGCCCGGGTGCACGCGGCCAAGTCGGGCGTGGCCGAAGGCGCGTTCGAGAACGATCTGGAGGCCATGACCCAGGTGCGCCGCCTGATCGACTTCCTGCCCAGCTCCAACCGCGAGCCCGCGCCCGAGCGCGCGAGCTTCGACGAGGCCCTGCGCGACGAGCCCAGCCTCGACACCCTGATCCCCAGCGATCCGGGCAAGCCCTACGACATGAAGGAACTGATCCTGAAGATGGTCGACGAGGCCGACTTCTTCGAGATCAGCAGCGACTGGGCCAAGAACATCATCTGCGGCTTTGCCCGCATGGACGGGGAAAGCGTCGGCATCGTCGCCAACCAGCCCCAGGTGCTGGCCGGGGTGCTGGATATCGACTCATCGCGGAAAGCCGCCCGCTTCGTGCGGTTCTGCGACGCCTTCAACATCCCGATCATCACGCTCGTGGACGTGCCCGGCTTCATGCCCGGGACCAAGCAGGAATACGGCGGCCTGATCAAACACGGGGCCAAGCTGCTGTTTGCCTATGCCGAGGCCACTGTGCCCAAGATCACGGTCATCACCCGCAAGGCCTATGGCGGGGCCTATGACGTGATGAGCTCCAAGCACCTGCGCGGCGACTTGAACTATGCCTGGCCCACCGCCGAGATCGCGGTGATGGGCGCCAAGGGGGCCGTCGAGATCATCTTCCGCGCCGAGGCCAAGGACCCTGTCGCCCTGGCCGCCCGCGAGGCCGAGTACAAGGCTGCCTTCGCCAACCCGTTCGTCGCGGCCTCCAGAGGCTATATCGACGACGTGATCATGCCCCACGGCACGCGGCGCCGGATCGTGCGGGGCCTCAAGAGCCTCAAGGGGAAAGAACTGTCGAACCCCTGGAAGAAGCACGACAACATCCCGCTAT